>JAQVGO010000002.1 GCA_028696715.1 Bacteroidales bacterium
CTATTCATGCAGCTACGAATACAATATTACATATTCCAACTATTATTTAACTTTTCCACTTCTGTTTCAATACAGTAAATCAACCAATAAGTTTGCCTTTAACTTTAAAGGTGGTTTGTATTATTCATTTCTGCTTTCATCCTATCAATATGGATATGAGGAACTTTACATCGATCCGGTAGAGGGTCTCCCCTTTTATCATCTCGACAACAACATCGAACCCGGATTGTTTAGAATTGTTTACCGTGGTGAAACGGAGAATATTATAAACACCTATGATGCCGGAATAATGCTTGGTATTGGCGGCACCTATGTGTTAAGCAATAAAATGGCAATCTTGCTGGAAGGCAATATGCAAGTCGGATTTCAGAGCGTGTTCCTAAATCCGACCATGATAAACCTGATGCATCGCTCTTTTCAACTGAGAGGCGGGCTGATTTATCGATTAAATCTTAACCGCATACGGCAATGAAACCATTGTTACCAGAACGGACCGTCGAACGTTTGAGCCTCTATCGGCGCATACTGTTAAACTATCAATACCTGGATCATGCTTATATTTTTTCGCATAACCTGGCCAGATTCCTGAAAACGAATGCTGCAACAGTAAGACGCGACCTGATGCTGATTGGCGTTGAAGGAAATTTGCACAAAGGTTATGTGATTAGCGAGCTGGTCGAAAAAATTAATGAAGCAATTGACCCGGATAGAACCGAAAAAGTGGCTTTTATTGGAATTGGCGAGCTTGGACGGGCAGTTTATGAATATTTCAACCAAAACGATGCCCGATTGCAGGTTGCTGCTACATTTAGATTTGGAAGCCAGACTGGCAATCAAATTGAGGATATTCCATGCTATAATATGGTAAACCTGCCCACAGTGATTAACAAATCAGGAATTAAAATTTGTGTTGTGGCTGTCACACTCGATTACGTAAAAGAAATCAGTACAATTTTAGCCCATTCCGGGGTTTTGGGAATCCTCAACTTTAGTTCGGCCCTGCTGCAATTGCCGCCACATATTTATGTAGAAAACTACGACATGATCACAAAACTTGAAAAAATAGCTTATTTCATGAATAAAGCCGGCAATATTTCAATCCAATAGATACTCAATTCTTTTTAAAAGGTGCATCCGGTTCTTTGGCCATATGATTGAAAACAAGCTTATCAACCCAGGCCGGAAAAAACTTATTCAACCAAACTGTTAATTTTCCCTGAGCTGTTAGTACAAGTGTTCTTTTGCGTTTTTCAATAGCATCAAGTACATGAACAGCCACTTCTTCAGCCGTCATCATTTTCGATTCATCTCGTGGTGATTCGCCCTGCTGACTGCCATCAGCTGCCAGGGCAGTGTTGCGGATGTTGGATGCTGTGAAACCGGGAAAAGCCATCAAAACATGTAATCCGGTTTTCAGATTCTCTATTCTCAAAGATTCCATAAAGCCCAGCATCGCAAATTTGGACGCTGAATAGCCAGTACGGGCTGGCAAACCTTTTATGCCGGCAATTGAAGAAATCCCTGCCACACTACCTTTTTGTTTGAGCAGGTAAGGCAGTGCAAACTTAGTGCAATACACTGCACCCCAAAAGTTTACATTCATCAAACGATGAATAACCGCCGGATCGGTATCTACAAAAAGTGCACGCATCGATATGCCTGCATTGTTGATCAGCACATCAATTTTGCCATAGGCTTTTAGTGTCTCAGCAATTAGTCGTTCGCAATCTTCCATTACCGAAACATCTGTTTCACAAACTTTTACTTTTGTGTTTTCTTTTTCCAATAAATGGCCAAGAGCTTCAAGTTTTTTGATGTTACGCGCTGCCAACATCAAACTGGCTCCTCTCGAAGCCGCTTCAAATGCAAGAGCTTCACCAATTCCGGAAGATGCTCCGGTAATTATTACAACTTTTTGATCTAAACTTTGCATGGCAAAATAGGTGCTTTTTAAATTAAATCTGAAGTACAAAATAACGGATTTTGGCATTACGGTGAAAAACAGAATGGTTCTCACTACTAAAATTTCTAGCTTTGCTAAAAAAAGTAATGCTTAGCAATCGTCAACTTTTCAGTCAATACCTTGGTTTGCCTTCCGTTGTTAACGATCCATTGGAAATTGTAAGAGCAGCAGGCATTTTTCTGTTTGATGATAAAGGTGAAGCCTATGTCGATCTTGTTTCAGGGGTTTCGGTAAGCAACACGGGTCACCTGCATCCCCATGTGGTAAGTGCCATAAAGCATCAGCTTGATCAATATATGCATACCATGGTTTATGGTAAGTTTGTGCAGTCGCCGCAAATTAAACTGGCTCAGAAACTTGCAGAACTATTACCTGAAGAACTACAGAGTATTTTCTTTGTAAACTCAGGGAGCGAAGCCATCGAAGGAGCATTAAAACTTGCCAAACGTATTACCGGCAGGGCAGAAATGATCAGCTTTAAAAATGCCTATCATGGTGGCACCGCCGGAGCTTTGTCAATGCTTGGACACGAGGGACTTAAAGGTGCTTTCAGACCGCTTTTGCCCGCCGTAAAACAGCTCGAGTTCAATAATTTTGAACAACTCAATCATATCACTCAGAAAACAGCCTGTGTTTTGATCGAACCCATACAGGCTGAAGCAGGCATTATTTTACCTGAAAAAGGATTTTTACAGGCACTCCGAAACCGTTGCGACCTAACAGGAACTTTGTTGATATTCGACGAAATCCAGATGGGATTTGGTCGCACCGGAAGTTTGTTTGCTTTTCAGCAACTCAATGTAACTCCCGATATTCTTTGCATGGCAAAAGCAATGGGAGGTGGAATGCCATTGGGTGCATTTGCTGCTTCCAGGATTATGATGAAAACCCTTACTTTTAAACCCGAATTGGGCCATATCACAACCTTTGGTGGTCATCCAGTAAGTTGTGCAGCAGCACTGGCATCACTCGAAGTGTTATTAAATGAAAAACTCATCGAACAAGCCGATGCCAAAGGAAAAATCTTTGAGGAAGCGATTCAAGATCATCCGTTTATCAAAACAATTCGCCGAAAAGGCCTGATGCTTGGAGTTGAGCTTCAGCCAAATATCCCTATCGGAAAGTTTTTGAAGCATTTGCAGAAACATCATTTGATTGTCGATCAATTTCTTTTTCATGCTCATGCTTTCAGGATCGCTCCACCATTGACAATCACTTCTGACGAAATCAATCAAGTAGTGCATATGATTGGGGAAGCTTTAAATACTTTTGATCCGAATCCTTAATCAGAATTATTACTTAGGTAAACAATTAGTTAAATTGGGACTATCTAAACCACTGATTATTTTAGACTTATATTATGCTCTTTAGCTTTGATCTTGATTTCCCTCCGGTTGATCAGGCCAATGATGCCGGACTACTGGCAATAGGTGGTACAGTTAGTCCGGGAAACTTGCTTCTGGCATATTCTAAAGGAATCTTTCCCTGGAATGTAGAAAGTGAGCCGGTGATGTGGTGGTCGCCGGATCCAAGAATGGTGCTCAGGCCACAAGATTTTACAGCTTCGAAAAGCCTAATTAAACTTGTACGTGAAGCTAATTACAGCCTCGGAATAGATACTTGTTTTGAAAATGTTATGATCAATTGCGCGTTCAACCCCCGAAAAGGCGAACACGGTACCTGGATTACGCCTGATCTGACCGATGGATTTGTAGCCCTTCATAAAGCCGGATTTGCACATTCATTCGAAATTTTCATGGATAAAAAACTTGTTGGCGGGCTTTATGGCTTGGCTATCGGACAGGTATTTTTTGGTGAATCCATGTTTCATAAGGTATCAAATGCTTCTAAACTTGCCTTTTATCATTTAATCGAATTTCTGAATCAGAATAATTTCAAACTCATTGACGCCCAGCAGGAAACACAGCATTTAAAAAGTCTCGGGGCCTATGCAATCATGCGCGATGAATTTGTCAGCTTATTAAACAATTATGTTGATCAACCAAGTTTATGTGGTAATTGGGGAAAAAATCAAACGCGAAATGTTCGGTTAACCTTGTGATTATTAAATCACCTGCTTTTCGTAATTTTACACAAAATAATTTTTCATGCAAAACGAACCTATGAATCGGGATAAATTTATGCAGATGGCCATTGACCTGGCTGCTTCCAATTTACTAACCGGAAAAGGCGGACCCTTTGGAGCGGTGATTGTAAAAAATGGTGAAGTGGTTGGAAAAGGCTCAAATGAAGTAACATCAACGAATGATCCAACAGCCCATGCAGAAGTTGTTGCCATTCGTGATGCTTGTAAAAATCTGAACTCCTATCAATTAGAAGATTGTGAAGTATATGCCAGTTGTGAGCCATGCCCCATGTGTTTGGGAGCTATTTATTGGTCAAGAGTAAAAAAACTCTATTTTGCTGCAACCAGAGAAGATGCTGCAAATGCCGGATTTGATGATTCCTATATTTACAATCAGGTACCTTTGAAGCCTGAAAAGCGCGACATAGGTAGTGTTCAGTTAATGAGGCCGCAAGCTGTAAAGGTATTCGAACAGTGGATCGAAAGCGAACAAAAGATCCCCTATTGATGCAAATCTCAAATCCTTTTATTGCTGAAGCTGCACGCAGAATAATTGAGGCAAAACATGCCATTGCTTTCACAGGTGCCGGTATTTCTGCGGAGAGTGGCATTCCACCTTTTCGAGGTGAAGGAGGAATTTGGAATACTTACGATCCCATTGTGCTGGATATCAGATATTTCTTGAGTAATTACGAACAATCCTGGCAGGCAATCAAAGCCATTTTCTACGATTTTTTAAGTGATAAATTTCCTAATCCTGCACATGAAACCCTGGCAGCCTGGGAAGCATCAGGCATCATCAAAAATGTGATTACCCAGAATATCGACAACCTCCATCAGCAGGCAGGATGTGCAAAAGTTATTGAATACCACGGTAATGCACAACGCCTGATTTGCTTGGATTGTCGGCAGGAATTTGAAGTGAAAAAGTGGGTTTTTAATGCAAAAGCACCAATTTGCCCAAATTGTAATGGAAAACTGAAACCTGACTTTATATTTTTTGGTGAACGCATTCCCGAACAGGCAGCAAATGAATCACTTAACGAAGTGGAGAATTGTGATTTAATTCTATTGATTGGTGCATCCGGCGAAGTAGCACCTGCCAATCAATTACCTTTACTTGCCGCTCATAATGGTGCTTATGTGATTGAAATTAATACAGATAAAACTCATTTCACCCAATCAATCGTTGACCTCTCACTCAGAGGCTCCTCCGCAAGTTTATTACCCAAAATTGCTGAAATCATCCAGCATAAAAATTTTAATACTGAATAAAATGAAAAACTTAAAAACACTGTTAACATTTACTTTTTCGCTTCTTTTCCTTTTTAATAAGGCACAAGTGAGCGATCACAGCATTCAAAAATTGGATTCCATTTATCAAAAAGCACTGACTGATTGGAATGTTCCCGGCATGGCTATTGCTATTGTTAGTGATGATTCAGTCTGGTTATCAAAAGGATACGGTGTAACTGATATCACAACCCGTCAGGCAGTTGACGCCAATACACTTTTTGCGCTGGCAAGTAACACCAAATCTTTTACAAGTACAGCACTGGCCATGCTGGCAGACGAAAGAAAGATTAGGTGGAACCAGAAAGTGGTCGAAATTTTGCCCTGGTTCAAGATGTACAATCCCTATGTCACTTCAGAAATGACAGTGGAAGACCTTTTAAGTCACCGAAGTGGTCTCAAAACTTTTTCGGGCGATCTGATCTGGTATGGAAGCACATATTCAAGAGAAGAAATCATTCGAAAAATCCAGTATTTAAAACCAGTTTATGGTTTCAGGGAGCATTTTGGTTATTCAAACCTTATGTTCATTACTGCCGGTGAACTAATCCCGGCCATTACAGGCACAAGTTGGGACGATTTTATTCAGAATCGAATCCTTAATGCACTGAACATGAAGCGTTCGACCCTGCATGTTTCTGACCTGCACAATCGTGACAATATTGCGCAACCTCACACCTATGTTGACGGTGAACTGAGACAAATTCCCTGGCTTGACTGGGACAATATGGGTCCGGCCGGCTCACTCATTTCAAGTGCCAATGATATGGCTAACTGGCTGCAAATGAATCTGTCAAAAGGTGTTTTCGGTCAGGATACTTTGGTGAGCAAACGTCAATTATTCGATCTATGGTCGCCCAGGACAATTATTGATGTTTCGCCCGGATCAATGGCTATGTTTCCCGAAACTAATTTCAAAAGTTATGGTTTAGGCTGGTCTTTAATGGATTACAATGGATATAAAGTGATAGGACACAATGGTGGTTATGACGGGATGATCAGCCAAACGTTTTTTGTTCCGGAAGCTAATGTGGGAGTGGTAATCATGACAAATGCCCTCTCCACTTTATATTATCCGCTTTATTATCACACACTTGATGAACTTTTAAATGTTGAAAAGAAGCGAAACTGGAACGATGATTTGCAGCAAATGATCCAAAAAAATGAGGAAAGAAAAAAGGAACAACTTTTGGCTGAAGAAGCTAAACGTATTTTAAATACCAAGCCTTCTCTCCTACTCGATCAATTCGCAGGAATTTATGGAGGAAAAATTTATGACACCATAACCATCACCTTGAATAACGATCAACTGGAACTTCAATTTGCCAGAAGTCCTCAATTTTTTGCAGCCTTAAAGCACTGGCATTTTGATACCTTCCAGATTGAATTCGAAGCCTTACCTTCTTTACCAAAAGGGTATGTGACTTTTGAGATAGACCGCAAAGGACAAGTCACCGGTATGGAAATATTTTTGGATAATCCTGACTTTGATTTCACTGAATTTGACCTGCAGAAACTAAACTAAACAAATCAAACTGCCGGGATTTTCTTTTCATTTTGGTAAGACCAAACATTTACTCCTATGGCTATTGCCAACGAAACTAATGCTACGGTAAAAGTTGTGATCAAGCCAAATTTTTCGTAAAAAAATACGCCAAGGGTGGGTGCAAAAAGTGCCCTGAATCCGGTTAAAAACAGATGTACTGATTGATAAGTACCCGCTTCTTCTGCCCTGCAAAAATAAGCCGAACCAATGTTCCATAACAACACCATTGTTGCAGCAAAAACCCCATGTGCAAGGATATAGCAAATGAGAACATAATACAATTTGATGCCTGCAATTTCGGTATAGACCGGAATCCAAATTGTTAGCATTAAAAAGAAAATGTAAAGAAAAATAGAGCTGTAGGTCAAAACCGAAAACTTACGTGGATCAAGGTTTCCGAGCAATCCTCCAAAATAAGGTAACAATAAGATTGCCAATATATTATATGCATTTTTATAAAAAGCCACACTGCTGTAATTCAAATCCAGCCCTTCATAAAAGAAAATTGCAATCACCGTTACAGATACCATAAACGAAAAACCATAAAACATAAAACCAATTTCAAAATGTCGATAAGGTTTGTTGGTTTTCAATATTTGAATCATGTCTCTTGCAGATGCTTTTACGGAAGTCCAAAAATTTTGCCTGTAAAGCACGACTCTCTCTTCAATCCGTATCAATGAAAGCAGCCATAATCCAATCATACTCAATAATCCGGCCAAAGGCAGACTCCATTTGAAAATATAATAATTCTGATCGAGCAAAACCCCATAAACAAAAGTGATTAGCAGCATCACAATCTTATTCACAGAGGTAGCATAGCTGTATAATTTTCCAAAATGCTGGTGTTCATAATTATTCTTCAATAAGAAATTAATAGTTGGGTTAATCACCAGTGCACCAAGATAATAGATCAGGAAAATTCCAAGAAAAACAAAGTGAAAGATCGAAGAATTTATATAGGCTGACGCTTCTGATGGGAAAAACGCAAGTGCGAGTAGTGGCACTCGTGTTATCAAAGCAGTCTTGCGCAGAAGAACAGCTCGATTGCTAACCCGTTTGAGCCATTCGTTCATGATGAAAAGTAAGATAAAAACAGCCATACTAAACTGAAAAAGCAGGCTCATCTGGTAATTGCTGCCTTGCATGCTTTTTAGAAATACAAACTCGTTGAGTGCTAAAATTCCCAACACAAACCCTTCGATGGTTGCATAGGTGGTGTGTAAATAAAAAGTACGTTTTTCGTCAGGATTTAGACGTGGCAAGGCCATGCTGCAATTTTGATGCGAAATTACAAAAAGCTGTTGTACAAGTCCCTTTACACTTTAAGTTTGAGTCAAGCACCCTCAATCTCCTAAAGTGAACTTTTTAAAACTGTTGATTTTTAGCGTTCTCCCTTTAGGAATAGGGGGCAAAAAGCTAAAAACAGCAGTTCTTTGACTTTTAAGAGTGGGCTCAAGGTTTAAAAATTTCGATTCGCTGTTAAAAACAATCCATCGTAAATCTTGTTTATCTAGTACAAATAATCTAAATATGAAAAGACTTACCTTCTTGATTATAACATTTTTATGCACTTTTGGTCTGATGGCACAAAGTAGTTTTTACGATTTTGTGGTGAAAGACATTGATGGAAACGAATTTTCTTTGTCCAGTTTAAAAGGCAAAAAAGTAATGGTGGTAAACACTGCAAGCAAGTGTGGCCTGACACCACAGTACGAAAAACTTGAAAAGCTTTATCAGGAATATGGTTCTGAAAGCTTTGTAATCATTGGATTTCCGGCCAATAATTTCATGAATCAGGAGCCGGGAACCGAAGCAGAGATCAAAGAATTTTGTACCCTCAATTATGGTGTCAGCTTTCCAATGATGTCGAAAATTTCTGTTAAAGGTGATGATATTCATCCACTTTACGAATGGTTGACAAGTAAAGAAAAAAATGGTTTTGAAGATTCAAGCGTCGGCTGGAATTTTCAAAAATATCTGATTGATGAAAACGGAAAGCTGGTAAAGGTGGTCAAACCGCGCACCGATCCTTATGATGAAAGCATAATTGCCTGGCTAACCAATAAATCCGGCCAATAAGACCGGATTCAATTGGTTTTTTCATGATGGAGAGGTCATCTTATCTTAGGTGACCTCTTTTTATTTTTCATAGACCAGTTCACCAGAAACACAAAGAGTAATCACCTTTGTTTCAAGTATTTGATCTTCATCAGCTTTCATAATATCCGTATCCAAAACAACGAAATCAGCTGCTTTTCCGATTTCAATGCTGCCCTTGCTATTTTCCTCAAAAATTCCTTTGGCAGCCCAAATGGTAATGGAACGCAAAGCATCTTCGCGAGTTAGAGCGTTCTCCATCTGAAATCCTTCGGCAGGAATACCCTGGCTGTTTTTCCTGAAAACAGCTGAATAAAAGGTTTTTAAGGGGTCAACATCCTCAATTGGAAAATCAGTTCCATTGATCAGCCATCCATTTTCATTTAAAAGTGTTTGCTGTGCATAAGCTCCTTTTATTCGCTCATTTCCAATGCGATCTGGCACCCAAAGCATATCCGAAGTTGCGTGTGTGCTCTGAATTGAAGGAATGATTTTGAATTTACCAAACATTTCAAAGTCGTCAGGATGTACAATTTGAGCATGTTCGATACGCCATCTGCGGTCATTTTGTTCTGGCAAAAACTTACTGTAAAGATTTAAAACATAACGGTTTGCAGCATCACCAATGGCGTGGGTATTCACCTGAAAACCTTTTTCAAATGCACGTTTGCAAATATCTTCATAAAACTCATCGGCAAAAAGTTTGATTCCATAGCTGTTTGATGCATCATTATAGGGTTCAATCAGCCAGGCTCCTCGCGAACCCAAGGCACCATCGGCATACAGCTTAACAGCAGTAATGGAAAGCCTCTCACCAAATTGAGGACCTCTCGGCATAAAATAGTCCAGGGTAAGGCTGTCAGGATCAAGCATGGCATTGATTTTCATTTTTAAGCTTCCCTCCTTCTGCAGGCGGTCAATCAACTTAATCTTTGAAAGCGGCAAACCTGCATCAACAACACCTGACAAACCTTTGCCAAAGCATGAGTCCTGTGCAGCTAACAGCGCTTTGATTTGTTCCTGTTCGGTCAATGTTGGGATCAATTTTTTCACGGGTTCTTCCGCATTATCAATAAGAATCCCACTTGGGGAACCATCTTTATGCAATTGCACCTCACCACCTTCAATAATAGTTTTTTCATCAATTCCAGCTGCTTCGAGGGCTGCTTTGCTGGCCAGGGCGGCATGTCCATCAATTCTTATCAGAAATACCTTTTTTCCAGGAAAGTGCTTCTCTAGCATGGCATTATCCGGAAATTGCTTTTCGGGCCAACGATTCTGATCCCAGCCCCTGCCCAAAAGCCAATCGGACGTATTTGATGCTTCATGCGATTCCAGCCTTTCTATCACCTCTTCAAATGATTGACTTCCGGCTAGTTCGGCATACCTGATCAAATTTTCACCATAACCCATGAAGTGACAATGGCCGTCAATAAATCCTGGAAAAACAGCTTTGCCTTCAGCATTTGTAATTTTTTCTGAAGTATATGTGTTTAAAATTTCTGCCGAGCTACCAACTGCAACAAACTTTCCATCGGCAACAGCAAATGCCTGCTGCTTCGAAAAAGCAGAATCAACGGTATAAATTGTCGCGTTATGAACGATCAAATCAACTTGTATCTTAGAGGAATTACAGGCAGTCATCATAAGTATAATTATCAGATTTTTTATTGATATTATTTTCATTTTGAATAAGTTATGTAATATTCTGAATATTGGTTATTATCATTTTCAGTTTTAACCTTCATAAGCCAATCCAAAATAACGATCAATAGTTTTGTTTTCGATCATTTGCTTTGGTGTTCCGGATATGAGTGGTAATTTGGGTGCCATCAACCAAAGTGTGTCAACGTGTTTCAAAATCATATCCAAATCATGTGAGCTCAAAAGTATTGTCTTTTGAGTATCAGCACTTAATTTCTTTAAAAGTTTCAACAAATTTAACTTGCTTGGATAATCCAAAAACGCAGCAGGCTCATCAAACAAAATTAATGGGGTGTCTTGTGCCAAAGCCTTAGCAATCAAAACTTTCTGCTTTTCGCCATCACTAAGACTTCTAAACAATCTGGATGCAAACTGTTCTATACCAGCCATTTCCATGCTTTCAGTTATGATTTGTTTGTCAGCTTGGTTCATCTTCATCCACTGGTTGATATAAGGATAACGACCGGTAGCCACAAGATCGAAAACAGTTAGATACGCTTCTGATATTCGATCAGTGAAAACAATGCTTAAGAGTTTGGATAACTGATGTAAATTCAAAGATTTCAATGCTTTACCTGCAATTTCGATGCGGCCATTCAGGGCAGGCTGCATTCCGGCAATGGTTCTGAACAATGTTGACTTTCCGGCTCCGTTAGGGCCACTCAATGCTACCATTTCTCCTTTATTTACCAGGGCTTCGATAGGAGGAGTTAAGGCAACGACCTCTTTGTGTTTACCCTGAGCCTTATAACCAATTTGCAATTGATGCAATTTTAACATTTCTGTCATGATACTAGTGAATTGGATCTGTGCTGACGCAGCATGACAGCAATTACAAATGGGGCACCAATAAGGGAAGTAACTGCATTTATGGGTAAGCTTCCTTCTATTCCGGGCAGTCGTGCTATTAAATTGCATACAAGTGCCAGGATGATTCCTGTTCCTATAGAGGCCGGAATCAGCACTAAATGATTACTGGTTTTGAATAAGTTACGTGCAATATGAGGCACTGCCAGACCAATAAATGCGATAGGCCCGGCATAAGCTGTGATTATGGCAGTGAGGTATCCTGCAAGCAAAATGACTATTCGGGTAATCAAGTGAGTATTTAAACCCAGGTTCTCCGCATACCTTTCTCCTAACAATAACAAATTCAATGATTTAGATAAAAATACACTGAAGATCAATCCAATGGAAATGGCCGTTACAAAATAAGGAATTTGTGCCCTGCTAACACCTGAAAACGTTCCCATTCCCCAAATAACAAATGCCTGAATATCCTCTTTACGGCTATAAAAGCGCAATAAGCCTGTTATGGATCCTGCAAGATAAGCAATCATTATTCCGATAATCAACAAGCTTACGATATGATTTACTCTGGAGCTGGCAGCCATTAAAAAGAATAATACAGCCACTGCTCCAGCCATGGCAGCCAAACTAATACCTAAATTTCCTATCCAGCCCAATGATGAGATAAGCGATCCGGCAAAACTCCCGCTCAAAAACAATAGCAAAGCTACGCCCAGGCTGGCACCACTGCTGATACCCAAAATGGAAGGATCAGCAAGCGGATTTCTAAACAAAGTTTGTAACAATAATCCGGCTACTGCCAGACCAGCACCAGCAAAAACTGCCACTAACAATTGTGGAATTCGGTAATCCCAAATTATTAGGGATTCGCCGGTAAATCCCTTTTCGTCAGAAAATAAAACCTGTATAACTTTCTGTGGTTCAATCAATACCGATCCCCATAATATGTTTGCCATCATCAAAAGGATGATTCCCAAACCAATCAGCAAAAAAATACTTACCAATCGCTTATTCGACATGGGTTTCCTGTTTTAATAATTGATGATAAACTGGTTTGTGATCAGGTAATAAATGGGGGTGAAAAATAGCAATAAAATCCGCTAAAACCACCTGAGGTTGAAACTGACTTGTTTCGAAATAAGCTGTTTTATAGGTGTTACAAAAAATGATCTTTCTGTTTTGAAAGGATTTGAATCCTGCGTAAATCTCATTTTCCTTCTTCAAATCCTCATAAGAATAAGATGCATCCGTGAAATGGGCAATCCGCCAGAAATCAGCCTCTGAGGCTTGCGAAATAATGGTTTCTATATCCAAGGCAACACTACCGGTAGCACTGTTTTCCTTCCAGATATAATCAGCTCCGGCATCCTTAAAAATCGTTGCCAGATAGCTTTTCCCTCCCGGAACATACCATTGCTCATTAAAGGCCTTGTCTGACATGATCGTAACTCTTTGTACAGTATCCTTGATTAAAGATTTCAGCTCAAAGTATTCACTCTCAATGCGATTAAACCAATTTTCAGTAGTTTCCTCCTCTCCAGTAAGCCATCCAATCACCCTTAGCCATTCGGCCCGGCCCAAAGGACTGTCTTCGAAATAATCCGGCCACATAAAAAGCTGAATTCCTGTTCGTTTCAATTGATCCAGACTGCCTTCCGGTCCTGGTGAATACAAAATCAATTCAGGCTGCAAACTAATTGTCTTCTCAAAATCCAGTTGGCCATTTTTCATTACATCCTCTACAGATCCTTTTGCCAGCAGCTCCTTCATCACACTATCATACACAAAGTCTGCCTCAGAAATGCCCAAAATAATTTGCTGTTTCCCAATCTTCAAAAGTGGAGCCCATTGTGTTGATGAAAGCGCAATTAAACCATTAACAGGAGTTATAATTCTCTGAATTTCTGCATATTCATCAGGAATCTCTGCATTCGAATCCTGCAACAAATAACTGGTTACATCATTTGCATAGGGAGCGTGTATCTCTAACAAGATTCCAGCCTCAACTTGTTCAGCTTTAATCATTTGGGCATGTCGCATTAAATTATTAGTGACACTATGCTTATTCTCAGGCGTAGTGAACTTACACCCCACCATAATGAACAGGAGAAAAAAGTAACTCATGCAAATTCTTAAGAATACTTTTTTCGCTGCCATATCATTGAAAATCTTCACGTTCCAATAAAAGGATGGCATGATGGGGAACGATAAAATATTTTTCGCCATTAAAATGTACTTCTATCGCTCCTTTCTGCAAAAAAATTGCCTTATCCCCCACTTGAGCCTGTAAAGGAAGATAGCGCGTTAATTCGCCATTCTGTTGCTTCCAGGGTTCGGCATCAATATCCTGTGGAAGTGGAATCGGGTAGCCAGGCCCGCATTTTACCACATAACCAGTTTGAATGTCTTCCTTGGAAGCATATCCGGGCGGTAAAAACAAACCTGTTCTTGTTTTGTCTGGTGAAGATTTTGGTTTTATCAACACACGGTCACCCACAACAATAAGCTTATCAAGCTGATCAACCTTCATGAATGCATGATTTTTTTAGCATTATTTTTGATAGCTCAAAAGTACAAAAAGGAAGGCAACTGTCTCACATTCCCAAAAATTATGGATACTTTTGTCTGTTGAATCAGCAAAGAAATAGTGCTACCATGAGATTTATCTTATTCAGAACCAATAAGCCCAGAAGATTTTCCTATCGTCCGCGTTATTATGATGCGGACAAAGAAGCTCTTGAACGGCGCAAAGCCGAGATGGGCCTGGAAGCCAAGCTTACTGAACAGGAAGCCAGAAGAATGCGTATGTCAGCCAGATGGCGTAAACAAAATCCGGCCAGCTTTGAAGACAAGTACAAACGAACAAGTTTCATCATTTATGGTTCTGTTGTGCTGCTGGGCATTTATGTTATCTTCTTTACCGATTTTATTGATAACCTTATCCGTGCTTTCGGACTGACGATCTAAACTGCTGGAATGCTGACAGATATCATAAAACTTCTACCCGATTCCGTTGCCAATCAAATTGCTGCGGGCGAAGTAATCCAACGGCCTGCATCGGCTGTTAAAGAGCTGCTTGAGAATGCGTTGGATGCTGGCGCCACACAGATCGAGCTGATTGTTAAAGATGCCGGAAAAACCCTGATACAGGTGATTGATAACGGATGCGGGATGTCCGAAACTGATGCACGCATGAGTTTTGAACGTCATGCCACTTCTAAAATCCAGAAAGCCGATGACTTGTTTGCTATTCGTACCATGGGTTTTCGCGGAGAAGCGCTGGCAAGTATTGCTGCCATTGCTCAGGTTGAATTAAAATCAAAGCGTAATGAAGATGAGCTTGGTACTCAAATAAATATTGAAGGTTCTGTTGTTAAAAGTCAAACGCCGGTAGCCATGAAGGATGGCACTCAGATTGCAGTTAAAAATTTATTTTTTAACGTTCCTGCCCGACGCAACTTCCTGAAATCCAATCCCGCCGAAATGAGGCACATCGTGGAAGAGTTCCATCGCGTAAGCCTGATGCACCCTGAAGTATCTTTTAGTCTGGTTAGTAACGACAAACAAATTTTTCACCTCAATGCCGGCAATCTGAAACAACGCATCGTTGGTTTGTTTGGTAATGCGTACAACGAAAGGCTGCTACCTGTGTCGCAACAAGCAGATACTGTTAACATCCAGGGATTTATTGGCAAGGCGGTTTATGCCAAAAAGACACGCGGCGAGCAGTATTTCTTTGTCAACGAAAGATATATCCGGCATCCCTACCTGCATCATGCCATCGAAAATGCATTTCAAGAGCTATTACCAAAAGACAGTTTTCCTACTTATTTTATTAATATCCAAGTAGATCCTTCTGAAATAGACATCAATATTCACCCTACAAAAACAGAAGTAAATTTTCAGGATACCAAGCTCATTTATGCCATTTTGCACGCAGCAGTAAAAAAAACGATTGGACAGCACAATCTGTCGCCCATGATCGACTTTGATGAGCCAAATGAAACTAAAATTGATTTTGGTGAAATCAGCAGGGCAAATCGTCCGGTGAATCCTCCATCCATTTCGATAGATCGTAGTTTTAATCCCTTTCACCAAACTGATTCACACAGCTTTAAACCAGAAACTGCCCGCACTGATCGAGACAAAGAAAATTGGCGGGTGCTTTACGGAGATGAACAACCTGAGGGTCAGATTTTTAACAACCAAACTGATAGTCAAACCTCAATAAATAAACAAACCGAAAACGATGTTTTTTCCAGTAACAATCGCTTTCTACAATTGCGCAAAAGCTATATTATAACTGCCATACGGAGCGGTTTGATGGTTATTGATCAGCACCTGGCACACAGTCGTATTCTTTATGAAAAATACCTGAAACAACTTGAAAGAGGTATGCAGGGCTCACAACAGGAACTCTTTCCGCAACAGATCAGACTCAACAGTGATGATGCAGCTGTTTTATTGGAAATCATCCAGGAATTAGCCATTCTTGGCTATCAAATCAATCCGATAAGCAGCAATATCTTTGTTGTGAATGGAACACCTGATGGATTGAAAGATAAAGATATACAAGAGTTAATTGAACTGATGATTGAACAATACAAACGCAATGCGCTTGACTTGCAACTTCAAAAAAAACTCAATCTTGCCCGCACCATGGCATCGCAAACGGCTGTAAAATATGGTCAGTCATTAAGTGAACAGGAAATGACCTCACTAATCGATCAATTATTTGCTTGTCAGGTTCCGGAAGTGAGTCCGGACGGGCACAAAATTATTGTTACTTTGCCGCTTGATCAACTTCAACAACTTTTCAAACAGACCCTATGACGCAATTTCAACCGACAGGATTTAAAGTTTTGCCAACAGTGGTAAAAAACTTGCTGATTATCAATGGATTGTTCTTTCTTGCAACCATAAGTTTTGGAGATGTATTTAATGTTGATCTAACCAAAATACTTGGGCTTCATTACCTTACTGCCTCAGACTTTAAACCTTACCAGTTTGTTACTTATATGTTCATGCACGGTGGATTTGCCCATATTTTGTTTAATATGTTTGCCCTCTGGATGTTTGGTAACACCCTTGAAAATGTATGGGGGCCAAGGCGTTTTCTAATTTATTATATGGTAACCGGAATTGGTGCGGGTATGGTTTATTTGATTTGGATCAGTTTTCAGATAAGTCCTGTAATCAATGAAATTAATACTTTTCTGGAAACCAGAGATTTAGCAGCCTTAGGACAATTTACATCCGAACACACCTTTAGGCTTAATGAGTTTTCAGGAGCTATCTGGCAGCAATTTCAAGGTTTTGAACAAAGCCTGAGAATTTTATCTGCCAACCCTGAAAACACCCAAGCCATGCAAACAGCTATCAGCTTCATGACTGATTACAAGGAATTTTACCTCAATCAGCATGTTGTGGTGGGAGCTTCCGGAGCGGTATTTGGAATTTTACTTGCTTTTGGGATGATGTTTCCGAATGCGGTTATATATTTGTATTTTGCTATACCCATAAAAGCAAAATATTTCGTTATTATTTATGGTGCCTTCGAGCTTTTTGAAGGTGTAATGAACAGACCTGGCAGTAATATTGCTCATTTTGCGCATTTGGGAGGCATGTTATTTGGTTATCTTTTAATTATGTATTGGAAAAAGAAAGGTGAATTTCGATAATATTATGAACTCATACCCATCTGATTCGGTTTTTTTGTCCGTAAAAAAGTTTTTTAGGCAACAGAGAATATTGCCCAGATTGATTTTGATCAACACCGCCGTGTTCCTGCTTGTATATGTAGTAAACCTTTTATATTGGCTTTTTCAGGTAAAAACCGAAACTGCCTTTCTGTCTCCTTTAACCCGCTTGCTCGCCATACCTGCTGATTTGAACCATCTCCTCATAAAACCCTGGACTTTATTTACTTATATGTTCCTACATGAGGGTTTCTTTCATCTTTTCTTCAATATGCTCGTTTTGTTTTTTGGTGGCCAGATATTTTTACAATACCTCTCTTCACGCAAACTGCTTAGTACCTATATCTTTGGAGGCCTCACCGGTGCATTTTTTTACGTCCTGGCTTATAATATTTTTCCTGTATTTTATGGTGTTGCGCAGGTTTCTGTTGCCTTAGGGGCCTCGGCTTCTGTGTTAGCTATTCTGGTTGCCGCAGCTACCTATGTCCCGCAATACACTGTGAATCTGGTACTCATCGGTCCGGTTAAGCTAAAATACCTGGCCATCGTTTTTGTTGTATTGGATTTTTTTAGCATCCAGGGTAATAATCCCGGAGGTCATATTGCTCATCTTGGCGGTGCTCTGTGGGGCTTCTTATATATATATTGGTACAAAAACGGAACTGACATTTATAGTTTTTTTAATCGTTTTTACTCGGACAGGATGCATGTGAAGCCGGGCTATAAAAAGTCTGCCAGATCAATGACAGATGATGAGTATAACCGTTACCGCAACGAAGAACAGCAAATAATTGATCAAATATTGGATAAAATAGCAAGAAATGGCTACAAAAGCCTCACCAACAAAGAGAAAGAGATACTTTTTAAATCAGGAAAAAAATCCTCCTGATGTAACAATTTTCTCGAAGAATTTTATTGGATAAAACCAGCTTAAAAAAGCATTATTATCATTAAAAAAAATCTCATCTAAAAATACGGATTTGAATTATAAACTTTCATCAGATTTCAAACCTACCGGAGATCAGCCTGAAGCTATCAAACAACTGGTAGAAGGACTGAAACGGGGAGATTCGTTTCAAACTTTGCTTGGTGTGACGGGTTCTGGAAAAACCTTTACTGTTGCTAATGTTTTGCAAGAGGTTAACAGGCCGGCTTTGGTATTGAGCCACAATAAAACCCTGGCTGCGCAGTTATATGGCGAGTTTAAGCAGTTTTTTCCTGACAATGCTGTGGAGTATTTTGTTTCGTACTACGACTACTATCAGCCGGAAGCTTTTATCCCCACCACAAATACATACATCGAAAAGGACCTTTCGATCAATGATGAAATTGAGAAACTTCGTTTAAGCACAACCTCTGCCCTATTGTCGGGACGTAGAGATGTAATCGTAGTGTCTTCTGTTTCATGTATTTATGGCATTGGCAATCCGGATGATTTTAATAGTAATGTAATTTATCTGGAAAAGAATCAGCAAGTAAGTCGTAATCTTATCTTACAAGCCTTGGTTAATGCGTTGTATAGCAGGACAGATCTTGAGTTAAGCCGTGGCAAATTCAGGGTAAAAGGCGATACGCTGGACGTTTATCCGGCATACAGCGACACCGCTTTCAGGATTATTTTCTGGGGAGATGAGGTGGACAGGCTCGAAACTATTGAAGCTGAGAGTGGAAAACGAATTGAGACACTAAACGAAATCACAATTTTTCCGGCCAATATTTTTGTTACTTCTCAGGACAAAATGAAGGAGGCTGTGCACGAAATTCAGGATGATATGTTTAGCCAGGTGGCATATTACAAGGAAATTGGAAAATTTGAAGAAGCTAAACGACTGGAAGATCGTGTGACTTACGACATCGAGATGATGCGTGAACTTGGTTATTGCAGCGGCATTGAGAATTATTCGCGCTATTTTGATGGCAGAAGACCCGGCTCGCGACCTTTCTGTTTATTGGATTATTTTCCGGACGATTTCATCACCATAATCGACGAAAGCCATGTTACTATTCCTCAGCTTCGTGCCATGTATGGCGGTGACCGCTCACGAAAGCAAACCCTTGTAGAATACGGCTTTCGGTTGCCTTCGGCCCTGGATAACCGCCCTCTGAAGTTTGATGAATTTGAAGCCATCACCCAACAGGTGATCTATGTGAGTGCCACACCTGGTGATTATGAACTACAACAATCACAAGGTGTTTTTGTGGAGCAACTGATCAGACCCACCGGACTGTTGGATCCTATCATTGAAGTGCGTCCGAGTATCAATCAGATTGACGATTTGCTGGATGAAATTTCAGCAGTCGTTGAACAAAAACAACGTGTTTTAGTCACAACGCTTACCAAACGTATGGCCGAAGAACTTACGAAATACCTGAACAAACTAAACGTGAACTCCCGTTATATTCATTCGGATATCGACACCCTCGAACGTGTTGAAATAATGCTCGGGCTGCGCAATGGCACCTTTGATGTTTTGGTTGGAGTAAATCTGCTAAGAGAAGGACTGGATTTACCTGAAGTGAGCCTGGTTGCCATTTTGGACGCCGACAAGGAAGGTTTTTTAAGGTCGGAACGTTCTCTTACCCAAACAGCCGGTCGAGCTGCCCGTAATGTAAACTCAAAAGTAATCATGTATGCCGACCATATCACCGGATCGATGCAGCGAACCATAGACGAAACCAACAGAAGACGATCTAAACAGTTGGCCTACAACGAAAAACACAATATTACTCCGCGTAGCATTATCAAATCAATGCAAAACGTATTGGGGCAAAAACACAGACCAGATCAGGATTCTGTTTATCCTTTTGCTGCTGCAGAACCTGCTGTTGTTTCCGATCCTGTTATGGCATACTGGTCTGAGGCCGAACTAAAAAAAGCCATTCAGAATGCCAAAAAAGCAATGGATGCAGCTGTTAAAGAACTTGATTTTATTGAAGCGGCCAGATTACGGGACGAAATCAAATTATTTGAGGATCAGTTAAATAAAATCAAATTGTAGCGTTTCCTCTAAAATTTATTTGTACAATCCTGTTAGCCAGTAATTTAAAATAACTTTATTTGGCATTAAATAAAGTTATTAACGAATATCTGTAAATAACTTAGCATTTTTATGTAGGTATTCACAGTTAATTCCCTAATTTTGCTACATATAGAATGAAAATGATAAGTCAACCTGAGCATATAAACCAACTTCTGATTTAACTTAACTACATGAAAAAGAAAATTTTAGTTATGGATGATGAGCTTAGCATCAGGATGCTCCTCGAAAACTTCCTGAGTAAAAGCTATGACGTCATCACTAAAAATGACGGTATGGAGGGTATCAAATGGATGGAAGACGGCAATATGCCCGACCTCATTGTTGCTGATATTCAAATGCCTAACCTCGATGGATATGAATTTATCAAGAATATCCGTTCGAGTGGTTTTTTTAAAGACGTTCCATTAATCATGTTGTCGGGCATTGAAAGCTCACAGGAAAAAGTAAAATGCCTCAAATTAGGAGCTAACGATTATATGGTTAAACCATTTAATCCGGAGGAGCTCTCAGTTCGGATCGAACTACTGCTCGCCCGCAAATAACCTAACTTTATTCTGCCATGGCCGAAACCAGTCTTCATCAATATAAGGTGCTGTATATCGGTGGATATCCCGATTTTATTCAGGAACTTAATTCCCGACCTGAATGGTTTGATCTTACAATTGTTGAAAACGGCCTCAAAGCCATGAGTTTATTAAAAGATGATCAATCTATCCAGGCCATCATTTGTGAGACTTATTTGCCCGGAATGAATGGAATCGATATCGCTGAAATGCGGCAGGCCAAACAAATTCATGAAAAAACTCCTTTTGTTCTCGTTTCGCCTGAAAAAGACGATAAAAACAGTGCAAAAGCCTTCAAAACAGTCGTTAACGACTTTTACGAAGGAAAACTGGATGCTGAAAAACTCTACCACAGGATTTATTATCTCCGGAAATATTTTGACTATTACAATACTGAATCTGAAGAAACAAAAGGAAACCGTGAATACAAAATACCCTGGGACAAAAGGCTTTTTGATATCGTAGTATCTTTTGTGGCGCTGCTCATCCTCTCCCCTTTGCTGATCCTTGTGATGATTGCCATCAGACTGGAATCGAAAGGAAAAGTTTTTTATACCAGTAAACGCGTGGGCACAGGTTATAGGATTTTTGATTTTTATAAACTCCGATCGATGCGTATGGGTGCAGATGCAGCCCTCAAAGATTTGAAGCATCTGAATCAATATGATGCTGAGAAGAAACCGGAAAAAGCTGATGATGTGTGTCCGCGATGTGCTTCACTGCCCGAAGGAGAATACTGTTCTGAGGTACTTTATTCGGAAGGAAAAAAAATATGTGAATATTGGTATTTTGAAAAGAAAAAACAAAAAGCCGACAGCACTTTTATTAAGATTAAGGATGATCCGCGTGTGACGCGCGTGGGAAAATTCATCCGAAACACCAGTATTGATGAGCTACCTCAATTGGTGAATGTTTTTAAAGGAGATATGTCAATTGTTGGTAACCGTCCGCTTCCTTTATACGAAGCCGAAATGTTAACATCAGACGACTGGAGCGAAAGATTTATGGGGCCGGCAGGTATTACCGGGCTCTGGCAGGTTGAAAAAAGAGGCAAGAAAGGTTCCATGTCAGAAGAAGAAAGAAAAGCCCTGGACAATCAATATGCCAGGAATTATTCATTTTGGGGAGACATTAAATTGATTTTAAAGACTATACCAGCACTGTTTCAAAAAGAAAATGTTTAAAATTATGTCAGGAAATTGTTAAAAACTCCTTGATAACTCTATGAACCACAAATTAAATATCAAAGTAATTCTTTTCTATCTTGCAAGATTGTTTATAGAAGTACTAAAAATTCAGCAATTGAAACAACCTCTACGGCATAGAAATTTTGTGCATATCGTTTTTGTGATATGCTTATTGCTTACAGCAGTGCCGCGTATCGAAGCTCAAATCAGAGCCGATGATGCATCTAAGCTGTTTAATCCCCTCACCGACGATATTACAAAACGATTGCCCACATTGCGCGTCCTGCTTGATTCTGCTGTTGCCAATGCTCCTTCTGTCAGGTATGAAGAACTTAAAGCCGATTTTTATTATTATGAACAAAAAACTCAGGAAAGATACTGGCTGGAACACTTTAGCTTTAATTTGGACTGGAACTGGGGAAAATGGAATTTTAGAGATCGTGACGAGCTCACACGACTTGATCGCTTCTACTTGAGCGAATCATTCCGGGATAATTTTGCTGTAGGTTTTTACATACGCTTCCCTTTTGCTACACTTGTTGACCGTAAAAACAGAATAAACAAACAGAAAAAATGGATTGAGCTATCCCTGGTACAGCGCGAAATAAACAAAAAATATATTGAAAGTGAAGTGATTGAAACTTACAATATGATGATACAATGGCAAAATTACATCAGAATTTATAACGATTATCAAAAGTTTACCATGATTCAGATGCAAATGGCTCAAAATCAATTTTTAAATGGTGAAATAAGTATAGCAGAATATACGAGGCTCAAAGAAATTCAAACACGCGGGGCTGTTGAATACCAACAAGCTATTGCCGAATTTAGCAAGAATTATCAACTTCTTGAAATACTTACTGGAATCAACTTTAACTTGATAAATGTACTAAGATAACCAAACAATGGATCTAGCCCAATTTATACGCGTATTTCGAAAAAATATATTGCTTCTAATAGCAATACCGCTGCTGCTGGCAGTTGTTGTCTATTATTTTACACGTAATCAAAGTAAAGTTTACGAATCGGAAGCCATTATCTATACGGGTATCACAACCGGCTACTCTATTGAATCAACCGCCCAACGGCCTACCGACTTTTTTAGTACCTCAGCACAATTTGATAACCTGATAAACCTGATCAATTCGCGGCAAACCATTGTTGAATCTGCTATTATGTTGTTGGCCCAAAACCTTTCTTTAGAAACTTACAACGCACAATACATTTCACAGGAAAATTATCATAAGCTTCACCAGATGGTTCCCAAAAGAGTGAAGGATATGGTGGTGAAAAATGGAAAGGCAGGAATAGAACGTGAAAAAGAAGAACAGATCAAGAACCTGGAAAAGGAAATCAAAAGCCTCGAAAAAGAGATTAACAAGAAAAGAAATCGTGCCTTAGTTGAGCTTACAAACGGAAACGGAAACGGAGTTAGCAATCTGGCAGATTATGAGCCTCAGACTGGTGTATCAAAAAATACAGCACAATATGCCGACAGTCCCGATTCCGGAAGTAATAAAAAAACGCATGTAGTGCAGGCAGGCGAAACACTGCTTTCAATTTCCAGGAAATACGGCATCAGCCTTACCAAACTCCGCGAACTTAACCAGTTTGAAGGCCAGCTTAAGGTAGGGCAACGAATTGTGATTGCATCAGATGGCACAAACCAAAGCAACAACTTTGGATATTCAGAAAAGGTTGTCAGTCTTTACGATGAAGATGAAATGCTTGACGATGTTGTTAACATGCCTGCTGTTGATCCAAAACAAGAACCTGCTTATGATCAGTTTAACCTGGATTTATTAGCTGAATCTGAAGCTTTTACAATTGAAAAAGATCCCATTATACCACGAGGTATTCGTGAAGACGACTTTTATAGAACCATTCAGAATTTCACAAATTACTATAATTCGAGTGATACCAATTTCATTTATGGTTTGCTGCATTACGGCCAAAGCCCGCACTATAGCATCACTTCCATCAAGAAGCTTCAAATTTACAGGATCAACAATAGCGACCTCGTTCGCTTAATCTATACTTCTGACGATCCCGGAATTTGCCAGCAAACCCTGAAAATCATCGCCCATGTTTTTGTAAAAAATTACAAGCTCCTAAAAGAGAACCAAACCGATCTTGTTGTAGGTTATTTTAAAAGGCAGGTTGATTCGGCTGATCTTCAGCTTCAGGCAGCGGAAGACAGATTGCTGAAATTCAACAAAAAAAATAACATCATCAATTATGCCGAGCAAACGAAATACATCGCTGCTCAAAAAGAAGATCTTGACCTGTATTACCAAAATGAACAGGTACGTATGGCTCAGGCTTCTGCCGCCCTGCGCGAATTAGAAACAAAGCTCACCAGGCGTGATAGCATCTATCTGAAAAGCGATATGATCAATCAGAAAAGAAAACAATTTGCTGATATCTCTGAGAAGATTCTGATCAACGAGCTGGCCGAAGATTACGATCAACGAATTGGAAATGAGATTGCCCGATTACGCCTCCAGGCAGATCAATTGAGAGACGAAATTAAACTTTATGTTGACCAACTTTATTTGTACAGCCATTCCACTCAAGGCGTTCCGATAGCGGCTTTATTGGATGAGTGGCTCAATAATGCACTTAGCTATGAAGAAGCCAAAGCCAGCTTGGTAGTGCTTTCGAGAAGAAAGATGGATTTCGTAAGAACGTATCAGCGCTTTGCACCGCTGGGAGCCATGCTCAAGCGTATCGAACGTGAAATAACGGTTGCCGAGCAATCTTATCTCGAATTGCTGCGAAGCCTTAATCTGGCCAAAATGCGTCAGCAGAACCTGCAAATGGCCACTAATATTCGTATTGTTGACCCACCCTATTTTCCATTGAATGCGCAGGCCTCCAAAGCACGGTTTTTGGTTCCGGCTGCTGCCATCATTGGATTTTTGCTTGTGGCATTTATCATCTTGGTGTTGGAATATTTCGATCAGTCGCTTCGAAATCCGGAACGGGTCTCGAAACAGATCAAGCTCAAGATTGCAGGTGCCTATCCTTATCTTGGGTCTAATATCGAAATGAAAAATCGGGCAGTGATCAGCAACCGGCTTATTGAAATGATCCTTCAAAATTTGAAGCTTCAGCTATCACATAATGCCATATTTCCGGCACAAAAACCTTATTTCATACTCTTCTTTAGCACCCAGGAACAAACCGGAAAAACTTTTATTGCACAAAAACTAGCCAACAAACTCAGAACCTATGGCGAAAAAGTAATGGTGTTGAACTACAACAATACACTTGATTATGAAACGGATCAACAGGATTTTAACCTCACTTACCCTTACGAAATTGCCGAGGATTTTGCCAGAGCTTCAACGATTAAAGATTTGATTAGCAATAACATACTCAGAAAAGAAAATTACGTATATGACTATATCTTTTTAGAGATCCCCTCCATCATTTACCACGATTACCCGCTTGAACTGATGAACGAGGTGGATGCCTCGCTGATGTTGCTTAAGTCGAGTAGTAAATGGAATAAAGCAGACGAAAGTGCCTTAAACATCCTGAAGCAAGTGTTGCGCGAAGAACCACAAATTGTATTAAATGAAGCCGAAGACTATGCCATAGAGGAGATAATTTCGGGCATAAAAGTTAAAAAGACTTCACCCTTCAAAGCAAAATTGCTTCATGCTATCTCATATCCGGCCAGAATCAGAGTACAGGTAAAAGAAAATTAGCCTGAGCCATGAACAGATTCAGGCAGATCATCACCAGCAATAACTTCCTGTCACTGGCCAATAATGGTCTGGTAGCCATCTTTGCTTTCCTTAGCTTCATCATGTTGGTTCGCATGGTGCCTCAGGAAACTTTTGGTGAGTGGGTGCTTTTTATTACGGCCTCAAATTTTATCGATATGCTTCGATTTGGCATAACCCGTACAGCAATTATCCGGTTTCTGTCGGGGGCCAAACATGAGGATGCCATGAAGCTAATGGGAGCAAACAACACCATCAACCTCATTTCCACTATTTTGCTGGCATTGATATTATTTATCATCTATAGTTTTGAGAGCGAATCAATACGAGAATCAGGTTTTGATATGTTTTTTAAATGGTATCCCCTATTGGCGTTTTTAAGCCTTCCTTTCAATAATGCACAATCTGTGTTGCAGGCACAGCTCAGATTTGACAAGATGCTCTGGCTAAGGCTTGTTAATGTTGGCACTTTCATGATTTTTTTAGCTGTTAATTTCTTTCTGAAATATGATATCACTATCATACTATTTGCCTACCTGATAGCCAACCTGCTCAGCTCATTAATTGCAAGCAGTTTAAATTGGGATGGGATTCGTTATATTTTCAAAACCAAAATGGATGCAGTGAAGATCATTTTGAACTTTGGAAAATATACCACCGGCACACTGATTGGAAGCAATTTACTAAAAAGCTCCGATACCTTTATAATAGGCTTAAGTGCTTTTTTAGGCCCATTGGGTGTTGCCCTATATAGTGTCCCACTCAAGTTAACTGAGATCATTGAAATTCCGCTAAGGAGTTTTGCGGCTACGGCTTTCCCGGGCATGTCGAAAGCCAGCCTGGAAAACAATCCATCCGAAGTGAAAAGAATTTTTTATGCTAATGCTGGCGGAACGACCTTCCTGATGATACCGATAATGTTGTTCAGTTTTATTTTTGCCGAAGAAATTGTATTTATCCTGGGAGGAAGCGATTATCTGGTGACAGCCAATATCTTCAGGATATTTTGTGTATATGGATTAATGCTTCCAATTGATCGATTTATTGGCGTTGCGCTGGATAGCGTAAACCAGCCCAAGAGTAATTTTATTAAAGTGTTGTATATGACAGCTGCCAATATCATTGGAGATTTACTGGTGGTATTTGGCTTGCCAACACTGATGCTTGGTTTTTCCTTTTTCGTTTTGGTTGTATCAGGTGTATTTCCGGATAGCGCCTATGATCTGGCTCATGGTTTAACTATTGTAAAAACACTGGAATTTGTTGCAATCATTACCATTCTTTTTACGCTAATCGGAATTGCTGTTGGTTTTCACTATTTAAGTAAAGCTATTAATATCAAGTTTTTAGATATTTTTAAAATAGGATATTCCGAAACATATAAGTTATTGAAGGTTTATTTGCCACAAAGGAAATTTTAATTTTAGTACTTTTATGCAATGATGTTTTCTTTTCTAAAGGATAAAATAGGTTCAGATAAGCTGCAGCATCCACTGGTGTTGGCTGCCTTGTTTCTCGTTAGTATTATCCTGGGAATTATTATTGCCAAAGGAGGCATACTGATTGCAGCTGCCTTGGTTGTTCTTTTTCCTGTAATCATATATTTTAACAGGTTTTTTAGCAATCCCAGAATAGGAATTTATACGATTGTAATTCTGGGGTTTATTGCAATTGGACTAACCCGTTATATTCGAAATATCCCTTTTGGTCTTTCCGTTGACGGGTTTCTTGTATTGACTTATGTCGCTGTTTTTTTCAGGTATTTTAATGATGGAATCAAATGGCAAAATGCCAACAGAGACCTTACCTATCTGGCTGTTATCTGGTTTGCCTATTCTGTATTGCAGCTTTTTAATCCTGAGGCTCTTAGTCGTACGGCCTGGTTTTATGCCATGCGTGGGATCAGTTTGTATATGTTATTATTGGTTCCACTAAGCTTCATGATTTTCAACAGGTTGAGATTCTTATACCTGTTTTTGTACCTGTGGGGTATTTTCTCGATATTGGGCACACTCAAAGGATTACAACAATTATATATCGGACCCGACAGTGCCGAACAATTTTGGCTTGATACAGTGGGTGGCATCACACATATCCTTTTTGGAGAGCTTCGTGTGTTCTCCTTCTTTAGTGATGCTGGTCAGTTTGGTGCTGCACAGGGAGCAGCTGGCATTGTTGGATTTCTGGTTGCATTAAATATCAAAGGCCTTCATAATAAAATATTCTTTCTGGTTATGGGTGTTATGGGCTTGTGGGGTATGATGATTTCTGGTACGCGCGGCGCAATGATAGTACCGATGGTGGCAGGCATTACCTATATTGTTCACAGAAAAAACTTTAGGGTAATAATTATTGGAGGTTTTATTCTCGCATTTGTTTACGTATTTTTTGCTTACACCTATATTGGTCAGAGCAACTCACAAATCAGACGTATGCGCACAGCATTCAGGCCCGAAGAAGATGAATCCTATCTGGTAAGGATCGAAAACAGGAAAATTCTGTCGGGATATCTTTCTACACGACCCTTTGGCGGGGGTATTGGAAGTGCCGGCGACTGGGGTAAACGATTTTCGCCTCAGGGCTTTCTGGCACAAATTGCTACCGATAGCTGGTATGTGCAAATCTGGGCAGAGCAGGGTATCATTGGTTTGATCCTTCATCTTTCAATTCTATCATTTATTTTAATCAAGGGTTCCTACCTAATTATGTTTAAGCTCAAAGAACAAGAAATCAGGGGCATAATGAGTGCCCTCATGGCCGGATTTACAGGCATCATGGGGGCTAGCTACGGTAATGGAGTTTTAGGCCAGATGCCCACAGGTATCTTGATATACATCAGCTGGGCGATGATTTTTATGAGCAGACAATTAGAAAGAGAATATACTTATCTTATTGGTCAGGGAAAATCACCCTGGTCGTTGGATAATAAAACCTGAAATGTTTTGAAACCTATGGTTTTTTAAGCTATTTTCGATGTTTATATTAAGCCAGCCCTATGGAACAAAATACACCGCAAGCCAATATATGGCCATTAGTTTCAATTATAACCGTAAACTACAACCAAAGTGGTGTTACCCTGGAATTTTTAAAATCTATAGAATCATGCACTTATCCAAATCTTGAAGTGTGGGTGGTGGATAATGCCTCACCGAATGATAATCCCGATCAGATAAAAGAAATCTTCCCGGAAATTAAACTAATCAAAACAAAAGAAAATCTTGGTTTTGCCGGCGGCAATAATGTGGCAGTAAAACAAGCCAACGGAAAATACCTGCTTTTTATCAATAATGATACAGAAGTAGAAGCTGATTTTTTGCAGCCCCTGGTTCGGCTTCTCGAAGAAAACCCGGAAATCGGAATGGTAAGCCCGAAGATTCATTATTTCCATACCCCAAATACATTTCAATATGCAGGCTTCACTCCGATCAACCGAATAACTATACGCAATCATGCGATCGGTTTTGGTGAAGTGGATAAGGGTCAGTACGATCATACCGTTCAAACAGGCTCTATTTTTGGAGCCGCCATGCTGGTGCCACGTAAAGTGATTGAGGAAGCAGGTATGATGGACGAAATATTTTTTCTGTATTACGAAGAACACGACTGGGCGGCACGGATTGAACGAGCCGGCTATAAACTCTATTTTGATGGCCGTTCCCTGGTAAAACATAAAGAATCCATCTCAACAGTAAAAGACAGTCCCTTCCAAATCTTTTACCTCACTCGCGGCAGGATATTATATGCCCGACGGAACAACAAAGGAGTAATAAAACTTTTAAGTTTGCTATTCCTGAACTTGATTAGTATGCCCAAAATAATGCTATTTTATGCACTCAAAGGAAAGGTGAATCTTTCAAAAGCTGTTTGCAAAGCAGTATGGTGGAATCTGACTCATAAAGCTGAAAATAAATAATCCAATGGATATCCTTCGAATTCTACTGATAATGCTGGAACTGATAGTGTATGCCTATCTTGTTTTTGCTGTGTTCTACCTCTCCATCTTCGGGTTTGCCTCGCTTTTTAAGAAAAAACTGCCCGAAAAAAAACAGGATAAAATGCGCAAGTTTGCTGTGATGATTCCCGGATATAAAGAAGATCTCGTAATCGTTGATGTGGCAAAAGACGCGCTTAATCAGAATTATCCAAAAGATTTATTTGAGGTAATTGTGATAGCTGATTCATTTAAACCAGAAACACTGGAAGCACTTCGCCAGCTCCCAATTCGTGTTGAAGTTGTTGTTTTTGAGGTAAGTAAAAAATCAAAAGCACTAAATAAATGCATGGCATCTATTGGCGATGATTATGATGTAGCCATGATTTTGGATGCGGATAACATTATGGCCACGGATGTTTTGCATAAAATCAATGAGGCTTTCAACAGAGGATTTTTGGCTGTGCAGGGTCATCGAACTGCAAAAAACACCAATACAAATTTTGCAATCCTGGATGCTATCAGCGAAGAAATCAACAACACCATTTTCAGGAAAGGACATCGGGTTTTAGGTTTGTCCTCAGCCCTTATTGGTTCGGGAATGGCCATTGATTACAAGATCTACAAGGCATTTATGTCCGAAATTGATTCCGTTGGCGAAGATAAAGAACTGGAAATGCGCTTACTTAAGAATGGATATGCCATTGAATATGTTGAAGATGCATATGTTTATGATGAAAAAACTGCTCAATCCAAAGTTTTTGTAAATCAGCGAAGACGCTGGATAGCAGCTCAGTTGCTGCATTTTCGCGATTATTTCATTCCGGGCTTTGTCCACTTGTTGAAAACAGGCAATATTGATTTTTTCGATAAGGTTTTGCAGATGATTCAACCACCACGTATCTTATTAAGTGGAATTTTATTTTTGTTAAGCTTCAGTTCTGCTATTGTTTATTTTTTTGATATACAAATTATTAGCAAATGGTTTGTCCTCAATTTTTATTATTGGTTTCCACTTTTGATCGTCACCGGAGTGGTTTTACTTATTTCTGTTCCTCGCAGGTTTTTCAATACAAAAACCTATAAAGCCCTGCTTTCTTTGCCTGCCGGTTTTGTGTTAATGCTACTTAGTTTATTCAAAGTGAAAGGAGCCGGAAGCCGCTTTATACATACAAGCCATTCGCATACCGGCACAATAAACAGGAAGGACAAATAAAACTTACCATGTCAAAACAGTTTCCATTAGTCTCCATTATTACGGTCAACTATAACCAGGCCGAAGTAAGCTGTGCACTGATTGAATCACTGAATAAAATTACCTATCCCAATTTTGAAGTAATTGTTATTGATAATGCTTCCCCTGAGGATGATGCCACGCTTATCAAACAACGCTATCCCAACATTATTTTCATCCAAAATCCTATAAACTACGGTTTTGCGGCCGGAAATAATTTTGGCCTGATGCGTGCCCGTGGCAAATATGTGCTACTTCTGAATAACGACATCGAGGTGCCTGCAAACTTCATGGAACCTTTGGTTGAAAAGCTGGAAAAGAATCCGCATATTGGTGCTGTAAGCCCGAAGATTAAATTTTATTATCAACCGGATACCATTCAATATGCTGGCTATACGCCAATTAACTATATCACCATGCGAAATACTGCCATTGGCTACTGGCAAAAAGACAAGGGTCAGTATGATGAAGATCGCGAAACAGCCTATGCACACGGCGCTGCCATGATGGTGCCAATGGAAGTGGTTAAAAAGGTTGGATTGATGTCGTACATCTTCTTTCTCTATTATGAAGAAGCCGATTGGTGTGCACGCATCAAATCCGCCGGATATCAGATTTGGTTTGTTCACAACAGTTATGTTTTGCACAAAGAATCAGTAAGCACTGGTCGTTTGAGTGCATTAAAAATTTATTACCAGAACAGAAACCGCATTGTTTTTATGCGCCGAAACGTAAAAGGGAAAACATTCATTCTTGGCTTATTGTATCAGCTGTTTGTTGCCATCCCCAAGAATGCTTTTCAATTTTTATTCAAAGGCAAGCCTAAATTGTTTTACGCTTATTATCAAGCCATTGGATGGAATATTAAACATCTTTTTGATGCCGAAATTCACGAAAACCCTCAGTTATGAATTTACTCTATGACATAGGCATCTTCATTCAGATTGTTATGCTCTTTTACCTTGGTGGATCAGCTCTCTACCTGTTCATTTTTGCTTTGTTTTCAGTTTTTCCACTGAAAACTCATCCACCGGTTGACTTCAAAAAAAGACGCTTTGCTGTTCTAATTCCAGGATATATGGAGGATGAAGTAATCTTTGAAGTGGTAGCACATGCCTTGCAGCAAAGCTATCCCACAGATTTTTATGATGTAGTAGTGATTGCCGATAAATTTAAACCAGAAACAATCGAAAAACTAAGCCAATACCCCATCATCCTTTTCAACGAAAGCTTTGCAATTAGCACAAAAACAAGAGCACTCAATCATGCACTTCGTTCACTCCCCGAAAACCAGTATGATATTGCGGTTATCCTGGATGCCGATAACTTAATGGAAAAGGATTTTCTGGCAAAGCTCAACGATGCCTTCTCATACCCTTATCAAGCGATTCAGGCACATCGGGTAGCAAAAAATCTGAATACAAATTTTGCTGTCTTAGATGCCGTTAGTGAAGAAATCAACAATAATATTTTCAGGAAAGGGCATCGCAAAATGGGTTTGTCCAGTGCTTTAATTGGTTCGGCAATGGCCTTTAGGTATCATTTTTTTAAACAACTAATGGAAGATGTGGAAGTTGTTGGTGGATTTGATAAAGAATTGGAACTAAGATTATTATACAATAATCACCTGATACATTACCTGGATGACGCTTATGTTTTGGACGAAAAGGTTCAAAATGTGAAGGTCTTTACCCGCCAACGCAGAAGGTGGCTTTCGGCTCAGTTTCATTATTTTGGCAGACATTTTCAACCTGCAATTGCTGCTTTGTTTTTAAAAGGAAACATCGACTATTTCAATAAGGCTTTTCAATACATCCAGCTTCCGCGAATACTCTTGCTTGGTTTATTGGTTTTTATCAGCCTTATCTCGCTCTTTATCAACCCATTAATCCTTACAATTGGCTGGTTGATGGCTACATTTTTTATTGTTTCGGCTTTGTTGTTAGCCACACCACGCAAGTTTTATAACTTCAACACCCTTAAAGCATTAACAGCTCTTCCACTTGGATTTGCGTATATGATAATTTCACTTTTTCGCATCAAGGGAGCCAATAAACAGTTTATTCATACAAAACATACTTACAACGCCTTTCAAATCAAAAAGAAAGATCGTTAATTTGTATGCAGCAAAAATCAATACAAAATGAAAATAGCAATTGAAGGTCAACGTTTGTTTCGGGTAAAAAAGCACGGCATGGATATGGTTGCACTTGAATTAATTAAAAACCTGCAACTAATTGATAAAGAGAATACTTATTACATTTTTGTGAAACCTGATGAGGACAAAAGCTGCATACCACCATCCGCCAATTTTCATATTGTCCCACTCCAGGGTGGAGCCTATCCCCTTTGGGAGCAGAAAACCCTTCCGAATGCTGTGAAACAATATGGCTGCGATCTTTTGCATTGCACAAGCAACACTGCTCCGATGAAATCGCCGGTGCCGCTAATGATCACACTTCACGATATTATTTACCTCGAAAGCATCAGCATTTTCAAAAAAGGTGGCACCTGGTATCAGAAATTTGGAAATATGTACCGTCGTTTTGTGGTGCCTCGTGTGGTTAAAAACAGTGAAAAAATCATTACAGTTTCACATTTCGAAAAAAACAGAATCAGGGAGTTCTTTGGCTTTCCGGAAAGTGACGACCGGCTGGTTGCAGTTTATAATGGAGTGAGCGAACATTTTAAACCTGTTACCGATCAAATTGAATTGAAGCGTATTAAAGAAAAATATCATTTACCTGACCAATTTTTATTCTTCCTCGGAAATACCGATCCAAAGAAAAATACGAAAGGAGTTTTAAAGGCTTTTTCTGACTTCCGAAAGAAAAGCAATACGCAACTTAAATTAGTCATGCTTGATTACGACAGAGAAGCATTAGATAAATTGCTGGCTGAGATTAATGATAAACAGCTCATCAATCACATCCACCTCACCGGATATGTCGTAAACACCGAGCTACCGGCAATTTACAGTCAGGCGAGTCTGTTTTTATATCCCTCCCTGCGCGAAAGCTTTGGCATTCCAATGTTAGAAGCCATGCGATGCGGAGTTCCTGTTATTACTTCTAATACATCCAGTATGCCCGAAGTTGCCGGAGATGCCGCTCACTTTGTTGATCCTTACAAACCGGAAGAAATCACACAAGCGATTGAACTGCTCCTCACGGATGAAGCAAAAAGAAAAGAACTTATTGAAAAAGGTTTTAAGAGATCGGCAGCTTTTTCGTGGAAAGCCATGGCAGAAGACGTCCTGAAATTATACGAACAGATTGTAAAACCAAACTAAAGCTCGAGATTATGATCAAAAATCGTGATTTTATCATCGTTGGCCTGCAGGCACTAGATAGCCGGATAGGAAGCAATTGCATCAACATTGCACACGAAATTGCCCGTCATAACAGGGTTTTGTATGTGAATTACCCCTTGGATCGCCTCACCAAAATCAGAGAAAAAAATGACCCGCTGATTCAAAAACGAATTCGGATAAACAAAGGTGAAGAACCTGAATTGGTGCAGGTTAGCGAAAATTTGTGGAACCTTTTTCCGAAAACAACCCTTGAATCGATCAGCCAGCTTCCGTTTGATGGCTTGTTCGACTTTTTTAATAAGATCAACAACAAACGCTTCGCAGGTGAGATAAAAAAAGCCATTGACACACTTGGTTTTTCTAACTATTTCATCTTTAATGACAGCGATATGTTCAGAAGTTTCTACTTAAAGGAAATGCTCAAGCCTGAATTGTATATTTATTATACGCGTGATAACCTGATTGCTGTCGATTTCTGGAAAAAGCAAGGCATTCGTATTGAAGCAGCATTGATGAAAAAAGCTGATTTAGTAGTGGCCAATTCCACCTATCTGGCCGAACATGCTGGCCAGTTCAACCCACATTCTTATTATGTTGGTCAGGGATGCGATGTTAGCTTGTTTGATGAAAAACTAGTTAAAGAAAAACCTGCTGATTTACAGCCTGTTTCCAGTCCTGTCATTGGCTATATTGGTGCCCTGTTTTCGCTTCGTTTGGATATTGGCGTTCTGGAATACCTGGCCGAACAACGTCCTGATTGGTCAATTGTGCTTGTTGGCCCGGAAGATGAAGCCTTCAAAGCCAGTAAATTGCATCAAATGACTAATGTTCATTTTTTAGGTTCCAAACCTATGGAAGCATTACCCTCCTATCTCAACTATTTTGATGTGGCTTTAAATCCTCAAAAGCTGAACGAGGTTACCATTGGCAATTATCCCAGAAAAATTGATGAATACCTTGCCATGGGCAAACCAACCGTTGCCACGCGAACCAAAGCAATGGAAGTATTTGAAGATCATACTTATCTGGCTGAAACTAAAGAAGATTACCTGAAGTTGGTTGAACAGGCCATGCAGGAAAACAGTCCGGAAAAAGCTGAAGCAAGAAGTGTTTTTGCCAGAAGTCATACCTGGGAAAATAATGTGGCTGAAATTTACAAGCGTATTATTCAGCTCTTGCAGATGCCTGAATGATTTTCATCATTAAAAAACAAAGACATGTCATTCACAGATCAAATAAAATCGAATCCAAAGCTTAAGAAACTGGCACTTTGGATGCTCATGCCAAAAAATCAGGCCAGGCCCCGGTTATGGGTAAAACTCTTTCTGAATCCCATCAAACATCATAAAGGAAAAGGTGCATTGATCAGAAGAAGAACCCGAATGGATGTGCTTCCGTTCAACCATTTTTCGATAGGAGATCATTCTACCATTGAAGATTTTGCCACAATAAATAATGGCGTAGGAGCTGTGATTATCGGCGATCGCACCCGAATTGGCCTTGGTTGCGTACTGATCGGCCCTGTTACTGTGGGTAATGATGTTATGTTTGCTCAAAACATTGTCGTTTCGGGTCTTAATCACGGTTATCAGGAGATCAACATGCCTCCGAGCCTTCAGCCTGTCGAAACAAAACCGATAACAATAAAAGATGAAGTTTGGATTGGAGCAAATGCTGTATTAACGGCTGGCATAACGGTTGGCAAACATGCCGTAATAGCTGCCGGAAGCATTGTTACCAAAGATGTACCGGATTATTCTATTGCTGCAGGCAATCCTGCCAGGATTCTAAAAAAATACAATCCGGAATCCAAAGAATGGGAAAGGATTTAAAATTTTCAGTAACAAATGAGTAATTATGCATAAAATCATTACATTTTTACGCTACCTGAAAGATAACTTACAATACGGGCAAATATTACTGGTGTTTGCTTCAATCATATATTTAATTACTGGCAGATCATATCCAAGAACGCGGCTATTCAGAGGCAGGCTTGGATTATTTCTGCACCGGAAAGGCTCGCTTGATTTTCAATTTGGTAACTATGCCTATGAGTGGAGCGTGAAGCAATTTTTTCTAAGGCATTACAGTCATTATAATTCATTTATTGATGTAGGTGCCAATATGGGAACCTACACCATAATGTTTGCAAAAAAGGGGATGAAGACGATTGCTTTTGAACCATCAGCATCTAACTTCAAAGCATTGCAAATCAATATCATGCTTAATGATTTAGAACGAAAAGTGAGCAGTTACAACCTTGGATTAGATAGCAAAAATCGCAATGCTAGTTTTGTTTTTGATCCTGTGAATACCGGAGCATCTCACCTAAGCAGCGTACAATTCCATGATCCTGTCACAGATGAAAGAGGAGAAATAACTGAAGTACAACTTGTTACTCTTGATTTCTTACAGGATAACCTTCCAATACAAGCCGAAGATGCAGTTCTGATGAAAATTGATGTGGAAGGAATGGAAGAATATGTTATTAAAGGAGCGAAAGATTTTATTCAAAAACACAAAGAGCTCTTGATAGTAATGGAAAGTGTTCATTCCGGTGAGGAAAAACTCAAGTCGGTGCTTTCAGAAATAGCTGAATTTGAATTTCTTCCGGTAGATTCGCTCAACTTTGCTGCAAAAAAAATTAAAAACCATCAAACATAACAAATCATGTTAACCTTAAAAGTTGTTTTCTGGGTTTTACTTTTCCTGGTTTTTTACACTTACCTGGGATATGGCGTGTTACTTTACCTTTTGGTCAGAATAAAAAGATTATTCAAGCGGAAAATAACTGTGAATAAGGAATATGAACCGGAAGTAACACTTTTTGTGGCTGCTTATAATGAGAAAGATTATGCCGAGGCAAAAGTTGCCAATGGTTTTGAACTGGACTATCCTCAAGAAAAGATAAAACAACTCTGGGTTACAGATGGCTCAGACGATGGCACACCTGAAATACTTAAAAAGTACGCTGACAAAGGCGTTGAGGTGTATCACGAAAACGCCCGGGGTGGCAAAATAGGTGCAATGAATCGCGGGATGCAATTCGTTAAAACTCCCATCGTAATTTTTTCTGATGGCAACACAAGCTTAGGCAAAGAATCTGTTAGAAGAATTGTCAAACTGTTTAGCAATCCCAAAGTTGGTTGCGTTTCGGGCGAAAAACGAATTTTTAGTAAAGAAAAAGACACCGCTGCCGGAACAGAAGGCATTTACTGGAAATACGAATCTACCTTAAAAAAGTGGGATGCAGAATTGTATTCCGTTGTTGGAGCTGCCGGTGAATTATTTGCCATCAGAACAGCATTGTTTCAGGAAGTTGAAAAAGACACCTTACTCGACGATTTCATTATTTCATTGCGAGTTGCCATGAAAGGATACACCATTCAATACGATCCCGAAGCCTATGCCATCGAAACGGCTTCAGCAAACGTAAAAGAAGAACTGAAAAGAAAAGTCAGAATCGCTGCTGGTGGCATCCAGTCAATCATCAGGCTAAGTCCATTGTTGAATATCTTCAAATTTGGAATGCTGTCGTTTCAATATATTTCGCATCGTGTTTTGAGATGGACACTCGCCCCGCTTTCATTACCTTTTATCCTGATTATTAATGCTTTGATTGCTTATTATGCAGGCTTCAGAAATTTCGCTGATTTTTATGTACTTTTGTTTTACGGCCAGTTATTGTTTTACACCTTAGCCTTGTTAGGCTGGTATTTAGAAAACAAAGCCATAAAAGTGAAAGCACTATTTATACCTTATTACTTCTTTATCATGAATTATGCTGTTTTACTGGGAATGAAGCGCTATTTCAAAGGAAGTCAAAGCGTTAACTGGGAAAGAGCCAAACGCGGAAAGTGATGAAAAAACTAATGCTGATTTATGGCCTCTTTGTAATTGTTTGGGTTAGCCAGGCATTTTCGGCTTATGCCCAAAATTGCGATCATCTCATCAGCAGCAGCCAAACTGTAGTGGATGGAGCTAATATACAGCCCGGCGATACCATCTGCCTCGAAAGCGGGAACCGAACTTATCTTCTCTTCAGAAATATTTCAGGAACTGAAAATCTACCAGTAATAATTGTTAATCAGGGTAATGTCATCATTGATACTGATCATTTTTACGGGATAAAAACTTCAAATTGTAAACATCTAAAAATAATCGGAAGTCAGCCTGCTGAATCTACCTATGGCATTAAAGTTCAACGTGTTGGAAATGGTGCCGGTATCACACTAGACGACCTGAGCACGAATATTGAACTAGCTGGAATTGAAATCTCACACACGGCTCTGGCAGGCATTTATGCCAAAACTGACCCTGATTGCAGTTTTGAGGCCACACGTGAAAAGTTTACCTTTTACAAGCTCGAAATTCACGATTGCTATCTGCATCATATCGGTGATGAAGGTTTTTATGTTGGCAGTTCAAAATATACCGGACAATACCTGCCGGATTGCGACACAACCGTATTGCCTCACCTCATGCATAATGTTTTGATTTACAATAATCTGATTGAAGATACTGGTTGGGATGGTTTGCAGGTGAGCAGTGCCGTGGGTGATTGCCGGATTTATAATAACCGGATTTTTCGCGACTCCAATAAGGAAACCTTTAATCAAATGTCAGGTATTTTAATCGGGGGAGGTTCCAAATGCGATTGTTATAACAATCAAATCTTTGACGGCAAAGGTGATGGCATCGATTTTTTTGGTCATGGCGACAGTAAAATTTATAACAACCTCATCGTGAGAGCTGGTAAAAGCTTTGAACCTGAAAATCCCGATGAATCACGACACGGCATTTTTATCGGAACAGCTCCTGATAACAGCAGCTCCAGTCTTTCCCTGCTTCACAACACCATCATCGATCCCAAAACTACTGGTATCAGGTATTTTAACTCCTATACAGCCTTTAATTATATTGCTAATAATTTGATAACCAGGCCTGGAGCCTTTGATCAATTGGGCAATAATGCTTACTTTAATCATAGTCTGACAACTGATTTGTACGAATTAACCGGCAATTTATTTACACAATCCATTGATCTGGTGAATTTTGTGTCTTTCTCAGAAGACAACTTCGATCTGAATGCTGAATCACCTGCTATTAACAGTGCAACCGATCTTGGCTATTCTGCGATTTTGTTTGACATACTAGAGCGTCCCCGTCCGCATAATAATGGTTTTGATCAGGGAGCCTTTGAATGTCAGGATGTTAATGCATCTATTGCTCAGATTAGCAACAAAAATAAGAAGCCATATACCATCATTTATAAACAGACAGAAGAAGTTATTCGGATTGAGGTTACAAAAGTTGAATCACCACTTTCTTTTGAAATTATTGATATGAACGGACATGTAGTTTTCCGAAATCCCGACAAAGATTTTTATAGTAAAGTCTATCACTTGCCCATATCTCACTTGAATAATGGAGTTTACATATTGAAAATAATTGGATTTGAAAGGGTTTATGTCGAAAAGCTCGGTTTGTTCCGCTAAAAAAATCCAATATGCAAGTAAAAAGCCTGATACCGTTAAACCTGGGTATATTTTTACGGAATAATTACTTGTTCCTGAAAGGATTAGCCTTTAGAGGCAATCGTTTTTACTGTCCCTTCTGCAATTCAGGCTATCGGGACTTTTTAGATGGAGGAACATCCACTGAAATCAATGAAAAGCTTGAGGTAATAGGTGCCGGATTACGTCCTAAAACAATTTGTCCGGGCTGTCATTCCAACGATCGTGAAAGATTAATACACTGGCTTTTCGAAAATCTTTATCCCATTTCCGCAACCGACAAAATCCTTCATATTGCACCTGAACCCTCTTTAGGCCGGTATTTAAAGGCAAAAAGCCCCAATGGATACATCTCAGGTGTAAAATACTACGAAGGTTTCTATTACCCTCCGGGGGTCAAATTATTGGATTTGCTTGAGCTGCCTTTCCAAAACGAGCATTTCGACTGGATAATTTGCAATCATGTGCTGGAACACATCCCCGACGATTTTGCTGCCATGCAGGCTATCTTCAGGATTTTAAAAAATGGAGGTAAAGCCATTTTACAGGTTCCCTGGTCTCCCCTGCTCAACACAACCAAAGAAGATGCTAACATTCAGGATCCGCAGGAACGCGAGGCTGCCTTTGGCCAATTTGATCATGTGAGAATTTATGGCAAAGATTATCCCTCACGCCTAAAAAAAGCTGGTTTCAAGCTGGAAATATTACAATTTGATGAATTACAAATACCCCCGAATGATCTAGAGAGGCTACGGCTTAATCAGAAAGAATGTATCTTTATTGTCTCAAAATGAGAAAATGTCGATGAAACCCACCACAACAAACAGAACGCATCCGTCTATCCTGCTCTTTTTGTGCTGTCTATTGTTGTTTACGGTACGTGATTCTTTTGCTGATGAAAAAACATTTCCAAAAACTAGTTTGGCCAGAGACATTATCCTTTTAACGAATTCGAGCACCGATACGAACCTCTTGGCTGATAAGATATTTGAGACCAAAACACTTTCAACTGCTCAAAGTTTAATGGATTGGGGCTTAATGCATTACGCAAATGAAATGCTTCAAATAACAAGTAATCGTTTTGAGCATATCGCAAGCGATAAATCCAAACTGATATTTACACAATTAAAATTGATTTCTGGCAAATATACTACCGATCTCGAGAGCCTGAAAAATTATCTTCTACTCGCCGAAAGGCTTAACAATACTGAACATCAGCAGTTTGGATATGCTTTAATTTTTAAATATTTCAGATCAAAAAATGAGACAAACAGAGCGCAACGCTATTATAAGGTAGTAAAACAAGAACTTGAAAATCAAGTACTAAGCTTGCCAATTATGCTTGAAATGCGCCTTCTGGATCAAGATTTAAAATCAAAAGCAGCTCTTAGAGAGCTGATAAGCAAAAAGTTTGAAAGCGAACTCATTCAATGGGTAAACAGCTGGTATTTAACAGAATATCTCAAGCTTGCTGATACTTCTGATCACTTACTCATCGATCATCTGTTCACCCTGCCTCAAATCATGCAAGATAAGTTATTATATGCTGTAATTTGGCAGAAAAAGGCACAGTTCACTGTTTCAAACACACCGGAAAAGAGCTTTAAAAATTTTCTTGTTGCTGACTCTATCTTTCGTGAAGCAGCCTTAATAAGCCAGCTCTATGAAACTGAATTGGCAGATCAAATCGACAAATTACAGGCTGAACAAAACCTCTCAGAGCATAGGCAATACCTAAATTGGAAAATAATCCTATTAAGCTTGATAACAGTGCTTATCGTTTTCATTTTATGGTACTTATTCAAGCTAAAGAAAGCAGCAAAAAACAAGACGTTGAACATTGACAATTCTATTAATCAGCTAAAGGAAAAACTTCAACTCGCTAAAGTTCAGATTGATGAACGAGTTAGGTCCCGCGAAATTTCCATTGAAAACGAGATTAAGGAAATTGAAATGCTCGACAAAATCCTGAAAAGTACTTTAAAAAATGCCGAAGAAGCTAACTTTCAAAAAAATGCCTTTATGGCAAATATGAGCCACGAAATCAGGACCCCTTTAAATGGAATACTGGGTTTTTCAAGTTTGCTGGGTATGGAATTGGCCAAAATGGACGAACCGGAGCTTTTCGAGTATTCCAGCAGCATTAAAAAAAGCGGTGACAAATTATTACATCTGCTTAATAATATTATAGATATCAGTAGGTTACAAGCAAACGACATAGCACTTAAGCCGCAATACTTTTCGATGAAGCAAGTGATGGATGAAGTTTTAAAAGAATACACTTTAAAAGCAAATGATAAAGGCTTGACCCTTTTAAATGACACCCAAACAAGTATTAAAATTAATACTGACGAACAGATACTAAAACGAATACTAAGTGAATTAATCGATAATTGCATCAAATATACCAACAAAGGCTATGTTAAGCTTTTTGCTGAAAAAAATACTGAAAAAGAGCTTATTAAGATGGTGTTATCAGATACCGGACAAGGAATAGACCAAACTTTTCTCGACAACATTTTTGAGCCTTTCAAGCAGGACAAGCAAGGCTATTCCAGGCAATATCAGGGAGCCGGACTTGGCTTGCCTTTGGCTAAAAGTATGACTGAACTACTTGGTGGCCAATTTGATATAAAATCGGAAAAAGTAAAAGGAACAACCATCACTATCACCTTGCCTGTTAACTATAAGCAAGTAACAACTGAAGCCAACATTGATCAGAACCTGACATCAAAAACGGGCTTGCTTAAGTCAGAAAACCCATTAATACTTTTGGTTGAAGATGATTTGCCCAACAGCATTGTTATTAGCAAATTTTTAGAAAGATTTGGTAGCGTAGTTCAGGCTGGCAATGGTGAAGAAACTATCTTATTAATTAAAGAATCAATCCGTAATGCTGAAATTTTCGATCTGATCTTGATGGATATCAACCTGCCGGCACCCTGGGACGGCATCATCTTAATGCAATATATCCGAGAAAATTATCCTCAGTACCAGAACATACCTTTTGTCGCGCAAACTGCTTATGGCATGTCTGGTGATGAACAAAGATTTCTGGAGGCAGGCTTTGAGGCTTATATCGCAAAACCAATTTCTTTTGAGGAACTTCAGTTTATCTTAACAAAACAAGTTGATTAGTCATGTAAAAATTCAACTAAAAAATAGAAATAGTTTTAATATGAAACAGGATTACTAAACACATGAAATGGGAACAAATTGATTACCAATAAAAAATCTATCGCGACCAATTCGAATTACAATGGAATTTTAATACCTTTGCACACTTAGAAACAATAAACAAAAAGAGGAATTCATTTTTTATTTCATAAAATCTGGAGAACAACAAATTGAATACCGAGGAAAACAAACAAACACTTCATATCCTCCTTGTTGAAGACAATGAGTTAAACCAAAAGTTTGCCATTGCTGTGCTTAAACGACTTGGGCATACATATGAACTTGCCGAGAATGGTGCAATTGGCTTCCAAAAGTTTACTGAAGGCAAGTTTGATCTCATTCTGATGGATATTCAAATGCCTGAAATGAACGGTATTGAAGCTACTTTGGCTATCCGCGATTATGAAAAGAAAAATGGCATACAAAAGCCTGTTCCAATTATTGCTGTTACTGCTTTTGCAATGGAACACGACAAAAGAAATTGCATGGAAGCCGGCATGAATGAGTTTCTTACCAAACCCTATAAGCCTTTGGAAATGAGTGCAAAAATTGACAAAGTAATGAAATAAAAAAAAAACCGCTGTAATTAGCGGTTTTTTTATAGTTAAGCTCTCATTCAATCACTTCGAGCAATTCAACATCAAAAACTAAGGGCGAATAAGCCGGAATGTCCTCTCCCCGTGCAACGCCGCCATACGCCAGATTAGAAGGTAAGAGCAAAGTAGCTTTACCTCCGGCTTTCATCATGGCAATACCTTCGTCCCAGCCCTGGATTACCTGTCCTTTGCCCAGCTCAAAACTGAATGCCTGTCCCCCATCCAGTGAGGATTGCAATTTCTGTCCTTCGATATTATACAAGGTATAATGCACTTTAACTGTTTTACCGCTTTCGGCTTGCGCACCCGTACCCGCTTCTTTTTCAATATAATACAATCCGCTTTCGCTGGGCTGGATGTTGATATTGTGCTGTTTGAGGTAGGCAGAAATTTTCTTTGACTCATTTTGCCTTGCCAAATCTGCTGCCGCCTGCTCTGCTTTTCTGGCAGCTTCCCGCTCTTTATCTGCTTGTTCTTTCGTTTTGATGTCAACAAGCTCTGTTTCATAAATCAGGGTAGTGTAAGGCAAAACCATTTGCCCTCTTCCAAGGCTGTCAAAGGCAAGTGAAGAAGGAACAATCAGGCGATTTTTTCCACCTTTTCGCAAATAGCCAATTCCTTCGTCAAATCCTTTTGTATCAAAGATTTCTCCGTAGGTAACCTCCATAGGATCGCGACCAAGTGAGGTAAAAAGCTGGTTGCCATCAATATCGCTAATTGTGAAATGCACTTTTAAAACATCACCCGCTTGTGGTTTTCGGCCTGTTCCTCGTTTTAAATCCATCACATATAATCCGGATTCCATTGTTTCAAAATCTCCATCCAATGATTGTAAGAAGTCCTCTAGCTTTGTTTGTTCTTCTTCCTTGCGTTGCTTCAAAAATGCCTGCTCTTCGGCAATCACTTCAGCTTCTGTTTGAATACTTAATAATCTGATATCAAAATACATAGGACTGCCCGCCGTAACAAATTCAGGTAAAGTTGAAACACCGGCAGTAACCATATAGAAGGAATCAGCCGGAAATACGATGGTAGCCGAATCACCTTCGTGAAGTTCGATAAGCGCAGCATACAAATCGCCTTCAAAAGTCGGTTCGATGATAGGAAATTTCAATGGTTCCTCAAAAAGCTTTGAGTCAAAAAGAACAGTATCTTCGAGATAATACTTCATCTCCACCTCAACAACATCATTTAAAACTGCTTCATCCGTTGCATCACTTTTCTCGTGATATTTAATATAAACACCGTTTTCTGATTTGTCGAACCCGGGATAAGGAGATTGTGAACAAGCACTCAAAAGCCCGACAAGCCCAAGCACAATCAAGAAAACATTCAATTTAATTTTAATCATAAATTTTTGATTTAAAGTAATATAGCATCCAATATGACACAAGGATGAGTTAGGTTTTAATTAATAATTTCAATAAGCTCAACTTCAAAAACCAAAGGACTAAATGCAGGAATCCTACCCATTTCACGCTCTCCATAGGCCAAATCCTGGGGGATGACCAACATCGCCTTGCCACCTTCACGCATCAAAGCAATGCCTTCGTCCCAGCCTTTAATCACCCTGCCGGAACCCAGCTCGAATTCAAATGGTTCACCCTTACTGTATGAATCATCAAATGGTAAGCCATTGGTTAAACGTCCGGCATAGTGCACCTTTACTTTTTGTCCTATTTTTGGTTTATCACCTTTACCACGCTCGGTTTCAATGTAATACAGTCCTGATTCAGTGGGAGAAACCTCAATATTTTCCTGTTCAATAAAGGCTTCCAACAATTTCTGCGACTCCTCGATCTGCGCTATTCTCTTTTGATGTTGTTCAGCTTCATACTCAACTGGCGACATAAAATCAATCAGGCGGATATCAAAACGCATTTCTGCATCGGCTTTCACAAATTCAGGCAGTTCTCTTACCCTGAATATTTCCAGAAAAACACGATCGGCCGGGCATAAAAAACTGGCAGAATCTCCCCGATGCATATGGGCAATTCCCTCATAGAAATCTCCTGGAAACACAGGTCTCATCAATGGAAAACGCATTTCACGCGATAACTTTTCACTGTCGAAAATTATTGAATCATTCACTGCATATTTCATCTCCACCTGCACAATATCATTCTCTGCCGGCTGATCCTCAGTTTTATTTTCCTCATAAAAACGATACTTCAAACCACTCTCAGTAGTTTTGAATGGTTGCTCTTTATTTGTATCACATGAAGTAAAAAATAAAATTACTCCAAACAGCAAAACTGAAAACAAAGGTAAACTTTTCATTTTTAAGGTTTTAATCAAGTATTTCAATTTCGTAAACCAAACTGGTTTTTGGTGGGATTTTATCCTCATCACCAAGCAGGCCAAAAGCAAGATGCGAAGGTAAGATAATTGTAGCTTTATCTCCTCGTCGTAAATATAATATGGCTTCTTCCAAACCTGATTCCACACCACCCTGCCCCACCACAAATGTCTTAACACCTTTATCTTCAGAGGTATAAACTACATCACCAGTCAAAAATTTCACAACAAATTTTAGCTTTACCAACTCGCCTTTTTTAATGGGATGTCCATTACCTTCCTTGTGCACAATATAGCGTAAACCCGTTCCTGTTTCGGTCATCTTAAGTTTGTGACGCCTGACATAATCACTAATTTGCTCATTTTCTGTGCGAACAAGATAACGGTTAGCTTTTTCAAGAGATTTTGAAAGATCTTTATCTGATACTGATTTATTCGGCTCGCCCGACTGGTTTGTACATGAAGAAACGAGTCCAAAAAAGAAAATTGTGAGAAACAAAAAGAAAAAACAACCAACTCTTTTCATTTGTAACTAACTGTTCAACTGATTTTTATAAAAAGGTAATACCTTTATCAAATAGTCAATGGCTTCTTTAAATGGCAATTTCAAATTTCCACCGGCTGCATTGGCATGTCCTCCCCCATTGAAATGACTTTTGGCCAGTTCATGCACCGAGAAATTACCTTTCGATCTAAAGGAAAATCTAATCTGATCTGATTTTTCTGTGATCAGTACCGACATCCTGATATTTTGCATCGACAAAGGATAATTTACAACACCCTCAGTATCACCTATTTGAAAGTTAAAGCGATTTAAATCTTCTCTGCTCAAGGTGATAATAGCTGTGCTAAACTCGTTAAATACCTGCATCCGATTGCTGATGGAATAACCCAATAATCTTAACCGGTTTTCACTAAAAGTGTCATAAATCTGCTGATGGACATGTACTGCATCCAGCCCGTACTGAATCAGCAGTGCAACAGCATTGAAAGTTTCTGAACGATTAATGGAATGACTAAATGAGCCTGTATCTGTCATAATTCCGGTAAAAAGTGCTTCAGCAATTTCTTGATTTTTAAAATATTGTTGATCAAAACCGGCAATTAACTCAAAAATCATCTCAGCGGTGCTTGAAACGGAAATATCAGAATAGATGAACTTAAAACTGTCAGTTTCCGGTTCGCGATGATGGTCGATTAAAACAAAAGGGGAACTTAGCTTTTGCAGGTCTTCCTGTAGCGTTCCGGAACGGGAAAACCCATTATAATCAAGACAAAAAACATAATCAGCTTCCTTCAATTTGGCTTTTACTTCTTTGGCCTGTTGATCGAAAATCAATATGTGTTCAGAGCCTTTGAGCCACGACAAAAACCCCGGAAATTTATTTGGCGATACGATCGTAACTTCTTGTTTATGAAGCCTAAAAAAGGCAGCCAGAGCCAAAGCCGAACCCACTGCATCTCCATCAGGGTTAGTATGTATCGTTAGTACCAGTTTATTACGTATTGCAAGTATTTGCCTGATGGCTTCAAAAAAAGGAGTTTTGTTCATAAACTATCTGCTAAATAAATACAAAACTACATAAATATGATGGATTGTTTAGTTAATTTAAGCAGTATAACTGCTAACACTTGGTATCAGGTTTGAAATTTGCGGGCTTTGAAATTTTATGAAAAAGACTAATTTTGCCGCACACAAAAAAAACAGATCAATGAACGGAAATCTAACATTCACAATGGTTAAACCTGCCGCTGTTGCAGATGGTCACGCGGCTGCTATTTTAGCAAAAATTTCAGAAGGCGGTTTTAAGATTAAAGCCATGAAAATGACTCGCTTAAGTAAAGAACAAGCCGAAAAGTTTTATGCTATTCACAGCGAAAGACCATTCTTTTCGAGCCTTGTAACTTCCATGACTTCAGGTCCGATTGTAGCAGCACTACTCGAAAATGAAAATGCTGTTGAAGCTTTCAGAAACTATATTGGAGCGACAAATCCGGCTGATGCTGCAGAAGGAACGATCCGAAAAATCTATGGTAAATCAATAGAAGCCAACGCAGTTCATGGCTCGGACAGCGATGAAAATGCTTTACTGGAATCTTCCTACTTTTTTAGTGAATTCGAACGATTTTAACGTTTTTGTAAGGGATCAAGCTGTTCAAAAGTGTTATCCGAGTAAATCAAGATAATCCGAACAATTTCCTTTTGTAAATTATTTTCTAAATCCTCCTCAAGCTCCGGGGAGGATTTTTTATTTGTAGATAACTGATTACCAGTTGTTTTAAAATCGACATGTGCGGATACTTCTTCTTCGGTTTGCACCTTAGTCTGGCTTGAGTCGAAATCGAAAAGCGATTGGTCTTTATCAGAATGCGATGATGAAACAGTTACAGGGCCTTTACCTAAGATAATCCAGTCAAGGCTATATTCAGGAAAAGTTTCTTTTAATTTCAAGACAAAGTCAAGGCTTGGCTTATTTCTTCCTGAAAGAAGATGTGAAATTCCGGAGCGTTGAACCTCTAGCTGATCTGCAAACTGAGCAGCGGTCAGATTTTTTGAACGCATGATATGTGCAATTCTGTCTTTGAGCATATCCAAAGTGTTTCGAATATTAAACAATCGTTACCTCAACAAATCACAAAATTACAACAATAATTTACATTGCTAACTATCTTAAATTTACATCTGTAAGTTTATGTGGGGTTACATTTGTAACATTTCTTTATTCCCAAATTCAATTGAATGTATGCTTTAGTTATATCTTGTTAAAGTCTATAATTCAGTATAATAAAATATTCAAATCATTTTTCTATTTTTTTTACCAACTTATGATAAATCTTAATCTAAAAATATAAGTAAAATAGTATAATTAATTGATATGCAATTTAATATAATGATTTTGTAATTTTCTGATGTTTTTTTACTGTTGTAATAAATACTTTAGCATGAAGCTTACTTGTTAACTTTGTGACTGAATTAGTTTAAATAACTGAATATCAATTTATAATACTTAATAGTTATTGAATTGAGATTACATATGTCACTTTAATTACAAAAGTAACTTATGCCTAAATCTGGATACACTTCACCACATGAATGCCCCAAAATTTTGTTCTGTTAAAAATTCCTGTATTTTTGATCAGTCAACCTTTAACAAAATCCTATGAAATGCATCAAGATAAGCTTCCTCCTATTTTCATTATCTGCATCGCTTTTTCTTTTTGGCCAGTCTGAGAACTCAATAAATTTATTGGATATTTCGAACCCTGACAGCACACAGATTGCTGAGATGATCAATGAAACACATCGCATTTACAGAAATCAGCCAGAGCGGGCACTTAAACTCATCGAAAAATCACTTATTGCCGCTAAAGAGGCTAAGTACGAAATGCTTCAATCGAGGGCATTTAGTTTAAAAGGAGTTGTTCTGAAGAACAAAGGGCTTTTTGCAGAGGCCATTGAATCACACCTCAACTCACTCAGAATAAACGAAAAACTTGGTGCAAAACAAGCCATGGCAACAAATTACAATGATATAGGTATCATATACAAAACCATGGAAGAATACGATCAGGCATTGGATAGTTATCTAAAATCCAATGCAATATGTGAAGAAGTGAATATGGTTCGTGGCCGGATCATGACATTAAACAACATTGGAACAATCTATGAAGCTAAAAATGAATTTGATAATGCGGTACATTACTACAATCTTGCCTACACCGATGCTTTAAAAGAAGGAATTGAAGATGCACAAGCAATCATTCTGAATAATCTGGGTGAAATCTATGCTGAGAATGGTAAAACAACAATAGCACAAAATTATTTCAGGCAAACACTGGAACTGGATAAAAAAACCGGTGACGAAATTGGTTCTATATATTCCATGCTCAACCTGGCAGGTACCTTTATTGGAACTGGTACTTACGACAGTGCTGCCTTTTATTATCAATCGGCTGAATCCAAAGCAAATGATTTTGGGGCCAATCAGTTGCTGGCATTTATTTATGGAGGAATGACAGAGTTATACAAGCAAAAGAAGGATTACAAAAAGGCCTTTGAAGCAAGCTTGAAGCTCCAGACGGTGAAAGACTCACTTTACAATGAATCGCGCATACAACAGCTTTCGGATGCAGAAACCAGATACCAGGCCGAGAAAAAAGATCAGGAAATCGCATTGCTAAAGCAGGAGCAGCTCGTTAAAGAACTGTCCATTCAACAACATCAGGCCGAGAGATTTGCCCTGGTGAGTTTAATCATCCTGGGAGCCATGATCATCTGGTATTTATACAAAAGAAATAAAACAAGACAAAATGAGCTCTTTAACAAACGGTTACTTAAACAAAAAGAGTTGCATTTAAAAGCCATAGTCGAAACACAGGAATCTGAACGTAAGCGAATTGCAAAAGATTTGCACGATGGGATTGGGCAAACACTTTCCGGAATCAGGCTAGCCATGGAAAATATAAGCTATAAGCTGGAACAAAAAGATGATTCAGAAGGAGCAAAAGTAAAAGAACTTACCAATACCCTGGATCAGGCATGTCACGAAGTGAGAAGTATTTCACACCAGATGATGCCACGTGTTCTGCAGGAAGATGGACTGATTCCGGCTATTGAGGATATGCTCGAAAAATCATTCCGACATGCTAACATTACGTGTCATTTTGAACATTTTGGCATATCGGAACGATTTGCTGAAAACCTCGAAATCAGCCTCTACCGAATTTCTCAGGAGCTGGTAAACAACATCATTAAACATTCAGGAGCATCAGAAGTGCAAGTGCAGTTGCTTCGTAATAAAAAACAATTAGTTTTACTGGTTGAAGACAATGGCAAAGGCTTTCAATTCGAAAAATTAAAGGCAAAAGGCATAGGATTGATGAATATTACCTCTCGGGTCGAAACAGTTCATGGTGAGTTTAATCTGGAACCGAGTCCGGTTAGCGGAACACTGGCAACAATCAGAGTTCCGTTAAACTAATTATATTTGAGAAAATTTCAGTGAAATGGAGAAAATAAAGGTAATTATTGCAGATGATCATCAGATGGTTGCAGAAGGAATCAAATCCTTGATCGAACTGGATGCCTCAATTGAAGTGCTTCAGATTGCCGCCAATGGCCGTGAGTTGCTGCACCTACTTGAGTTTCGCAATCCCGATATTGTTTTGATGGATATAGATATGCCGGTTATGAATGGTTTGGAAGCTATGCAGCATATCCACAAGAAATATCCTGATTTAAAGGTAATTATCATCAGTATGCATGAAGAAAAAGGACTGGTAAAGAAAATGACTGATGCCGGAGCTAAAGGTTTTCTTTTTAAAAACTCTGAAAAAGATGAATTGACCTGGGCCATTAAAAAAGTACATCAAGGAGGCAGTTACTTCACCAGCAAACTAACGCTCGATCTGATCAATCATAATAAATCTTCCTTACAGCATGATTCACTCGACTCGAAAAAAGCTTTGTTGACCGAAAGAGAAATTGAAATTCTGAAGTTGATTGCTGATGGTCTTTCTAATAAAGAGATAGGTGACAAACTTTTTATTAGCCATCGCACTGTTGACACCCACCGAACAAACCTGATGAAAAAGCTCGAAGTCAACAACATAGCCGGATTGATTCGGTATGCTATCAAGCAGGGATTTGTCCACTGACAAACTTTTCAGTTGTTTACCCTATTTAATATGGTGTAATTTACCTAGGACGAGAACCCCCAGCAGTTTTTACTTTTGTTCGTGCACAACTACACCATAACAACCTATTGTGTAGCAGTATAGGAACCAAAAATAAAAGTGCGCGATAAATAATAGCTCCAAAAACTTCCCAAATGTTCAGCTTGTTTGAAGGCTTTGAGGTTTTCAAGCTGTTCGGGAAGTTTTTTTATAGCAGACTTCTTTGTTAGTTTTTGATCAGTTTAAATGATTGATAATCAGAATCAGAGCTAACAATCAATAAGTAAAAACCAGGATCAAGTTGCCTGAGAATTTGAGAGAAATCATCAAGATTGTTTCGGTTTATCACAGTAGCAACAATTTTACGACCCGACATATCCAATACTTTTGCCTGCAATACCGTATCCATCAATAATTTAACATTTATCGCATTTGAAAATGGATTCGGGCTAATCTTGAGAAATTGAGTTCCTAAAGACAATTTTGAACTCATACTGGTCAAGACTGAATTAGCCGCTTCATAATCTGGAATTCCGTAACCATAGTAGGCGTCAGGATTGAAAACATGATTACCGCTTTGCATGATGGCATCTTTGATTTCAAGATTGGTGAAGCCCGGATTGGCTTGCCACAAACAGGCCGACATGCCAGCAATAACCGGAGACGAAAATGATGTTCCGTTACTTTGTCCGATTTCATTTGAACCAGATGCCACCGTAGTGCCCTGTCCCATAGCCATCACATCAGGTTTGATCCGGCCATCATAGGTTGGGCCAATCGAACTAAAGGAAGCACGTTCTCCATCGCCTTTGACGGCACCAATTGAAAACACATCAAATCCGTCTGCAGGAGCACCGATGTATGGATATGACCATGAAGAACCTTCATTTCCGGCACTATTCACCACCAGTATTCCTTTGCTGGCAGCCCTATCAGCACCTAAAGTGATTACATTTGTATTGCCATCCATATCTTCATAGGTATGATCCCATTGAGGCATATCGAAATCAATATATCCCAAGGAAGAATTAATCACGTCAACACCCACACTATCAGCAAATTCAGCTGCCGAAACCCAATTATATTCTTCTATAATGTTCTCGCTATAAACGTATTCTGACCGAAGCAACCAGAACGAAGCTTTTGGAGCTGTGCCGATCATCTGGCCGGGAATGTTTGCACCTATCGTACTTAAAACGGCTGTTCCATGATAACTTTCAGAAAACACATCTCCACCGGGATGAACAAAATCTTTGGTCCCCAGTATTTGATCATTCTGCCATAAGCTGTCGAATACCGGATGAACATTAGCCATGTCAAAACCTCCATCCAAAATTGCAATCACCATGCCTTGTCCGCGATAACCGTTCTCATGCAACGGAATCCCGTTGATCTGATTGATTTGAGTATAGGCCGACCCATAGTTAAAAATACTTGAGTTTTTCAATTCAATATTCAAAGGCTCAACTGTAATATCATACTTTTCATTCTCAAAAAAAGATTTCTGCGTATTTCCAGCTTCAGCCGAAGCAATTTTGCGTGTTCCGGCCACATAAGGCAAAGCAGCAATCGCTTCAAGCACCTCAGTATCTGTAGTTTCGATACTTACACCATTGATCCATTTGGAAACATAAAGGAGATTGGCTCCGGTATTAGCCACACCACTAAGGTAATCAGGGTTAACAGGTAAATCAGATTCGTCATACTCAATTCCCTGGATTAACCTGCGTTGAATGGCGCGCTCAGTTAAAAATTCCTCTGGTGCATCCAGCGAATAAGGTGTGCCTTCCTTATCTGTAAACTGCACCCAGTACTTATCCGGAGCAATCTGCGCATTGATCGAAGGAACGAAAAAAATACTCAATAAAAAGAGTAAAGTAAAATGTTTCATAAAAATTCTATGTTAAGTAAGTATTTTACAAAAATAAGCCTTCTGTTCAATCCCCAACAATAATATGATTGTTTTCTCTTGATGAATCAGGAATCAGTTCATTGCCAAGCCATACCTCAGAAATTTTTCGCTCGGTTTCAAATTTGACAATATGCTGGGAAAAATTATCCTTCCAAACGGCAGTAGATTCGCAGACAGTTTGTTGTCGGCCATCCTCATAAATCACTGTTAAACAAACAGGAAGAGGCAAACCACCAAGGTTTTCAACAACCACCTGATTGTCATCGGTAACTTTCAACAAAGCAAGTTCAGGGTAAGCATTTTGATAGAACCAGGGTTTAATAAACCAACCAAGGTCCTCCCCGGAAGCCACCTCCATTGCCCTGAAAAAATCCAGTGGTAATGGATGTTTGCCAGCCCAGTTTACCATATAGTAATGCAGTGCTTCCTTAAATGTTGCTGGCCCTAGCGCATCCTGAAGAAATGCATAAGCCAGGGATGGTCGGGTGTAGGATGCCAAACGCAAACTACTGTAATCCGTTGACAACAAATGATTTGGAATCATAGGTGGAATATCATTTTCATATCCTGAGGCGTTTTCGTATCCAGCAACAAGACGTGCCAAATAACCATAATCCGGGAACAAACTATCAACCATAACCTGGGGCCAAATACTTGCCCATCCTTCATCCATCCAGGCATACTTTTTCTCATTAATACCCATGTAAAAAGGCATATAGCTATGCGAAATTTCATGGAATGTAAGTCCGAAAGCCTGTGCCGGACTTTCCGGATCACCATTATTTGCCATCATGGGTGTTTCCATGCCTCCACCTCTCCTACCATTCAGGAATGTTGTCATATAAGGATACGGAAACGGAAGTCCGGGCTCAAAACGCGACATATAGTCAATACTTTGACGTGAATACAACGCAACTTTCCGTCCGGACAGTGCTTGATCAGGATAAACTGCACTGATGAAAACAGCTTTGTCGAGCCTTGAATTAACTAACAAACGGCTGGCATCCCAATTAAAACCTATGGCAGCAGCAAAACTAAAATCAGGAACAGACTCAGCCTTAAAATGATAGCTCAGTGATTGGTCATCATTTTCAAAAACTTTATTATTCAGGTAATCCGACTGACTGATAATACCCACAATAGAATCAGATTGCGATGCCAATTCTATTCTTTCAATAACCGAAGGGGTAAAAATTTCAGATTTGTTTTGCAATTCACCCGTTGCCCAAACAAGCCAGTTTTGCGGCACTTCAATGGAAACATCAAAAGTATTTATGTCATTATAAAACTCTACACTTCCACCGTAATTAATTCTATCCCAGCCATCTATATCATCATAAACTGCAACTTGCGGATACCAGTAAGCAATAAAAAAGGATGAATCACTATATTTTCCCATTCTGATCGAGATCTGCTCTGCTATCTTAACTCTCCAATCAATACTTAGCTGAATTTGCGATGACGGCATTAGTGCCTGATCCAGTTTCAAAAGAAGCTTGGTTCCCTGTCTGCTCCATTTTTTATCAGACTCAATTATTGATTGATCGCCAATCTTGATCGAATTTATTTGGGTTCCATCATGTAAATCTACATTTCCAATATCCCAGTTTCGGGAATTGCCTTTCCTGAAAACATCCTGATATAAATTGAATACCAGATAATTAAGCGTATCAGGACTTTCATTATAATAGGCAATTTCAGCAATTCCGGATACCAATGCACTATCCGGATCAAATTTTACACTTATCTTATAATCAGCATGGTTCTGCCAATAATTTTTTCCGGGAACCCCATGCAAGGTTCGTGTTCCATTTTTTATTGCCTTTTGCATATTTTTTGAAACAGGATAAGGCTGTGCTGCAGCACCAAGCGCAAAGCAGAATAAAGCAATAATACTGAATATCAAATACTTAATCTTTTTCATCGGATTTCTTTAAAATTTCGGCTAAATGTATAAAATATTGCTGAAAGCCTACAAACTAAGTTGTTTCCGGTCGATATTTTCAAATTACCGATTTGATTTACCTGGCTATTGGCCATAATTATGTTATTTTGCATCAGACTTTAATAGCAGAGCCATGCTTCACACTTACAATCCTTTTACAGGAAACCTGATCGAATCATATACAGAACATTCAGATCACGAAATTGAATTGATAATTGATAATCAACACTTTAGGTTCAATTCCTGGAAAAAAACTGAGCTAACCGAAAGGTGCAGACTGATCGGTCGGCTTGGAAAAATTTTACAAAAAGAGCAACAATCTTTCGCTACACTCATTACATCCGAAATGGGAAAGCCCGTTAAGGAATCACTGGCCGAAGTAGCTAAATGCGCATGGCTATGTGAATACTATTCCGAAAGCGGAGCAGCAATGCTTCAGGAAATACTCATTAAAACAGAAGCAAATTCAAGTTTTATCAGCTTTGAGCCAATAGGAATAATTTTTGCTATAATGCCCTGGAATTTTCCTTTGTGGCAGGCACTTCGATTTGCCATTCCAACGATTCTGGCAGGAAATGTTGTCTTGCTCAAACACGCACCCAATGTGAGTGGAACATCCTTAAAAATAGAATCAATTTTTTCGGAGGCGGGCTTTCCTGAAAATGTTTTCAGAAGTGTTTTAATTCAGGCCGAACGATCGGAAACTATTATCAGGCACCAATCAATTCGGGGTGTTACAATAACCGGAAGCGAAAAAGCAGGCAGCTCAGTAGCCTCACTTTCAGGAAAATACCTAAAAAAATGTGTGCTCGAACTGGGTGGGTCTGATCCCTTTATTGTTTTTGAAGATGCTGACTTAAACAAAAGTTGTCAGGCCGCGGTGGATTCACGCATGTTGAATAGCGGGCAGGTATGTATTGCTGCCAAACGATTTATCGTCCATGAATCTCTTTTTCAGGAATTTGTTGAAGCACAAAAAACTGCCATCCTAAATTTGAATCTAGGCGATCCGATGCAAACTAAAACACAGATCGGACCGATGGCTCGTCCTGATTTGGCAACAAAACTTCAGAAACAAATTGATGAATCCATTGCTTCTGGAGCAAAACTCATTTGCGGAGGCAAAAGTTCAATAAAATTTCCAACTGTTTTTGAACCAACGCTTCTGATTGATATTCAGAAGAATATGCCGGTTTACAAAGAAGAAACCTTTGGCCCTGTAACTATCGTAATACCTTTTCAAACAGAGGAAGAAGCTATCCGGATTGCCAATGATACTAACTTTGGATTAGGTGCAAGTATCTGGACACAAGATAAAAACAGGGCTAAACGATTGATGAAGGCAATTGATGCAGGTTCCGTTTTTGTAAACAGCATCACAAAATCTGATCCCCGCCTACCTTTCGGAGGAACAAAAAGTTCTGGCTTTGGTCGGGAATTATCTTTTTACGGCATAACTGAATTTACCAACATCAAAACCAATTGGATACAGGCATGAGAATAGATATCATCACCCTTTTTCCGGAAATGTTTGAAGGACCTTTTACAACTTCAATCATCAAGCGAGCTCTCAAGAAGGAACTGGTTGAAATTGAATTGCACAACCTGCGCGATTACAGCACCGACAAGCATCATCGGGTGGATGATTACGCTTTTTCGGGAGGTGCAGGAATGGTGATGATGATCGAACCTGTAGATCGCTGTATTACAGCACTTCAAAAAAAGAGAACCTATGATGAAATCATCTATCTGAGCCCTGATGGCAAACAGCTGAACCAGGGGATGAGTAACCAACTTTCGCTTAAAGAAAATATCTTAATGTTGTGTGGTCATTATAAAGGTATCGACGAAAGAATTCGGGAGCATTTAATCACCCGTGAAATTTCTATTGGAGATTATGTGCTATCGGGAGGTGAATTGGCTGCGGCTGTAGTAACAGATAGCGTTGTTAGATTGATTCCGGGAGTTTTAAGTGACGAAACCTCAGCACTTTCCGATTCATTTCAACACGGCTTGGTTTCTCCGCCAGTATATACACGTCCGAGAAATTACAAAGGTTGGGAAGTTCCTGAAATTCTGCTATCAGGCAATGAAGCTAAGATTGAAGCCTGGAAGCTGGATCAGGCCTTCCAGCGAACTGCCGAACGAAGACCTGAATTGCTCGAAAAATTCAAAAAAAATAAGCCCTAGCTTTTAGGTTCAGAAAATAATTGTATATTTGCACTCATTTTTGAATTGAGCACACCCTATAATATCTATCAGAAAATGAGCAAGAACGCCTTAATCCAGTTTGTAGAAGATCAGGTAACTGTTAAAGATTTTCCGGCCTTTGGTGCTGGTGATACCGTAACTGTAACTTATAAAATTATTGAAGGAGACAAAGAACGCCTGCAGAAATTTCAGGGCGTTGTTTTACAACGGGTTGGAGAAGGCCCAACAGCCACTTTTACCGTAAGAAAAATATCGAGCAATATTGGTGTTGAGCGTATTTTCCCTGTTGCCTCACCTTTTATTCAGGAAATTGAAGTTAACAAAAAAGGTTCTGTCAGAAGAGCCCGTATCTTTTATCTTCGTGAATTACGTGGTAAAAAGGCACGTATCAAAGAAGCTCGTCGCTAATCAAAAAAAATGATAAGTTATTGGAGTCCTGGCGATTAATCGTCAGGACTTTGTTTGTTTAAAAGATTCATAAATCGTTTGAATCTTTATTTAGACATGGCTAATGAGTTACAATGCGTTGCCTCACTACCTCAAAACAAGCTATCCCGGCAGCCACCGAAACATTTAATGAATCCATTGGTCCCGGCATTGGAATTTTCAAATGAATATCCGTTTTCTGGAGATAAGCCGGCGAAATTCCATCTTCTTCAGATCCTAAAATCAAGGCTATGGGGCCACTCAAATCAGTATCCCAGATTGCCTGATCCGTTTTTTCGGATACCGCAGCAATGCGCAAGCCACTGTCTTTCAGATAATCGATGCTTTTCTTAAGGTTGTCTGCTCTACAAACGCTAAGATGATTTAAGGCACCGGCTGCTGTTTTCATCGCATCAGCATTAATCAACGCACTTCCCCTGGATGGAATCAGAATTGCATCGACCCCGGCAGCATAAGCCGATCGGGCAATGGCTCCAAAGTTTCTAACATCGGTAACCCTGTCGAGGATCAACAGGAAAGGCATACGTCCGGCTTCATAAATCATTGGAATGAGCTGCTCAACAGCTTGATACGAAATGGGTGAGATAAAACCAATGATTCCCTGATGATTCTTTCGAGTGATCCGGTTCAGTTTTTCGAGTGGAACAAACTGCACAGGATATTCATTTGCCCTGGCCTGTCGAACGATCTCATTTATCTTTTCCGATCTGTTTCCCTGCTGAATTAAAATCTTCTCAAACTCTTTTCCCGATGCCAGGGCTTCTTCAATTGGGTGAAGGCCAAATATATAGGAAACAGTCTTATTCTCCATTTGCATTTTTTTGCAAAAATAGGCTTTTAAGAGCTTTTGTAAGGGATCAAAACTGATAATACGTTAAATTGATCTTTGATTTTGCTATGGGTATAACTAACTTAGCTGTCGATTTAAAAGGCATCTTATGAAAAACTTACTCCTTATTTTATTTGTATTTTCAGTAGCAACATCAGAAGCACAATATTTTCGCCCGGCAGAAACCCTTATGGATAAAAATCTGCTAAAAGATTATTTTCTTTTGCATATGGCATTAGCTGATTCTGATCTTCAACAAATTAAAAACAAGAAAGTTACGCTCAGATTTTCTGTTGATGAGTTTGGTCAGCCAGGGAATTTCGAAATTATCAAAGGCATTTCCCCTGAGGCAGATCAGGAAGCCATCAGGCTTGTTAAAAATCTGCTATGGCAGCCGGCCACCCGAAATGGTAATCCGACAGTAGATCAACAAGAGATTGAAGTTCCATTCCATTACAAACATCTACAACGATTGCAGAAGAAAGGTTTTGCTAAAGCACCCGAAATAAAAGAATTTCCGAAGTGCTTATCACAAAATATCCATAGCTTTGCAGCTCTCGAAAAAGCGCCCGAACCTATACTAACAGACGATATGACGCTAAACCAATTCATCATTGCAAATCTTAATTATCCGGAGGAAGCCTACAATAGAAACATTTCAGGAACAGTTAGCATGGATTTCATCATCGAAAAAAATGGTCTTGCATCCAATATTGTGATTACCGAAAGTGTTGGCGGTGGATGTGATCAGGAGGCTATCAGGCTGTTGCAAAGCATTCAATGGTTTCCTGGCATGGTTCAGGACAGTTTGGTGAGAAGCAAAAATCATCTGGATATCTTGTTTACTTTAGGTGATAAACGCATGCAAAATATTCCAAATCGACAGGGAACGAATTTATAATTCTAACACAAAATAAATTATGAAACACATTACATTATTGTTATTGGCATTGATTTGCCTCAATCTCTCTTACGCTCAGGAAGAGGCACCTAAAAAATGGACTCGCAGTGGCGATATCGGACTTAATTTCTCACAAAGTCATCTGTCTAACTGGGCAGCTGGTGGTGATAATGCTTTGAATTGGCAAGGTATCTTTAATTACAACGCCAATTATGCGCACGAAAATAACAAATGGGACAACAACATTTCACTTGCACTTGGATACAGTCATCTGGGAGATGCCAAGGCCATTAAAACAGATGATAAAATCGAGCTGAACTCCTTGTATGGCTACAAAGCCACCGAGAAGCTTTTTTACAGCCTTGCTTTCTCCTTTAAAACACAATTTGCTGATGGATTCGATTACAAAAACGATTCAACAAACAGAATCTCAGGATTTATGGTGCCAGCCTATGCTACTTTAGGGCTTGGTTTAGAATATGTACCAAACGCCAACTTCTCCATAAATTTTGCCCCGCTTACCGGCAGAATCACCATTGTTAATGATCAGGATATGGCAGATGCCGGTGCTTTTGGTGTTGATCCGGCTGAATACGATGAAATTACAGGTGATAAAATTAATGATGGCAAAACTACACGCTTTGAATTTGGTGCCAAAATGACTGCAAAACTTGATGTGAAAATAGCAGAAAATGTAAGCTTCAATTCTAAACTGGAGTTGTTCAGTGATTATCTGAAAAACCCCCAAAACATTGATGTGGACTGGCAAAACCTGATCACTATGAAAGTGAACAGCTGGTTGAATGCCAATATCACAGCTCATCTCATTTATGATGATGATATTATGATTACTGATAAGGATGGCAATATAGGCCCCAGAACACAGTTCAAAGAAGTACTCAGCATTGGCTTGTCGTACAAATTCTAGACAAGCATGACCCGTATTGGACTCTTATCGGACACCCATGGAAGCATTCACCCAAGGGTGTTCGATTTTTTTAAAGACTGTGATATGATCTTTCATGCCGGCGATATCGGTGATGAAGAAACCCTTAAACAATTACAAAAATTCAAACCCCTGATAGCCGTTTACGGCAATATTGATGGCACTGATATTCGAATTCAGGTTCCTGAAATTCAAAGATTTAAAATTGAAGATGTCAAGATTTTTATGATCCATATTGGTGGTTATCCGGGGAGATATGCCAGAGGCATAAAAGAAAAGTTAATACTCCATAAGCCAGACCTTTTTATTTGTGGACATTCGCATATTTTGAAAATCGTGCACGACAAACAGCTTGGCATCCTGCATATCAACCCGGGAGCAGCCGGCTCGCATGGGATACATCAAAAAATAACTTTCGTCCGATTTGCCATCGACAAGGCAAAAATCATGGATATGGAAATAATAGAAATTGACAGGAAAACTTTGGCTACCTCAAACGATCAGCCGAACGGATAAGCTTGATATCATGTTTTACACCACGCATGGCTAAAAACATGAAAATCAGTGCAATGAGCGGAAGAAAAACCCCAAGGTCGTAATCAGCTTCAACGGAAGTTTTAATTTTCAACTGCTCGGCATAGTAAAAGAACATCAACCCAATCAAAACCAGATCAAGCAAAATGTTGAGCCTGATCAATTTCAACTGACCGCCAAGATTTTTGTACATAAAAATGATTAGCAAAGGCAAAACGGTAACCAGGGCACTAAGGATAGAAAGTGGAAGAAGAAAAAGAGAAGAAAACAACTCTGGATTTCCAGGAACAAAATCCTGAATATGTGTTACATAGAAAGCCAAAGTATGCTGTTCGCCATAATACTGTGCAACTGGAAAAAAGAACAACAATCCACTTGCCAAAGCAGCAATAAAAAGGAACAATGTCTGGATGCGCTGAATCATGATATGTCATTTATTATTGCGGCAAAGATACAGAATCCGGCATTTTTTACGTTATCCAATTGAACTTTCAGGTGTTTTTTCGAAAAAATTTGGTCAATATTCAAAACTTAACTACATTTGCAACGCTTTATTGGAAATCCCTAATCATTTCACATAAATCTAGGCACTTAGAGATATAAGTTCTTATACGCCGCGTTACAATTATCCGAGGATTTTTTAACACACCCATAAATTTTTTACTGACTAAAACATTATCACAATGTATGACATTATTGAGCTTAATAATAAGCTTGTAGGGGAATTAAGAGAAATTGCAAAGGAACTGGAAATTCCCAAAGTAGAAAAACTACTAAAACAAGATTTAATCTACAAAATTCTTGATCAACAAGCACTTATACCCCACAAAGCTGAGAAAGAGAAATCTGCTCCCAAAGAAAAACCAAAGCAAACAAAGCAGGAACCAAAAAAGACAGGAGGCCGAAAACCTCAGGAGAATAAAGGTTCAGCGCAATCGAAAAAGGAAGTTGCAGTAAAAGCAGAAACACAACAAAAACAAGAACCAAAACCTACTGCAGAGCAACCTAAAAAAGAAGTTGAAAGCCCTAAAATCAAAACAGCTACTTCTGAGATAAAGCCAAAAGCTGAGGACCAAAACCAAACCAAAACAGCTGAAACTGCTCAGGCAAAGGATAAAAACGACAATCGCGAACGCAGACCTCGCATCACAAAACCAGCCTCAATCACTCCTTTGGAAAACGAATCCATTGCAGCAACAACTGAACCAGTAGCAAGCACCAGAGTATTGCAAAAAACCGAGGATGATCAATCGCGCAACAGGCCTCCTCAAAAGCAAGGTTTTGATCAAAGAAATCAGGAACCAAGGCAAAACAGAGAAAATTATCAGGCACGTGATCAAAAAAAGGAGTTATTCAAAGAAGCTTCAAAACCAAGAAGAGAAGAATATAAATTTGAGTTTGAAGGAATTGTGGATGCTGAAGGTGTTTTAGAAATCATGCCCGATGGCTATGGTTTTATGCGTTCTTCAGATTATAATTACCTCAACTCACCTGATGATATTTATGTATCTCAATCACAGATTAAGCTGTTTGGGCTAAAAACCGGGGATACCATCAAAGGCACAATTCGTCCTCCTAAAGAAGGCGAGAAATATTTCCCGCTGATCAAAGTGGATATGATCAATGGCAGATCGCCCGAAGAAGTGCGCGACCGTATTCCTTTCGATTACCTTACCCCTCTTTTTCCCGAAGAAAAGTTTACCCTCACCGGCCACAAAGAGAACACCATGTCCACCAGAATTATGGATATGTTTGCCCCGATAGGTAAAGGCCAGCGCGGACTTATCGTTGCCCAGCCTAAAACAGGTAAAACAGTGTTGCTGAAAGAGGTAGCCAATGCCATCGCCAGCAATCATCCTGAGGTTTACCTGATCATTTTACTCATTGACGAACGTCCGGAAGAAGTTACAGATATGGCACGCAGCGTGAATGCAGAAGTGATTTCATCAACTTTTGACGAGCCTGCCGACAAACATGTGAAAATCGCTAATATCGTGCTCGAAAAAGCAAAAAGACTTACCGAATGTGGACATGATGTAGTGATACTTTTAGACTCAATCACAAGGCTGGCCAGGGCCTACAACACCGTTTCACCTGCTTCGGGCAAAGTGCTCAGCGGAGGTGTTGAAGCCAATGCACTCCAAAAACCAAAGAGATTTTTTGGTGCAGCACGTAAAATAGAAAATGGCGGTTCGCTCACTATTATCGCCACCGCACTGATTGACACGGGTTCAAAAATGGATGAAGTGATCTTTGAAGAGTTCAAGGGAACCGGCAATATGGAGTTACAACTCGATCGCAGGCTTTCGAACAAACGCATCTGGCCGGCTATCGATATAGTGTCGTCCAGCACCCGTCGTGAAGATTTACTCATCGACAAGGAAGCTATGCAAAGGATTTGGGTGCTCAGAAATCACCTCTCGGATATGAATCCTATTGAAGCCATGGAATTCCTGAAAGACAAAATGCGCTTTACGCAAACAAACGAAGAGTTTCTGATTTCTATGAATAGCTAATCGAATCAATTCGAAATACTTATGAGCTGTCGGCCCTGGCTGGCAGCTTTTTTTGTTTTATGACAATAAAATCTTAAAATTGCTGAAAAAATATAATATGAATCCTGAAATGGTTTATAAAACACTTGATGAATTAGGTATAACATTCGAAAAGTACGAACATCCTGCTGCACCAACAGTGGAAGACGCTCTACCCTACTGGGCTGATATTAAAGCGATACACTGTAAAAATTTGTTTTTCAGAAATCACAAAGGAAACAAACATTATTTGGTAATCTTTTCATACCTCAAACAGCTCAATATCAGACAACTTGAATTACTTCTTAAGCAAGGAAAATTAAGTTTTGCCTCAGAAAAGCGAATGCTGAAATACCTGGGGCTTCAACCAGGCAGTGTTTCTCCGTTCGGTCTTATCAACGACAAGGAAAATCATGTGATCGTGTTCATTGATAAGTCATTGATGGATCATGAAAAAATCAGCTTTCACCCCAATCAGAATACTGTTACTTTGGTGATATCAACACACGATTTTAGAAAGTTTATTGATTTTTCGGGGAATAGCTATCATTTAATTCAGTTCGAAGGAGAGATTTGAATAGGTATTGATTGCCTGATCGGAAAAGAAGCATGTAGATTTATTAAGCAATATTGGCTATTTTACGCTACTTTTGTGCAACTTTCGGCAGACCAAAATTTAACAATAAGTACGTAATGTCAATGGAAAAGATCAATGTAAATATTCAATCAGAAATAGGTGAACTGGAAGCTGTTATCATTCATACTCCCGGTCCGGAAGTAGAAAATATGACTCCCGAAAACGCCGCAAGGGCACTTTACAGTGACATATTGAATCTGAGTGTTGCATTGCCCGAATACAATGAGTTTAAGGCAGTGCTCGAGAAAGTTGCCCGTGTTTTTGATGTAAAAGATTTGTTGAACGACATCCTTCGAAATGAGAAAGTAAAAGCCAGCCTAATCAGTCGTATCTGCAAACATGAATCAACTGAAGAAGCCTGTTCCTTAATTGGCAGTCTGTCTGACGAAGACTTAGCTTCACAACTTATCGAAGGGGCTGAAATGCGCAAGGATACGCTTACGAAGTACCTTGATAATGAAAGATTTTCGTTGCATCCGTTGCCAAATTTTTTCTTCACAAGAGATGCTTCATTCTCCATGAACGACAAGGTGATGATTAGTCATATGGCCAGCAAGGTTCGTGAACGCGAAACATTGATAATGGAAGCAATTTTTGACTATCATCCTGCCTTTAGCACCCAAACCGTTAATCCTGTGAAGCGATTTGATAAAAGTGGAAAAGGAACTATAGAAGGAGGTGATGTATTAATTGCACGAGACGACATTTATCTGAGCGGAATTAGCGGACGAACCAGTAGTCAGGGAATAGATGCCCTACTGGAATACCTTAAAACCAAGCCCGGAACCAAACATCTGATTCTTCAGGAATTGCCCTACCAACCTGAATCTTTTATCCATCTTGATATGGTGTTTACATTTCTGGACAAAGACAAATGCATGATTTTTGAACCACTTATCATGCATTCGTCCCGGCACCTTACAATTCACATTGTAATTGAAGACAATACAGTGCTTCAGATCAGAGAAGAAAAAAACATGCTCGATGCCTTAAAGAAACTCGGAATGGATCTGGAACCGGTATTATGCGGAGGCAAAAGAGATACCTATATCATGGAACGCGAACAGTGGCAAAGTGGCGCAAACTTTTTTGCTATTGCACCAGGAAAGGTAATCGGCTATGGGAGAAACACTTATACGATGGATGCACTTAATCAGCATGGCTATGAAATAATCAAAGCAAAAGATGTGATCCGGAATAAAGTTGATCTGGCAAATTATTCTAAATATGTCATCACAATTGAGGGTGATGAGCTTTCTCGTGGTGGCGGCGGCGCACGATGCATGACCATGCCAATAAGTCGTAAAGCAGTTGATTGGTAACATACTTATTTTGAATACAAAGAAGAAACCGGCTTTTTTTGCACTCAGAATTTATCTGGTGAGTCTGTTGCTTTTTCTTCTGCTGGTTTTTCCTGTTTCGCTGATCATGCTTTTTAAATATGGCCCCTATTGGATAGAAGAGCGTGGTGTTCCATCAAATGACATAAAAAATAACACCGAAGAAATAATTACAACTGATTCATTGTCAGCAAACAACGTCAATACTAAGAAATGGGAAATCAAGGCCAGCGAACAGGATAAGCGCTTTGGAAAATCGGTTAGCCTCCTCTTTAGAATGATGTTGTTTAGTCTGTTATTAGGTTTTGCTTTTAACACCCCATTTCAACGTTTTTTTAAGCTGAAAAGAAAAAATAAGCCACCCTCAGAGGCCTTACTCAATTTCTGTAGAAAATGGCTGTTGTATGTTCCGATAATCAATAGCGGTATCCTGGCACTTGGTTTTATTATTGCACTGATAATCATGGGATTTCAAGTATTCGACAATACTATCGACAGCGAAGCAAGTAAGCAATTCTACCGTCAGTTCTTTTTCATCGCAACTTTTGCTGCCTTTCTATCAGTTTTTTTTATGTATTTCTGGTTCCGATTCAGGGTAAGGTTTAAGTACCTCGAAATAGTTTATGATTCGGTAAGTCTCTACAAAAGCCCGATTAACAAACCTAAAAATCATCTGATTCATCGCCTGTGGGTCAATAGTCTTATGACTACTTTACTACCTTTAGTGATCGTTATCTTCTACATCTCATTCAGTATCAGTAATATTCACACAAGCTTTGACCATTCACCTTCAAGTGATCAAGCCAAAGTTCTTTTTGGAAAATACCTGCCGATCATTGACCAAACAGAAATGCTATATAATTCTAACCTGTTCTACGTCAATGCAATAGACAGTATATTAATGTTTGTGGGAATTTTTTCGGGCATTTTAATCAGCATCATCTACCTGTTCTTTTTTGTAAGCTGGACTAACAAAAGCATCATCATTCCTGTATCTGAAATCATCAAGAAGATGCAACAAACCGGCGAACAGGAACTGGGCCAGTTAACGATCGTTCGAACCACGGACGAGTTTGGCGAGCTTGCTATGGGATACAATGAAATGGCTAGTCGCATCACAAATAATATCAAGCAGTTACAGCAAAATACTACGGCAAATCAACGATTTGTTCCGGTACAGTTTCTTCATCTTTTGGGCAAACAGAGTATTACAGAGGTAAAAGTTGGTGATCAGATTCAGAAAATAATGACGGTGTTATTTGTTGATATTAAGTCATTTACAAGTCTTTCGGAACAATTAAGCCCCAAAGAAAACTTTGATTTTCTGAATGCCTATTTACAACATATGGAGCCAATAATCCATAAGCATCACGGATTTATCGACAAATTTATCGGAGATTCGATCATGGCACTTTTTGAAGAGTGCCCCGAGCATGCCATTGATGCTGCCCGCGAGATGCAAAACTGTCTCAAAACCTTCAATCTTCAATTAATTGATCAAGGCAAACAACCTATCGAAACCGGCACCGGAATTCATACCGGAAGTTTAATATTAGGAATGGTTGGAGGCGAAGGAAGAATGGAAGGCACGGTGGTGTCAGATGCCGTAAATCTTGCCAGCCGGCTCGAGGGGCTCACGCGAATTTTTGGTGAAAAGATCATCATTTCCGAGACCACTTATAACTACCTCGAAAACAAGAACAAGTATCAAATAACTTATCTGGACGAAGTAACGGTGAAAGGCAGATTGAAAACTGTGAAAATCTATGCTGTTGAAGCCCACAATAACCCTCATTATGCAACTTAATAGCCTTAAAAATACTATTGAGAAACTCATATTATCCCGCGAAGATGATCAGCTGTTGTATCACAACCTGGCGCACACGCTGGATGTGTTGGAGGCAGCCGAGCGATTGATCACCCATACCGGGGTTGACACAGAAACAGCCCTGCTTATTCGTGCTGCTGCCCTTTTGCATGAAACCGGTATGACAGTTTCGCCGAAAAATCATGAAGAGGCTTCTGTTGAGATTGCCAAAAAACTTCTTCCAAATCAAGGTTTTAATACAGATCAGATTTTACGCATTGCTGAACTGATACTTGCAACCAAAATGCCTCAAAAACCATTTGATCTGGCTTCAAAAATCATTTGCGATGCCGATTTGGATTACCTTGGACGTACTGATTACTTCATCATTGCACATAAACTACGCCTTGAATGGATTTTGCGTGATGGCTTTACTGACGACCTCACCGAATGGTATCAGACTCAGATTGAATTTCTCGAAAGCCATCAATATTTTACTGTCGCAGCCAAAAATTTACGCGAAAAAGTGAAGCAACACAATCTTTTCCTAATAAAAAAGCTACTCAATTCGAGCAGTTAATTTACAGATCGAAACAATACTTTGAAGATAAATCATATTTTTGTGACTTAAATCAACTTCATCATGATTAAACAAATCAAACATTTCAAAACAAAGCACCCCTTTTTGTTTATCATGATGATCGGTTTAGTTCTGCGTTTGATCGCTGTTGTGTTTTCGAGAGGTTTTGGTATGCACGATGATCATTTCCTGGTGATTGAAGCTGCCGGATCGTGGGTAGATGGTTATGATTCTCAGGGCTGGTTGCCAGGAACAAACGGAAATACAGGCCCCGAAGGACACAGCTTTTTCTATGTTGGTTTTCATTATCTTTTTTTGGGATTTTTGAAGCTGCTTGGCATCTCCAATCCACAATGGATAATGCTTTTCGTCCGATTGATCCACGCCTTGCTCTCTTTACTCGTGATTTCGTTTGGCTATCGTATTGCCAGCCTTTTAACTGAAAAACAAACCGCTTACAAAGTGGCCTTACTGCTTGCTGTTTTTTGGTTTATGCCCTTTTTGAGTGTTCGTAACCTTGTGGAGGTAGTTTCGGTACCATTTCTTATGTATGGCAGTTTGATTATCCTCAGGCAGGAATTGATTCGCAAAAAAAACGAACCAGGCTATCACCGGACTTCATTTCTGGTAGCAGGATTTTTTCTCGGGCTGGCATTTTCGGTCAGATACCAAACAATTTTTTATGCCGGCGGTATTGGTTTAGCACTTTTGCTTATGAAGAACTGGAAAGGAATGCTAACAACAGCTGGTGGTTTTCTTATTTCGGTTATTATTTTTCAGGGATTTATTGATTTTTACATCTGGAAAAAACCTTTTGCCGAATTGATCGCCTATGTTACCTACAACCTGAATCATGCCTATGATTACCACAACGCACCCTGGTATCATTTTGTGCTGGTACTGTTTGGTTTGATGATTCCGCCTGTGAGTGTGATGTTGATCTTTGGTTTTCTAAAAGACTGGAAACGTCATTTCCTGCTTTTTCTCCCTGTTTTTGTTTTCTTGTTTTTTCATTCGATTTTCCCCAACAAACAGGAAAGATTCATTTTGCCCATAGTACCCATGTTTATTGTGTTAGGGATGATTGGTTGGGATGATTTTATCTCAAAATCGAAATTCTGGAAAAATAACATCCGAATGGAAAAAGGTTTCTGGACTTTTTTCTGGCTCATTAACATCGTCCTTTTAATGCTCGTAACACCGATGTACAGCAAAAAAGCCCGGGTTGAATCAATGAGTTATCTGAGAAATTATCCACAAACAAAGAAGTTTTTTCTTGAAGACATCAACAGTAATATTTTGCGGTTCCCTCCTATTTTTTATACCGGACACAACTGGCCAAAATATAATTATATGCTTGATGACAACACCTATGCAGAAATGGCTGTTGCAAATAACTGGAAGGAAGCAGAACATCAACCTGATTTTGTGTTTTTTGTGCAGGACAAACAATTGGAAACAAGAATTGATTCGGTAAAAAAATACCTGCCACACTTGGTACACGAAAAGAGTTTTAAACCCGGGAATCTGGATCGGCTGATTCACTGGCTAAATCCAATAAACGCCAATGAAACCATACATTTGTATCGCAATGAAGCCAGAATTCCAAAATCCCTTAAACCCTAAACATTTCATAAAAAGCTGTAGTAATGAACATTGAATTAGCCCGCAAACGAATTGCCGAACTCAGCGAGCAACTCAATCAACATAATTATCAATACTATGTTTTAGCTCAACCACAAATATCTGATTATGAATATGATATGATGATGGAAGAGCTTATCAAACTCGAAAAGCAATTTCCCGAATTAGTCTCATCCCATTCTCCCTCACAACGTGTTGGTGGCGATATCACAAAAAATTTTCAATCTTATTCACATCGTTATCCAATGCTATCGCTGGGAAATTCATACAGTCGTGCAGAAATTGCCGACTTTATCAACCGCATAAAAAAAAGCATCGGAAACAAAGTTGAATTTGTTTGCGAGCTTAAATATGATGGCGTGGCAGTGAGTTTGCGTTACGAAAATGGAGTACTCAAACAAGCATTGACCAGAGGCGATGGGACAAAAGGAGATGATATCACAACCAATGTTAAAACCATTCGCAGCATTCCGCTTCGGATTAAAGGAGATTATCCGAAAGATTTCGATATCAGGGGAGAAATTTACTACCCGCGAAAAAGTTTTGAAAAGTTAAATGCTTTCAGAGCAGAAGAAGACCAACAGTTGTTTGCAAATCCACGCAATGCAGCCGCTGGTACAATAAAACTTCAGGATTCGGCAGAAGTAGCCCGACGCAACCTGGATTGTTGGTTGTATTATCTGATGAGCGATGAAGTGTCGTTAAAATTTAAAACACATTACGAAAGCCTTCAGGAGGCCAGGAAATGGGGTTTCCGTGTTTCAAATAATATCGCGCTTTGCAGCACGGAGGATGAAATTTTTGAATTTATTGATGATTGGGATAAAGCCCGGCACGAACTCCCATTCGACATTGATGGCATTGTTATAAAAGTAAACAGTTTCGATCAGCAAAAACAATTAGGCTTTACGGCCAAATCGCCTAGATGGGCAATAGCTTACAAATACAAAGCCGAAGAGGCAAAAACCAGACTGCTGGGAGTTGATTTTCAGGTTGGTCGCACTGGAGCCGTCACACCGGTGGCTAATCTGGAGCCCGTGTTACTTGCCGGCACAACCGTGAAACGTGCCAGTTTGCACAATGCTGATTTCATCGCACAGCTTGATCTGCATTATGATGATATCGTCACTGTAGAAAAAGGAGGTGAAATAATTCCTAAGATAACAGCAGTTGATTTGAATTTGCGCAAACCCGACAGCCGTTCCGTTGATTTCACAAAATACTGTCCGGAATGCCAGACTATACTAATCCGGACAGAAGGCGAAGCAGCCTGGTATTGCCCTAATAGTGATGGCTGTCCACCACAAATAAAAGGTAAAATCGAGCATTTCATCAGCAGAAAGGCGATGAATATTGAAAGTTTGGGTGAAGGAAAAATTGCCTTGCTTTTTGATCAGGCATTGATAAAAAATGCTGCTGATTTGTACAAACTTTCTTACAGCGACCTGTTCGGGCTAGAGAAAACCATAGAAACACCCGATGAAAATAATCCGGGAAACACCATCATTCGAAAGGTCAGTTTTAAAGAAAAGACAGCAGAAAATATGCTGAAAAGTCTCGAAGAATCGAAAAAAGTTCCCTTTCACAGGGTATTATTTGCGCTGGGAATCAGGTTTGTTGGCGAAACAGTAGCCAAAAAACTTGCCGATGCATTCTTATCCATTGATCAACTTCGTGAAGCCAGCTTCGAATCGCTGATAGCAGTAGATGAAATAGGCGAAAAAATTGCTGCTTCAGTTCAAAATTACTTTGAAGATCCCAGGCATCTGAAAATGATTCAGGAGTTGAAAACGGCCGGTTTACAGTTTAGTCAGGAATCAAAGGTTAATTCAGACGGACCCTTAAAAGGCAAATCCATTGTTGTAAGCGGTGTTTTTTCTGTGTCGCGTGAGTCACTCAAGGAGATGATTGAATTTAACGGAGGTAAAAACGTCAGTTCGCTTAGTGCAAAAACGGATTATCTGATTGCAGGCGATAATATGGGACCTGCTAAGAAAGACAAAGCAGAAAAGCTGGGAATTCCCATAATTTCCGAAGAAGATTTTTATCAGTTAATTGGCTAATTAAACAGCCAACTGCTGAAGTGCCAAATATTTTCCATTATCACGTGCCAGCAATTCTTCGTGTGAACCTGATTCTACAATCCTTCCCTGATCAATAACCAAAATCCTGTCGGCTTCACGAATCGTCGAAAGTCGATGCGCAATAATGATGGCCGTGCGTCCTTTCATCAATTCGTTTAATGCTGCCTGCACCATACTTTCAGAAGCCGTATCCAGGGCACTTGTTGCTTCATCCAAAACCAGAATCTTAGGATCACGCAAAATGGCACGTGCTATTGCAATGCGCTGTTTTTGTCCGCCAGAAAGTTGCACACCACGTTCTCCTACAATGGTTTGAAAACCATCAGGGAAGGAATTGATAAATTCTAATGCATTAGCTTTACGGGCAGCTTCTATTATTTCGTTTTCAGCAGCCCTGGTATTTCCGTAAGCAATGTTCTCATAAATGGTTCCGCCAAACAGCAAAACTTCCTGCGGAACGATCGCCATTTGCCTCCTTAAGCAATTAAGGTTGATCTGATTGGCAGGAATACCATCCAACAAAATTGAGCCGGAATCGGGTTCGTAAAACCTGAAAAGTAAAGCTGTAATTGTTGTTTTACCAGCCCCTGAAGCCCCTACCAAAGCAACTTTCTGTCCGGTTTTTACATCAAAACTAATCCCTTTTAACACCTTAAGTTCAGGGCGAGAAGGATAAGAAAAAAACACCTTATTAAAGCTGACATTACCTTGCAACTGAGTTTTCTCCACGCAATCTCCTTTTAACTCCAATTCAGTTGGTTCTTCAAGAATGTCGAGTAAACTATCAGTGGCTCCGATGGCTTTTTGTACTTGCGAATACAGGTCGGCCATCCCCGAAATGGATGCCCCGATAAATAAGGTATATAAAATAAATTTGAATAAATCGCCTGAACTGATTCCAGCTCCCTGATTTACGAGGTAAACCCCAAACCAGATAACACCTACAATACTGGTAAACAGGCTAAAAACAATCAGTGAAATAAAAAGAGCGCGCCATTTTGCACCTTTCAAGGCAATTTGAATCACCTCGTTGGTTGCATTGAAATAGCGGGTGGTTTCGTAGTTTTCGTTGTTAAATGCCTTTACATTGTTAATTCCCTGAAGGGTTTCTTCAACAATCACATTGGAAGTAGCAAGCTGCGACTGTGCATCTTTCGACAAATTGCGAACTTTCTTTCCGAAAATACGGGCACCAACAGCAACCAACGGCACAAAAGCCAGCATAAACAAAGTGAGTTTGTAAGAAATAAGCGTTAAAAGACTTATGCCTCCAATGATGATAATGAGTTGCCGGATAAATTGTGCGATGGTAAAGGTGAAAGTTTCCTGCAATACAGCAATATCCGCCGTAATTCTGCTGTTAAGCTCCCCTACCCTGCGTTCGGAGAAGAATGCCATGGGCAACCGGATGAGCTGGTCATAAGTGGTTTGCCTTAAACGGGCCAGCATAAATTGAGTGACGATGGCAAATAAATAAATCCTGAAATAGGAAAAAACAGCATTTATCGCAAATATCACCAATAAAATCAGTGCAATCTGATTAATTTTTGCAAGGCTGGCATCAGGATTAGCTGCATCAAGCAAATCACCAAGCAGCATGGGAAAGGCCAGTGTACCCAAACTGGAAACTGCCAAGGCTCCAAGACCGCCAAAAAAAGCCCAACGCTTAGGCCACATAAACTTCAACAGCGATAACAAACGTTGTAGTCCTGCCCAACTGAGTCTTTTTTTGATTTCCGGTTTCTCCTCCTGCATACTTTTTGATTATCCTAAGCTAAAACAGCTGCCTGGCTTCATTGTTCAATGACAATAAATACCTGTTTAATCTCAAAAACAGTAAGAAATCCTGATTACCTTATTTTCAGTCTCAGTAGAAACTTCCTCAGTGATATACCGAACTTTGAGGTTGTTTTCGAGGAGAAATAATTTTAAGGTCTGATGCATTTCGTCAGCTGCCGTTTCACTCCAATTCATTTCAGCAGAAATTTGTTCACATTCCGGAATTTCGATGATGTTAAAACGACCCGATTCCTTAACTTCATCCAGAATTGGAAAACCATAACAGCTGATATAATTATCATTTACAAAGGCTTGCAATATCAGCAAGGCGTCTCCGTCCGGCTTGTAACGCAGGCTTTTAAAATAATTCGACAGGGCTTGTTCATTTTGCCTCACAAATTCGTGACGTGCGTTAAACGATAATGTATCACAAACCCCAAGTATATACCTTGCTTTCTTCTTTTCTCTGTTCACAGTAATTTCGCTATCAGCTTGCTCACACAAAGTTTTTAATTTTTCTAATCCTTCAATTTGCAGTGGATTAAATAAGCCATCAACAAAAAATCCAAAGTACTTACCAAAAGGATAACTTAGCTCCGTCAGTTTAAGAGACCAGCTGACCACTACTCCGTTTTCCGTTTCCTGAAAAGACCATTCATCTGTTGCAATTCCGTGATTGCCAAAGTCTAATACAATTTGAATTAGGTTGTAAGGTTCGCTTTTCACAATTTTCAGACTTCCATCACCGCTATCCTCACTTGTCCAGTAGAGTTCAGCACCTTCGCCCAATTTGGCTCCTTTGTAGCTAAGTGTCATCCCGGGATCATCCAGCTTAAAAGGGCTCCATTTTTTCCAATTGTTTAAATCATTTACCTGCCGAAACACAAGCATGGGGCTGGCTTTTACCTCGATTGATTGTGTTGTTTCTACTTCATCATGCATAATCAAAGCCAACAACAAAGCGACACTCAGAAAAAACAGCAAGACAAATCCAAAAAATTTAAGTACACGCATAAGCTTATTATTCAATAAAATACGCTATTCCAAAATTCAACATCAACAATTGAACATGATTGGTTCTATTAACAGGTGCCTCGTTCATTTTGTATGAAAAATCAAATTGAGCTCCAATATATTCGACCTCCATTGTAACACTCCAATCAGGCAAAGGACTGAATCGCATCCCGGCAGCCGTAAATATAGTAAATTTAGCTCTAGTATCTTTTGTTTCCCTGAAAATCAATTCATCACCATCTTCCGTCTGCACCCTTACAATACCAGCTGGTTTTGTTACTGTTAAAGCACCTGTCATCATTTTAAACGTAAAGGCTGCATATTCATTCAAAGGTAAGTCAAAACAAAAACCGACCAACCCAATAACTGTTCTGAACGGATTTATGTTTACAAATGCAGTATCGTAAATAAAATTAGAGTTGATATATGCGCCAGTAAATCGTTGTGCATCTATTTTGTTCCTGTTGTATGAAAGTAAACCACCAAATCCGACATTTTCACTATAAAAATAAAAACCTTCCAGGCCATAATGAGCTCCCCCCGTTACAAAACTACTGTAATCTAAATCTCCGGTGAATTTACCAAAGGATTTTATAGGAATGCCATAGCCAGTTCTGAGCTTCAACATACCAGTCTCTTTGCCTTGTCCGTTACCTGTTAGAGGGAACGACAAACAAAAGGACAGGGATAATAAAAATATGAAAATGCCTCTTTTCAAGAACAAAAGATTTTTACACGCTACTTTATACGTTATTTCGTTGAAAAAGTTGTGTAAATGCGTCTCTCAATCTTTCTAGTCCTTGCTGGAGAAGCAATCTCGGACAAGCCACATTGATCCTCATAAATCCTTCACCACCGGGTCCAAAATCAATTCCGCTATTCAATCCGAGTTTTGCCTCATTAATCAGAAAAGATTTCAATTCATCGTCTGACATTTGAAAAGCCGAAAAATCGAGCCAGATCATATAGGTTGCTTCAGGTTTTATCACTTTTACTTTTGGTAGTTGATCAGCCAGAAAATCAGTAGCATAAACAATATTGTCAACGATATAATCCAAAACCTGACCCAACCATTGTTCCCCTTTTTCAAAAGCCGTTTGAGTGGCTACCATTCCGAAAAGATTTCCCATATCGATATGTAGCCGCGAGATAAAAGATTTGTATTGTTCGCGCAGAGCCAAATCGCTGATAATCACCGATGAGGAAGCCAAACCTGCAAGATTAAAGGTCTTGCTTGCCGCATGCATGGTGATAATATTTGCGCTTAATTCAGGAAAAACCTCAGCAAACACCTGATGCTTATGTCCGGGAAGTACCAGGTCGGCATGGATTTCGTCAGAAATTACCAGCAAATTATGCTTTAAACAAATCTTCCCCAGCTCGGTAAGTTCTTCTTTGGTCCAGGATCGCCCTACCGGATTATGCGGATTACACAAGATCAGCATTCGGGCTTTTTGGGCTTGCTTTTCGAGCTGATCAAAATTAATCTGATATTGATCTCCATCTCTAATCAGCTGATTATATACTATTTGACGGTTATTCTCTTGAACGGCAGAAAAGAATGGAAAATAAACAGGTGGTTGTACTATAATTTCATCGCCCGGATTGGTGAGTGCCAAAACAGCAAAGTTCACTGCCGGAACAACCCCCGGACTAAACAAAATCCAATCCTTCTCCACTTTCCAGTTGTGCCGCTTCAGAAACCAATTCATTATTGCCTGATAATAGGATTCCGGTCTGAAGGTGTATCCATAAATAGGATGCTGTGCCCGTTTTATTACAGCTTGCCTGATAAAATCGGGGGTTTCGAAATCCATATCTGCCACCCACATAGGAAGCACATCAGGATTTTTAAAGATAAATTGCCGCAGGTCATATTTCACACTTGCTGTGCTTGCTCTTTCTATAAGCTTGTCAAAATTATATTCCATAAACAAAATTTGTTGTCATAAATAAAGATGGCTTGTTTTTAGAACCGGCTAAATTAAGCTAATTATCATAAACCGCTGTCGCTTATAATACATGAATCAAACACAAATTATTTGTCCCTAAACGCGCTCTTGTCGCAAACTGTTTCAATAATTTCTACTTTTACTTTTTGTTATTACTTGCTCTTAAAACTGGATAAATTTTTAATTAGAAGGATTAAGTGATTCTTTTCTGAAAAAATGAAATGAAGTATTCTTAATAGTGAGATTAATTTTTCAAACAAATCGCAATCGTAAATAACTCAATCTAAGATTATTATGATAAATCGCATCTATAATTTCTTATACAGTATGCAAACGATGAAAGCATTGATACTAGCGACACTAATAGTATTCCTGTTTTCGATGTGGAACAGATTTATCTATATCGATGACGCATTTTTTGGCGAACAAGCCTACTGGCTAGCTAAAGATGGTGTTGTAAAAACAGTAAGTCTGATTGATTTTCTGGGTTGTGATGTCCGGCTGTTTTCTTATCATAAACTTAATATACTTGTGGGGGCAGGACTCATTAAGATTTTTGGGTGGTCAGTTACCCCACTCCGCACATTCACACTGATTTTATACATTTTATTTTTAGTGGTATTTTCGCAGTATTCCAAGAAATTGCTAAACACTAAAACCCTAAATCAACAAGTTTTAATCGCACTATTTTTTCTGATAGTCAATCCGTTAATTGTACTCTATGCCTTTACTTTCAGGCCGGAAATCTGGGTGATGTTTTTTGGGTTTATCTCATTTGTAAAGCTTGACCAAAACAGAAACACCACACTATCCGTAAAAAATGTAGTATTGGCTGGTTTTATGGCAGGTCTGGCATTTCTGACCCATCTAAACGGATTAATTTTTCTGGTGGCCGGAGCTGTGTTGCTACTCTATCAAAGAAAATGGAAATCATTTGTGTGGTTTAGCCTTGCCGGTTTTTTTACTTCCATCCTGTATTTTGCAGATCTTTGGCAGGAAGGACATCTCGAAACCTGGCTCTATCAAATAAAAAACTGGCCAGATAATAACGCGACAAACTACCTTTCGGGAAGCCTTACCGAACTTGTTATTAATGTAATCATAAAACTAAGTCAGGAGCATCAGCGATTCTTCTGGAGTCCAAAAGTATGGGGTATTTCCTCCTTTTTTATTCTGGTATTATTAATTAATTTTAAACGACTTTTTAAGATTCATCCAAATTTAATAATTTACACCATTACACTTATTCTAACACTCAATGTCCTAGGATCACAAATTGCCGAACGCTTTCTCATTTATTTGTTTCCCTATATGTCGCTTATCATTTCCTATGGGTTGATCAATTTGATTCGTGTAAAAAAATTCCAACTGAAAAGCTTATTCACAATTTTATTGATTTTACAAATAGTGACTGTAAGCATTAGATTTGTTAATATCTTCAGCAAAAACTCTCCACATCTAAAGATTACAGAAGAAATATTCTCAAATATCCCTGACAAGCAAAGCTTGATTTTGGTTCCTTACAATATGGTATTCAACGCATTAGACAAATATCCTCTGGCTAGTTTCAAAGCATTTGAATACAAAGAAGTAGCGCAGGGACACGCCTTTTCGGAGGCTGAATTATTCAAACGTGCCGATACGCTAAACATCAAATCGATTGTTATTCCCTTGTCCGGATTTAAAAATACGAATACGGGTATTTCCTGCCTTGATGATGGAGATATTGCAGATTCTTCACTTTACCATCAGCACCATAAAGGTGAAAATTATCTTATTTTGGTAAGAAATAAAATTGATAATGAGTGATTTAAAACAATATAGCTTAGTTTTACACCAAATAATTATCAACAAATTACTCTCACTCGTAATCAATCATTTGTTTTAGCTTTGCTTTCGAAAAACGATTGAATACTTTCAGCACTATGATTGATTTAAGTAATATTTCCTCCCTTCGACTGGGCATTACCGCCGGCGGACAGCTAGCCAAAATGCTGGTTTTAGCAGCAAGTAATTGGGACATAAAAACTTACGTTATGGACGCTGATCCTGACTGCCCGGCCGCTCACAATTGCACAAAGTTCTTTAAAGGCAGTCACACCAATTATGA
>JAQVGO010000037.1 GCA_028696715.1 Bacteroidales bacterium
GTATGTATTAACAACCGGCTTTTTTTTAATCCTTCCGCTTTATAAATCCAGCTTGTCAATCAGTGAATCGTCTGCAAAGTTTGGAAGCGTTACTTTTAATTCTGGGTTTTGCTGCATTGCCCTTTTAATGGCAAAAACAGCTTCTTTGTTACGTGCCCAGCTGCGACGGGCAATACCATTGTTCACGTCCCAATACAACATCATCCGCAGGCGGCGGTCAGCCTCAGGAGAGCCATCCAGCAACATCCCAAATCCGCCATTGATCACTTCGCCCCAGCCAACCCCACCACCATTGTGGATAGAAACCCAGGTGGCACCTCTGAATGAATCGCCGATTACATTTTGAATGGCCATATCAGCAGTAAAGGCAGAGCCATCATAAATATTAGAGGTTTCACGATAAGGTGAGTCTGTTCCGGATACATCATGATGGTCTCTTCCCAAAACCACAGGCGCACTGATTTGGCCTTTGGCAATGGCCTTGTTGAAAGCTGCTGCTATCTTTATCCGGCCTTCTGCGTCAGCATATAAGATCCTGGCCTGCGAACCTACAACCAGTTTATTTTTCTGCGCCTCCCTGATCCAGTGAATATTATCGTTCAGTTGTTCTCTTATCTCTGCCGGGGCATCGTTGGCAATACCTTCGAGTACTTCGCAGGCAATTTTATCTGTCAATGCCAAATCTTCGGGTTTGGATGAGGTACATACCCACCTGAAAGGGCCAAATCCATAATCGAAGCACATCGGGCCCATGATATCCTGCACATAGGAAGGATATTTAAACAATCCATTTTCATTCAGAATATCAGCACCGGCACGACTACTTTCGAGCAGAAAAGCATTGCCATAATCAAAGAAATACATCCCTTTAGCTGTAAGCTTGTTGATGGCATTCACTTGCCTGATCAGGGATTTCTTCACCCACTCCTTGAATTGATCGGGATCATTGGCCATCATATGGTTTGCCTGCTCATACTTAAGGCCGGCCGGATAATACCCACCCGCCCAGGGATTGTGCAATGAAGTTTGATCAGATCCCATATCCACATTCACTTCACGGGCAGCCAATCGCTCCCACAGATCTACTACATTACCCAGAAAAGCAATAGAATGTGGTGTATCACGTTTTTGCCATTCCAGTGCCAGATTGATGGCCTCATCAGCATCGGCAGCAATTTCATCAACCCAGCCTTGTTCGTGACGCTTATAAGCAGCTTTGGGATTAACCTCCGCAGTAATGCTAACTACTCCGGCAATATTTCCGGCTTTGGGCTGTGCACCGCTCATTCCGCCAAGTCCGGCTGTTACGAACAACTTTGGACCTTGTTTATAGGCCGGGTGATTCTTCATCCGGCTAGCATTGAGAACTGTGATTGTTGTGCCGTGAACAATTCCCTGAGGGCCGATATACATAAATGAACCTGCCGTCATTTGTCCATATTGCGATACACCCAATGCATTAAACCGCTCCCAATCATCTGGTTTCGAATAGTTTGGAATTACCATTCCGTTGGTAACAACAACTCGTGGGGCATCAGGATGTGATGGAAAAAGCCCCATCGGATGGCCTGAATACATAGCCAGTGTTTGCTCCTCAGTCATGGTGGCCAGATATTGCATGGTTAGCAGGTACTGTGCCCAGTTTTGAAACACAGCGCCATTGCCTCCATAAGTTATCAACTCATGTGGATGCTGTGCCACAGCATGATCCAGGTTATTACTCAACATCAACATGATGGCGGCTGCCTGTTTGGATTTGTGTGGAAATGCATCGATACTTCGGGCCGAAATGGGATAATCAGGCCGAAATCTATACATATAAATCCGGCCATACTTTTTTAGTTCATCGGCAAATTCAGGAGCCAATTCCTGGTGGTGTTTCGGATCAAAATAGCGAAGTGCATTTTTTAAGGCAAGTTTTTTTTCTTCTGCACTCAGTATTTCCTTGCGTTTGGGAGCATGATTGATTTGGGCGTCATAAGGTTTTGGCCGGGGCAGAATTTCTGGAATACCTTGTAATACAGCTTCCCGGAAAGCTTTTAACTCGTCAGTCATAGCAAAGTCTTTTTATTGCAGCAAAGTTAATAAAAGCCGATCAAGGATAAGGACTAATGAAGACAGAAGAATGATAATTCTGCGAAAACCTCAGGAGATTCGCTGATTTTCTTCCATGATTTGCAACAAAAATGCCCTGGCACGGAATAGTTGAGCTTTTACGGTTCCCAGGGGGAGATTTAAAACCTGTGTAATTTCTTCGTAGCTCAATTCTTCAAAATAGCGTAGGGTGATCAAATTGCGGTAGTGAGGTTTGAGTTTTTCAACAACATTGCGCATCATCCTGATTTTTTGTTTGTGCATCAGGTCTTCTTCCGGATCTGGCTGCGAGGAAGGTATTGAATCAATCAATTCCTCCTGATCTTCCGACTTCCAGAAAAGCTTGTTAGCCGAAGGAATCCTGTTATTACGCCTCATAAAATCAATACAGTTGTTGGTAGCGATGCGATAGAGCCAGGTAGAAAAAGCATAATCAGCTGTGTATTGCCGCAAATTTCTGAAGGCCTTCCCAAAAGCTTCAATAGTAAGGTCTTCGGCATCGTAATGATTGCCCGACATCTTAAGCATCAGAAAATAAATGGCATCCCGATATCTTTTTAACAATTCGGCATAAGCCAGCTGATCTTTGTGTTGAAGAGCCCTGTCAATCAGCACCAGATCACGTTTGGCCTTTTCCGTTAACTGATCATTTATTTCCATTTTGGCTTGCGGACAAAAACATTTAAGAGTAAAAGTGAAGGTGTAAAAATAACAAAAAAGAAATCCATGATCGGAATAATCCATTTCAAGCCCCTTTCGCCAAGTTTTGAAGCAATTTTTGCAAAGATGACCCAATGGGGAATTGCTTTCAGGGCAAGAATAAACACCAAAACAGCAGGATAAAGCCAAAACCAATCCTGGTAAGAAAAAGCGGGTTCAACGAAAAACAAGGCTACAAACAAAACATAAAACAAAGAAGCACTCAAATTATAAGCTCCCAGTAACATCTTGATTTTAAAGGCATAAAACTTTCCTGTCATCAAATGCCGGCGTTTCTGCCTGATCCATTCCGAAAAAGTCTTTTTAGGAACAGAAAGCATCCGGTCTTTTGACTGAATCAAGACACGGGTGTTATGTTTGTTTGCCACCTGATGGATAAATAAATCGTCGTCACCTGAAGCAATTTTATAATGCGAAGTGAATCCTTTATTCCTTAAAAACAATGACTTACGATAGGATAGATTACGTCCGACACCCATATAAGGCAAACCGGCCAGCGCAAACGAAAGGTATTGAATGGCAATATGCAAGGTGTCGAATCGAATTAGCCTGTTTAATAAGCCTTTCACTTTTTGATACGGCCCGTAAGCCAAGACCACTTCTATTCCGTTACGATACGCTTCGGCAATGCTGCGAAGCCATTGATTGGATTCAGGAAAACAATCGGCATCCGTCAGGACCAGCAAATCATGCTTCGCCGATTTGATTCCCATACTAAGCGGAAACTTCTTCCCCTGAAAAAAGTTAAGGCTTTGGGTCAGGTGGACAAGCTTCAATTTTGGATTGCGACGTGCCAAATCATCCAACAATTCAGCTGTTTCATCATCCGAACAATCATTCACCACAACCACTTCAAAATCAGGATAATCCTGATCCAAAATTTGAGGCAAAAAGTGTTTCAGGTGATGATATTCATTGCGGGCTGAGATCACAACTGATACTGGTTCGGGGTTAGAGGCTATTTCCGGTTCTGACTTTTTATAAAATATCAGACGCAAAAAAAACACCCCATAAAACATCAGTTGGATAAAAACCATCAACAGGAAAACAACTCCCAATACAAATCCAACCGAATCATAGCATACCAACATGCGTCAAAAAGTTTTGGTTGCTGCAAAATTATCCAAAGAAAACAGATCAATCACAAAACTTTTGTCAAACTAATCAACAAAACAGAGAAAGCAGCTGTTAACACTTACCAGGCTGCAATCCAAACCACCGGATAGATGAGGAGCCCGAAAAAACCTGTACTTTTGCGCAAAATTCAAAGCATGGATTTCGTCATCAACGGGCTGGATAATAAAAGTGGTGCAAGAGCTGGTACGATAAGCACGGCACACGGAACCATTCAAACGCCTATTTTTATGCCGGTCGGGACAGCCGGAACAGTTAAAGCAGTTCATCAAAGAGATTTAATTTCGGATGTTGAAGCGCAGATCATTCTGGGAAATACCTATCACCTTTATCTGCGTCCGGGCCTGGAAGTTTTAAAGGCAGCAGGTGGTCTGCATAAGTTTAATGGCTGGAACAAACCCATACTTACCGATAGCGGTGGTTATCAGGTTTACTCGCTCAGTGCCAGACGAAAACTTACTCCCGAAGGCGTAACTTTCCAGTCGCATATTGATGGCTCGCGCCATACTTTTACTCCCGAGCGTGCGGTTGACATCCAGCGGCAAATCGGTGCTGATATCATCATGGCTTTTGATGAGTGCACCCCCTACCCTTGCGATTATGACTATGCCGCGCGCTCAATGGACATCACCCATCAATGGCTTGGCCGTTGCCTGAAGCAGATGGAGGAAACCAATCCACTTTATGGTTACGAGCAAGCACTTTTCCCGATCGTTCAAGGATCCACCTACAGAGATTTGCGAAAAATTTCGGCCGAAACCATTGCCGCTGCCGGTGCTGATGGAAATGCCATCGGCGGGCTTTCGGTGGGAGAACCAGCCGAAATGATGTACGAAATCACCGAACTGGTGTGCGGAATACTTCCCAACGACAAGCCACGCTACCTGATGGGCGTGGGAACGCCAGCCAATATACTCGAAAGCATCGGCCTGGGAGTGGATATGTTCGATTGCGTGATGCCAACCCGCAATGGCCGCAACGGCATGTTGTTTACCAGCAACGGCATACTGAATATGCGCAACGAAAAATGGAAAAACGATTTTAGTCTGATAGACGAAAACGGAACTTCTTTCGTTGATAAACAATATACTAAAGCCTATTTACGTCATTTGTTTGTGGCAGGTGAAATGCTCGGAAGTATGATTGCCAGTTTGCATAACTTATCCTTTTATCTTTGGTTGGTGAATGAAGCCCGAAAACATATCCTCGAAGGTGATTTTGCCAGCTGGAAACAACAAATGATTCCCAAAGTGACCCAACGACTATAAACTATGAAGCTGATTGACTGGTATATCTTCAAAAAATTTATTGGAACATTTTTCTATGCCATCTCGCTGCTCATAATGATTGTGATTATTTTTGATATTTCCGAAAATATTGAAGATTTCCTTAAAAACGAAGCCCCCGTCAAAGAAATAATCATTGATTATTACATCAACTTTATCCCCTATTTTATCAATCTTTTCGTTTATCTTTTCACATTTATTTCGGTAATTTTTTTTACAAGCAAAATGGCCGGAAACACCGAAATAATTGCTATTTTAAGCAGTGGGATAAGCTTTATGCGGATGCTTAGACCCTATTTTTTTGCTTCACTTTTATTAGGCATTTTCTCCTTTTACCTGGGCAACTTTCTCATACCACAAACCAATGTTACACGCCGGGCTTTTAAAGACCGATACATGGAAGATTTGTCGAAAGACAAGGAACGCAACATTCATTTGCAGATTGAAAAAGGTGTGTTTGTCTTTGTAGAAAATTACAATGTGAAACAACAAACAGCTTATCGTTTTACCATCGAACATTTCGAAGACGAAAAGATGACCTACAAACTTATGGCCGATCGCATTGAGTTGGATACAGCCAGAGGAGCAAACGCCTGGAAAATAATCAATTACACCAAAAGATATATCGATGGGATGAACGAACGGATTGAGAAGGGCATCACCCTCGACACCGTCCTGAATCTCATTCCAACTGACCTGTACAAGATCAAAGAAGACTTTGAGGTGATGAATTTTTGGGAGCTAAAGGAACACATCAACAAAGAACGACTGAAAGGCAGTCCGGGAGTAGTTAACTATGAAGTTGAAATGCAAAAACGTCTGGCATCGCCTGCCGCCATACTGATTCTGACTTTTATTGGGGCAGCCTTATCCAGCAGAAAAGTAAGAGGAGGCATTGGTATGCACCTCGGGTTGGGCATCGCCATCACCTTTTCATACATCCTGTTTATGCAATTTTCAACCGTTTTTGCTACCTTCGGAAACCTCTCTCCTGTATGGGCAGCCTGGATACCCAATTTGTTGTATGCTATCATGGGGGTTTATCTGATCATCAAAGCACCTAAATAAATTGTATTGTATCTAATCAACAACAGTCAGTCAGCAATTCTTACCTTTGCAATCCTAAGAAAATAAACGCTATGGCATTCATCAGCACCCTTACCTCCTGGTTTATCAAAAAGAGGATGCATCAGATTGATCTCTTCATCAAATACCCGCATGAAGTTCAGGCAGAATGGTTTAAACGCCTGATAATGACTGGTAAAAATTCTGAATACGGAAAAAAATACGACTTCAAGAGCATCAAAACACCTGAAGAGTTTGCACAGCGCATTCCGATCAACAGCTATGAAGCCATCAAACCCTATATCGACAGAATGCGCCAGGGCGAACAAAACCTGCTCTGGCCTGAGGAAATTAAATGGTTTGCCAAATCTTCGGGCACTACCAGCAGCAAAAGCAAATATATTCCGGTAAGTAATTCATCGCTCGAAGAATGCCATTTCAAAGGCGGAAAGGATATGTTAAGCCTCTTTATCAACAACCACCCCGAAACGGAGATCTTTGATGGCAAAGGCTTGGTAATGGGTGGTAGCCATACCATCAGCGAGGTGAACAATGCATCCTATTATGACGGCGATTTATCGGCCATTCTGATTCAAAACCTGCCGTTTTGGGTGCAATTGATGAAAACGCCTAACCTGAGCATTGCCCTGATGGACGAATGGGAACAAAAGATTGAGTTGATGGCCCGCGAAACCATGCAACATGATGTTACCAGTATTTCGGGTGTGCCAAGCTGGACACTGGTTCTGATAAAAAGAATTCTGGAGCTAACCGGCAAACCCAACCTCTCTGAAGTTTGGCCAAACCTGGAAGTTTTCTTTCACGGAGGTGTCAATTTTGAACCCTATCGCGAACAGTTTCAGCAATTGATCCCACACAGCGGGATGAATTTTATGGAGACTTATAATGCCTCCGAAGGTTTTTTTGGCATTCAGGACCGGTCTGACAGTAAGGAATTATTGTTGATGCTCGATTATGGCATTTATTATGAGTTTATTCCAATTGAAGCCTTAGCAGAAGAAAACCCAAAAGCACTGGCCTTGCATGAGGTAGAAAAAAACCAAAACTACGCTCTTATAATCACCACAAATGCAGGCCTTTGGCGATATCTGATCGGCGACACGGTGACTTTTACCTCTTTAAATCCCTACAGAATAAAAATCACCGGACGCACTAAAAACTTCATCAATGCCTTTGGCGAAGAACTTATTATTGATAACGCCGAAAAGGCTTTAGCAATTGCAAGTCGCAAATGCAAGGTGAATATACTTGATTACACTGCCGCTCCACTTTATTTCAGCGGAAAAGACTCGGCCGCACACGAATGGCTGATCGAGTTTGAAAAAGCACCCGATAACCTCGATTTCTTCAATGAAACACTCGATAACGCACTTAAATCGCTCAACTCTGATTATGAGGCCAAGCGATACCACAATATGGTTCTCCGACCCCCAATGGTGAAAGCTGTTCCACCAGGAACTTTTTATAAATGGCTCAAAAGCAAAGGAAAACTTGGCGGCCAAAACAAAGTTCCCCGTTTGTCGAACAACAGAACCATACTTGAGGAAATACTTGAGCTCTTGTAAAGCTTTCAAAAACTTATTAATTTCGCTCACAAAACATTTGCCATGCATATCGCCATCGCCGGGAACATAGGTTCTGGAAAAACTACACTCACAAAGCTTTTAGCCAAACAATTCAATTGGATACCCCATTTCGAAGATGTTGAAAACAATCCTTATCTGCACAGTTTTTATGAAGATATGCAAAGGTGGTCGTTCAACCTACAGGTGTATTTCCTCAACAGCCGTTTCAGGCAGGTGATCGAAATTCGCAACAGTGGCAAAACCATAGTACAGGATCGAACCATCTACGAAGATGCCTACATTTTTGCGCCAAATCTTCATGCCATGAATCTGATGACTACCCGCGACTTTGAAAATTACAGTTCGCTTTTTGAATTGATGAGTAAATTTATTCAGCCTCCCGATCTGTTGATTTATCTGCGTGCCAGTGTGCCAACGCTCGTTAATCAGATTCAGAAACGCAACAGAGACTACGAAAAATCCATCCGCCTGGATTATCTGAAACACCTCAACGAACGATACGAAGCCTGGATAGCCAAATATACCATTGGCAAGCTGCTGATCATTGAAGTGGATGAGATTGACCTGGAAAAACCGGATCATCTGGGCATGGTAATCGAAAAGATCAATGCCGAAATACACGGCTTGTTCTAAAATCCTGAACAGGAAAAGCCATGAAAATCCTTGCTGTTATTCCTGCCCGCTATGCCTCTACCCGATTCCCGGGCAAGCCTTTGGCCATGATTCAGGGTAAAACAATGATCCAAAGGGTTGTTGAGCAGGTTAAAAAGGCCAAACTTATCACCGACCTTGTTGTTGCAACTGACGATGATCGCATTGCCGATGAGGTGAAACGCTTTGGCGGAAAATTTGTGATGACCAGTACTACTCATCCCAGCGGAACCGATCGCTGTTTTGAAGCCCTTCAGAAGCAACAAAAAACCTTTGATGCCGTGATCAATGTGCAAGGCGATGAACCCTTTATCCATCCCGAACAAATTGACCAGCTGGCTCAACTCATTCAGCCCGAAGATGCATCTATCGCCACTTTAATACAACCCATCAAAGATAAATCGCAACTATTTGATCCTAATGTTGTTAAAGTGATTACCAATCCTGCTGGAAAAGCAATCTATTTCAGTCGGCAACCCATCCCATATCTACGTAATATTGCTATGGATGATTGGTTGACAAACTTTGTTTTTTACAGGCATATTGGTATTTACGCCTACAAATGTGAGGTGTTGAAACAGATAACAAGCCTGCCACCTTCGCCACTCGAAATGGCCGAATCGCTGGAACAGCTGCGTTGGCTCGAACAAGGCATCAGCATTCGAACCGGACTTACCGAACATGCACAATTTGGTGTGGACACACCTGCCGATCTGGAAAAACTTTTCAACAATATTTGATCAACAAAGATTAGAGTTGTATCTTAGCAGACTAGTTTTGAATTATCCAAAGATTGCAAATCCGATCGTTCCCTTTGTAAAATGAAGATTGCCAGTAGTATAGCAGATTTATTATTCGAACATGAATGTGTTGTCATTCCCGGTTTGGGAGGTTTTATTACCAAAACACATCCTGCTTCGGTGCATCCTGTTAAGCACCAGTTTAAGCCGCCTCACAAAGAAATCGTTTTCAATCAGCATCTTCGCGCCAATGATGGGATGTTGTTGAATCATATTGCACATAAGGAATCGCTGCCTTACGGCGAAGCCAAAAAGAGGATGGACAAATTTGTGCTGCGTTGCCTCGAAGAAATGCAGGCCGGAAGGCGAATAAATTTCAGGCAGATTGGCAGCCTTTCGATGGACGATACGCAACAGCTTATTTTTGATCCAGATCTCAGCCAAAATTATCTGGCAGAATCTTTTGGACTTTCAGGCTTTGTTTCGCCTGCCATCAAAAGAGAAACCTTTACTAAAAAGCTGGAACAACAAATCAAACAGCAGCGCGAAGAAAAATCGCGCAAGTTGAGCAGCGATCAACCAAAAAAAGCTGCCATTACTCCAAAAAAACAAGTTTTCAAGGCTTCCAAAAGGAAAAGCCCTTATAAAAAGCAATTGGTATTCATTGGCGTTTTGCTGGTTTTTATGCTCAGTGGATGGATTTATATGAACAAACAGCTTGTTCAGCAATATTATCAGAATTATGCCAGTCTTATCCCGTTTTTTTATTCCAGCCCCAATGAATATGTAGCCACGAATATGGATCGGTTTGGGATGATGTCAGTACTGGAAAATAAAAGTTCAGTTAAAGTGAATGAAGCCGGCCTTACTACTGAAAACCTACTTCTGAAAAAAAATAATGAAGTCGCTGAAAAAACAGATGAGTTAAACACATTAACCGCTGAAGCTGAAAACACTTCTGAAACAAATATCATCGAAACGCCGGTGATTGAAGAAGCAGAAGAAGCAACGGCAGAAGTTTCACCGGAAACCCTTAGTGCAAGCCCGGAAGAAAATCCTGCCGAAGTGATTGAACCGCACACTCCGGCTCAGGCTGTAACCGAAACACAGGCAAAGTATTTTATCATCGCAGGTGCTTTCCGCGAAAAAACCAATGCCGATAATCTGGTAGCAACGCTCAGATCCAAAGGTTTTGATGCCGTATTTGCCGGTCAAACGGGTAGCGGACTGCATCGTGTGGCTTTTGAAGGCCACCACAGCAAAAACGAAGCACTTTCGCGTCTTAATGCCATCAAAGAAGAAGAAAACGAAAATGCCTGGCTGTTCAGCATGTGATGCTATGCTCGTTCTGTCTGATCAAAAAAATCTTATTATTAATATTTTAATATTTCCGAAACTTCGTGGGTAAGAAAAGAAAACTACAGCGTTTTGCTGAGAATGAGACTTTTGAAAACTTTTTTCAATATAATTTCGAACAAATACAACAAAGCAGCTTCCCTTTGAAAGGAAACTGGAACAGGGATTTTTTTAAAAACAACAATCCCATCGTGCTCGAACTCGGCTGTGGCAAAGGAGAATATACGATAGGACTGGCACAACATCGTAGCGGATATAACCACCTCGGCATGGACATCAAAGGGGCACGCATGTGGCGGGGTCTGAAAGATGCACAGGAATATGGACTTACCAATGTTGCCTTTATCAGAAGCCGGATTGAGCTGGTTAGCCATTTTTTTGGCGTAGATGAAGTTTCAGAAATATGGATTACTTTTCCCGACCCACAACCACAGCAATCCAGAATCAGAAAAAGGCTCACTGCGCCACGTTTTTTGGATGAATACCGTAAATTTCTCAAAAGAGACGGGCTGGTCCATTTGAAAACTGACAGTGACTTACTATACGATTATACCAAGGAGGTGATTCGGGAGCAAAAGCTTACTATTTATGCAGATATTCCTGATCTTTATGCTGATAAACAAGAGCTTGAGGTGAAAAATATCCGCACCTTTTACGAACAAATATGGCTCGACCAGGGTCTTAAAATCAAATACCTGCGTTTTGGATTATTCAACTGACGACCGGATCTCTTTTTTTGAAAAAGTGTATGCTGTAGTAAGTCAAATCCCATTCGGAAAAGTTACTTCCTATGGGGCGATAGCAGCATTTTTGGGTGCCCGAAAATCTTCGCGTATGGTGGGTTGGGCGATGAATCAATCCCACAGGAGTGGGTTAGCAATTCCGGCACACAGGGTAGTAAACCGCAACGGGCAACTAAGCGGAAAAGTTCACTTCGGACATCCCGACCTGATGCAAAAACTGCTTGAGCAGGAAGGACATCGCATTGAAAATGATACGATCCAAAATTTTGAAAAAGTTTTCTGGAATCCGGAGCAGTTGCTGCAGTGAAGAATAATTTCAGGTCGAGCTCCTTACCACCAATCTGGTTTTGATTACTTTTTTTATGGGTTTAAAGCTTGTTTCGTTCTCTTCGTTTTTGAGCCTTTTGAGCAACAACTGACAGGCTTCGCGTCCCAGCTCAAATCCAAACTGATCTACGGTAGTAAGCTCTGGCTCGCTTATGGCAGCTGATTTACTATTTTCGAAACCAACTACTTTAATATCTTCCGGCACGTGCAATCCAAGGTGTTTGGCCTCTTTGATAATGGCAATGGCAGCCATATCATTCACAGCAAAAAAGCCTGTGGGATAGTCGGCCCGCCGCAAAATGTCGTGTGCCGATTTACGGGCACTATCAAAAGTATCAGCCAAAACAACAAGACTTTGATCGAATGGGATATTGTGCTTGAGCAGGGCATCGTGATAGCCCGACAACCGGCTTTTGCCAATGGCAAGATGCTGAGGAGCAGCGAAATGCGCAATACGTTTGCAACCTTTTTCTATCAGATGATTCACAGCCAGAAAAGCTCCCTGGTAATCATCGGCCACCACCTGATCAGCCTGCAACTCATCGATCACGCGATCGAAAAATACCACCGGAATTTCGTTATCGATCAGTTTCTGGAAATGAGAAAAGTCGTTGGTTTCCTTTGAAAACGACACCAGCACACCATCCACACGGTTGGTAAGCACAGCCTGTGTATTGATTACCTCGCGTTTGTAGCTTTCGTTACTTTGAAACACCATCACACTGTAATCATTTTTGTACGCCACTTCTTCGATGCCGTTGATGATGGCTGAAAAGAAATAATGCTCAATTTCTGGAATAATCAATCCAATCGTACTGGTAGAATTATTCCGCAGATTCAAGGCAATGCGGTTAGGTCTGTATCCGAGCAAGGCAGCAAGCTCTTTGACGGCTGCCCGAGTTTTTGGGCTGATATCGGGATGATCTTTAAGCGCTCTGGAAACGGTTGAGGTGGATAATCCCAGTTTTAATGCAATATCTTTGATGGTGATCTGGCGTTTCATGTAAAGTGCTTTTTCGATTTTTGGTTTGCTTACAGCATTATATATTGGCTATAAAGATACAAATTTAATGCACTTTAGGATGCAAAAGCAAATTGATTAATTAATTTCAATCGTTTGCAAATTAACAATAGTAAATCATAGTTGACCGGTAAAATCCAAATAAAACCGCTCAATCGCTTTAATAATGCAGTCCCTACGGGACTTGGAATAATCAGGGGTAACCTTTTATTCTACCCACATTTTGTCCCTAACGGGACTGTCACGCTTGGGACAAAATGTGGGTAGCCAAAGCATTACAATACACGAAAAATTCCCGTAGTGATACCATTATATATTTAACGGATACCAAATGAATAGAAATAAAAGAGATTATGTTGTTAGCCTTGTGAGACGCGAAAAGCCTAATCATACTCTCCTTCAAGCTGAACGGCCACAGCCTGAAGTGGCTCAAGAATTATTTCGTCCCTGACCAGACTTTTTACATCACCAAACAAGACAGTTTTCTTTTTCACAAGGGGAATTGTATAAGTCATAACTTCATCGCTGAGATTAAATGCCACCAATACCTTTTCATTCTGATTTCCTCTGAGATAAACCAATTTTTTATCCTCGGCCAAAACAAAACTGATATCGGCAGTAGCCAGCGACCTGGCAGTTTTTCTGAGGCTTATAAGTTGTTTATAATACTTATGCATTTCCTGATTAAAACCAACTGTATCATAGCCTGCAATTTGCGACCGGATGTTAGAAGTTCGTTCCGGTTCAAAACTTAAATCGGGCCACCACAATGGTTTTCGGCAATCAGGATCATCGGCTCCCCACATACCCATTTCCTCTCCATTCCAGATATGAGGGTTACCTGGAATCGTAAACTGAAACAACAAATAAAGCTTCAACCGTTGATAAGTTTCAGCCGAAGGTTTTGCTGTAATGTAAGCAGGATCATCGTTGGGTTTTGCACGATATTTGTATTTTCCGCGATTCCCGAAAGAGCTCAACAACCTTGGAGAATCGTGTGTAGAAGCCGTATTCATCATCACCTGTATCACTTCGGGCCGAAGTCGCGACCACTGGTAGGTCAGGCTGTCAACCAGCTGATCGGCAGTAATTTCGTAATCTGTGTTTGCAAAAAAATAACGCGCCGGCCGATAAACCTGATAAAACATCGCTGCATCAAATACGTCTCCTTTCAAATAGGGCGAAGGATCCATCAAATGATCAGGGAATTGTTTCCACCACAACTCACCCACCAGGTAGGCCTGAGGATTGATGCTTCGAACAAATTTGCGATAATCTCTCCAAAAACCCATCGGAACATGATCCGCTACATCCAGTCTGAACCCGTCAATGCCCCGGCTTGTATCGCCCATAGGTGCCAGCCATCGGCGGCTTACTTCAAAAATATGGGCTTTCGCCTTCGGATCAAGGTCTCCCTCATATGGAATTCCTGATGAATGCTGAACCCTGGTATCTACCTTTCGCAACTCAGGCAAACTACTGATTCCAATCCATCCGGAGTATTCAAACTCATTTTTTTCAGTGCCGGGATTATCAAAATGTTTGATTTCGTACCATTTGGCATACGCAGAGGCTTCCTGATTTTTTACAACATCTTTCCAAGCCCAAAAATCGACCCCTGTATGATTCCACGAATAATCCAAAATAACACGAATCCCTTTCTGGTGAAGAGCCTCTACGAGCTGCAAAAACATTAAATCGGCTGATGTCCATTGCCAGGTAGCCGGATCAGCCGGATCTTCGGCCATGATCTGCTTTAAGTCACCTTCAGGATCAGGACCAAAGTTTACATCAATATGCCTGTAATTCCGGGCATCGTATTTATGCAAGGAAGGTGCATCATTCAAAGGATTAAAATACACTGCCGTGATTCCCAGGTCAGCCAAATAATCAATCTTATCAATCACCCCCTGCAAATCGCCGCCGTATCTCCTGAGCTGAAGCTGCCCGTAAAAATCGGATGTCAACTCAGTTGCCCAGTCGTCGGGTTTATACCAATCGGATGTCCAGGGCGTAATTGCCCAATTGGAGGGGATGTCTTCAAAATTTGATGAAACATGCATGGTTTCAGGTGTTGGATCGTTTGAAGGATCGCCATTTCGGAAACGCTCAACAAAGATCTGATACCAAATAACATTCTTTGCCCAATCGGGAGTTGCATGTAGTGGGTCTTTGGTTTGAGAACCAAGATCTAATGAGACAAGAATCAGCAACGTAAAAGAGGTAAGCAATTTCATATCCTAATTTTTTATTAACTGGTATCGAAACAAATATTCTTGTTAAAAGAATATCCAATATTAATCAAAATGTTCAGGTTTTGATTCGATGATGTTGTATCTTTACGCGAACCAAAGTTCTAATTTTCTGTTTTTCGAGACAATTATTGAACCGGAAATTCTTTGAATTGTAAACAACCCAAAAAATACAAGATTATGGGCAAAATATGATACAGCAATAAAGATTCAAGTGTTTCTGCTGTTTTATTACAAGCTTTTCGCCTGTCAATATTGATCATCACACTAAACATCTGATTCCCAAAAATACAAGTAGCAAATCAATAAAACGCAAAGAGAAATAATTTCGTCGAAAAATGCAATCGTTTGAAATGATTATAATTAATAGATTTTAACAATTTCTTAAACCTTAAATTATATGTTACGTACATTTACACAATAAAAATAATGACAAGAATTTTATCACATTAATTCATTCACTAACCTTAAACATCATTTATTTATGAACAAGCATTTTACTTTTCTAAAAGGTGTTATGGTTTTATTACTTGCTGTGTTTTCACTGACAGCCGTCGGACAGGAAATCACAGCAAGTGGAACCGTATTTGACGCCGTAGATGGAAGTTCTTTGCCGGGTGTTACTGTTTTGGTTCAAAACACTACATCTGGCACTACAACAGATATTGATGGTAATTTTTCCATTGATGTCAGTGTAGGGAGCGTGCTGGAGTTTAGCTATGTCGGTTATCAAAAACAATTGGTAACAGTACAGTCCACAGCCAGCATCGTTGTTAATCTCGAACCAGCGGTTACCAGGCTTGGCGAAGTAGTTGTGATTGGTTATGGCCAGGTAAAAAAAGGTGACGCCACAGGTTCTATTTCAACAGTAAGTACAAAGGAGTTCAACCGGGGTGTTATCAACTCTCCACAGGATCTTCTTGTTGGTAAAGCAGCTGGTGTGGTAATTACCTCAGCAGGAGGTGCTCCCGGCAGCGGATCAACAATTCGCATCAGGGGTGGCTCCTCACTCAATGCCTCAAACGATCCTTTGATCATCGTTGACGGAATCCCAATTGACAACCATAACGTTTCCGGAAGTTCTAACTTCCTGTCGTTTGTCAACCCAAATGACATTGAATCATTCACCGTTCTTAAAGACGCTTCGGCTACTGCAATTTATGGATCCCGCGCCTCGAACGGGGTAATTTTAATTACCACCAAAAAAAGTACCATAGGCTCACCACTGAAGCTTACCTATAACGGTAATGTCTCTATTTCAGCACCTACCTCTTTTGTTGATGTTTATTCAGGCGACGAAATGCGTAAGATAGCCTATGATTATCACGACATTTTTGGTGCTGACAGCTACCTGAAACTGGGAAAAGAAAACACTGACTGGCAGGACGAAATTTTCCGTACTGCGGTATCGCACGACCACAATATCGGGCTGTCAGGTTCTTATAAAAATCTGCCCTATCGTGTTTCTTTAGGTTATACCGACCAACGGGGTATCCTGGAAAACACTGATATGCAAAGAGTTACAGGAGCTATTAACCTCAACCCCTCCTTCTTTGATAACACACTTAAAGTGAATATCAACGCCAAAGGCATGAATACAAATCATAACTTTGGTGATGCTGGTGCTGTGGGAAGCTCTATTAATATGAGTCCTACCCGCCCGGTGATGGATGGCAATCCTAACTCTGCCGGCTATTTTCAATGGTCGAATTATGATGCCAACCTGGGCACACCTAATCCGGTGGAACAGGCATTGGCCGCTGACAACCGCTCTGTTGTAAACAGATTCATCGGAAACATTCAATTCGACTATAGCATGCCTTTTGTCAAAGGATTGAAAGCTAATTTGAATTTAGCCACTGACTTCACAAATAGTGAAGGTCACAACAATCGTCCAACCACTTCACCTTCAGTACTAACAAGCCCATTATGGGGAAGACTTACCGACTATACGGGCAAAAACAGCAACGACCTGCTTGATTTTTACCTGAGTTATACCAAAGATCTGAAACAAATCCAAAGTCGTATTGATGCTACTGCCGGTTATTCGTGGCAACATTTTAAAGTTGAAGGCGACAATTACACCCGCGGTATTGTTGACGATGCTCACCCGTATCAAAAATCTGATAGTTCCAGCTTTTATAATGAGAATTTCCTGGTTTCATTTTTTGGACGTTTGAACTATACTTTCATGGAAAAATACTTATTGACTTTTACAATTCGTAACGATGGTTCATCACGTTTTTCGGAAGACAACCGCTGGGGTATCTTTCCGGCTGCTGCCTTTGCATGGAAAATCAATGAAGAAGCTTTCCTGAAAGATGTAGAAGTGCTCTCCGATCTGAAATTACGCATTGGCTGGGGTATCACCGGGCAGCAGGATGTGGGTTCTTATTATCCTTATATGGCACGGTACATAACCGCATCAGAAGGAAGTTATTACTACATTAATGGTCATTACATTCCAACCCTTAGGCCTAATGCATTCGATCCCGATATCAAATGGGAAGAAACTACAACCCAAAATATCGGTATTGATTTTGGATTTTTCAACGACAGGATAACCGGTTCGTTTGACCTCTACAAAAGGGTTACAGAAGATATGCTTAGTGTAATTACAGTTCCGACCGGAAGTAACTTCTCCAATACTTTGTTAACAAATATCGGAAGTCTTGAAAATAAAGGAGCAGAGTTAAACTTAAATTTGATTCCGATATCAAAACCTGATATGTCGTTAAATATCGGATTTAACCTTACCTACAATGAAAACAAAATCACAAAACTGTTAGCCTCGGACAATCCTGATTTTATTGGTGTGCTTTATGGTGATGCTTTCACTGGCCAAAATCAGGTTACCAGGGTTGGCTATCCTGCTTATTCTTTCTTTGTTAATCAACAGGTTTACGATGCCAATGGCAACCCAATCGAAGGTTTATATGTTGACCTCTCGGGTGATGGCGGTGCTGTTGGTGGCGACAATTCAGACAAGTACATCTATAAGAAACCCGCACCAGACTATTTGATGGGGCTTTCGTTCTACTTCAACTACAAAAACTTTGATGTTGCTGCATCCTCACGCATTAGCCTTGGCAATTATGTTTACAATGCCGTTGCCGCAGGAGCCTCTATCGACCAGATGTATCAGATCGGTTACTGGCGCAATCAGACCAAATTACTTGATGACACACGTTTCATTAAAAGGCAGTTCACAAGCGACTATTTTGTTGAAAATGGCTCATTCTTTAAACTGGATAACTTCTCAGTAGGATATACCTTTAATGATTTCTACAAAAAATTGAATGCACGTGTGAGCTTTACGGTTCAAAATATGTTCACTATTACCAAGTACTCCGGATTGGATCCGGAAGTGGATGGTGGTATAGATAATAATTTCTATCCCAGACCACGTACTTTCTTATTAGGTGTGAGCATCGGTTATTAATCTAAAAAACATTAGTTCAAATGAAAAAGAAAATATTAATCCTAGCAGTTATCTTTACTGGTTTGATGGTCGCTTCCTGTATGAAGGATCTCGACGTGAAACCAAAAGATCCAAACACCATTCTCTCCGGAAACCTGTTTGACGATCCTGCCTATATCGAACAGGTGATGGCAAAAGTCTATGCCAGCTTCATTATTGCCGGACAAGGTGCAAACGGTGGTGCCGATATCAGCGCACCAGATGAAAACTTCTTTACTACCATGAGGGCCTTGTGGAATCTTCAGGAATTACCTACCGATGAAGCCATTTGTGCCTGGGGCGATGTGGGTATTGCCGACCTCAACACCCAAACATGGAGTTCGAGTAACCCATTCCTTACGGCTGTGTACCAACGCCTGGGTTTGAGTATTACTTATGCCAACGACTTCATCAGACTTACCGGTGAAAGTACCGACCCTGATGTAATTCGCTATCGTGCAGAAGTTCGTTTCCTGAGAGCTTTGGCTTATTACTGGCATCTTGATCTGTTTGGAAATCCTCCTTTTACTACGGAAGATGACATTGTTGGAAATTTCTACCCTTCACAACTTGATACAGACTTCCAAACTGCCCGTACCAAACTCTTCAACTATATTGTTTCCGAACTGCACAGTATCGAAGATCAACTGGGCGAGCCTGGTTTTTCCTATCCCAATGCTGATAAGGGTGCTGCCTGGATGTTGCTTGCCAGATTATACCTGAACGCTGAAGTTTACATCAAAACACCAAAATACGACAGTGCTCTGATTTATACGAATAAGGTAATCAATAGCGGAGCTTATTCTCTGGATCCTGACTACCGCAAAAACTTCAGTGCTGATAACGGCCGTGACGGAGGCAATCAGGAAATGATCTTTGCCTGGGCACAAGACGGAACAAATATCCAGGGCTATGTTGGCACGACCTTTATCATCGAATCCAGCTCTGATGCTGATTATCTGAGAGCTGAAGATTTTCATGGTTTAACATCCAATACCAACTGGAACGGAAACAGAGCTACCAAACATTTCCTTAATGTTATGATTGACACTTTGGCTACCTATGGTGGAAATCCGGTTCCATGGGATACTGATCCGTTCTTTAAACAAAGTAACGACAGTCGTGTTTATCTCAGAGTAAAACAAAGCCCCGACATTCCAAGTGCTTCATCAAGTGGTGATTATGGAATTGGCGTGTACAAATTTACTGCTCGTTATGCCGGCGACAGTATTACTCCGCCCAGCAATCCGGCCTATGCCGATACTGATTTCCCAATCTTCCGTTATGCTGATGCCATTTTGATGCGTGCTGAGGCTGCTTACAGAACCGGCGACCTTGCCACGGCAGTTGCTGATGTTAATATGATCAGAGAACGCGCTTTTGGCAATTCCTCTGGAAATATCACTGCAGGCCAGCTTGATGATAAATTTTTGTTGGACGAACGTGGCAGAGAGTTTTATTACGAAGGCCAACGTCGTACTGACCTGATTCGTTTTAGTGAATTCACAGGAGGAGGCTATACATGGGCATGGAAAGGTGGCGTTTATAATGGTACCCAAACCAGCAATCACCTGAATGTTTACCCCATACCTTCAGAAGAAGTTGCTGCCAACCCAAATATTGTACAAAATCCTGGTTATTAACACTTAAAAATACATGAAACTATGAAAAGTAAATTGATCTTATTAATAAGTGTTATTGCTTTGGCAAGCCTTTTCACTGCTTGTGAGAAAGACGAGGAAAAAGTGATAATGCGCACGGATCCAAATCCACCCACACTCAATAGCATTCCCGATTTGATCCTCGATCGTACAAAGGCTTCAGACACCATTGTATTCAAGGGTAATGCTGTGGATCCAGGATTCCAGGCTTCGGCTAACTATTTCCTGGAAGCTGCTGCTGCCGGAACAAACTTTGAACAGTCAGTTCAGCTATTCTCTGGTATTTCGGTTAACGAAATCAAATTCCAGGTCAGCGACCTGAATGCTACGCTACTCAGACAATTCCCTGCCGAAACCGACTTATCTGTTGATTTCAGGCTTCGTTCGCTACTGGTTGTAGATGCAGGTACAGGTGCTCCGGGAACCAGTGCTGATCCATTCGAATACATTTCTGAGACAATAACTGCTTCTGTATTTCTTTATGGATTGCCACGCCTTGATTTGATTGGTTCAGGAATTGAACAAAAAATAGAATCAGCATCAGGTGGCAGCCAATACAGCGGATATGTTAAGTTAGATCCTGAACAGCCATTTACGTTGCACAATCCGGATACTGACATCACTTATGGTGCCAGTGGTTCTAATCTCGTGATTGATGGCGATGGAATAGTAGCTGATGATTTGGGTTATCACCTGCTAACTGCTGATATAGAAGCACTTACTTATAGTATAGAAGCTTATATGATTGGTCTTGTAGGTTCAGCCACGCCTAATGGATGGGATGCTCCTGACCAAAAAATGGACTACAATCCTGCTAATGGCACCTGGTATATTACACTCGATCTGATTGATGGATTTATCAAATTCAGAAAAAATGATGGATGGGCATGGAATCTTGGTGGATCGCCCGACAATCTGACCCAGGGAGGAGATGATATTCCAATTACTGCCGGTAATTATACCATTACGCTGACTATCATCAATGATGCAACCGGAACCTGCACTATTGTAAAAAACTAAATTCTAATGCTCGGTCTGCCTCACTGTGCACATAAACACAGTGAGCAGCCCTAGTTTTTTGAAAAAAATCACAAATAAAAATATAACTATGAAAAGGATTTCAGTTTATAAAATAATGGGTTTAATGGTTGTGCTAGCCTTTATGGTCGTTGCCTGTACCAAAGAAAACCCAAATGTAAAACTCGATACCCAGCTTACGACCGCACAGGTTAAAAACGTCACATCAGAATCGGCTACTGTGATGGGATTTGTAATAGCTGAAGGAGATGGCATCACCGAAAGAGGTGTTTGCTATAGCACCCAAACCAATCCAACGGTTGAAGACAATAAAGTTGTTTACAACGACGAACTGGAGGAGGCCGCATTTATGGTTACTATCACTGGCCTTAATTATGTAACGACTTATTATGTGCGTGCTTACGTGATTACAGCTGGTGAAGTATTGTATGGCGAAGAGTTTAATTTTACTACACTCCCAATTCTTCCAACCGTTACAACAGCAGCCGTTTCCGATATTACCGAAACATCAGCCAAAAGTGGTGGAGAAGTACTCACCAATGGTGGTGCCGAAATCACTGCCAGAGGTGTTTGCTACAGCCTCGACAGCATGCCTACTATTGACAGTAGTTTGTTTACAACAGACGGCACCGGATTAGGCGTTTTTGTTTCGGAAATGACTGAATTAATGGATGATACCACCTATTATGTCAGGGCTTATGCTACCAATAGTGCCGGCACGGCTTATGGCGAAGTATTATCATTCGAAACACCTGAAATCGTGATACTTACCAGAACCTGGTATGTACCTGGTGATTATGTTGCTGCCAGCTATCCTGAATCAGGAATGAATGACTGGGATCCTGCTACCTCACCCTTTATCCAAAGTCTGGAAACATCTTCAGATAACCTGGAAGGATATGTGTATATGGCCAATGCCTCCAACCAATGGAAACTTGCTACACAGCCCAACTGGGATGGACCTAATTATGGTGGTGCCGATGGCATTTTGGATCCTGCTGGTGATAACATTGCTTCTCCTGCCGGATATTATAAAATCAATGTAGATGCTGCTACCTTAACTTACACCGCTGTTGCAACTGAATGGGGTGTTATTGGTAGTGCAACTCCGCTCGGCTGGGACGATGAAACTGCTTTAACTTACGATCCTTACACCAAAACCTGGAGAGGCGGTGTACACCTTACCGCTGAGGAATTTAAGTTCAGAGCTAATCACGATTGGGCTTACAACTATGGGAGTACAGCTGGTGACGAAACACTTAATGATGGTGGCGACAACATTCCGGTGGCAACTGAAGCTGATTATTATATTACCCTCGACTTGAGTAATCCGAATGCTTACACCTATTCTGCAAATTATTGGGGTTTGATCGGAAGTGCTACACCAGGTGGATGGGATGCTGACCAGGATATGACCTGGGATGCTGTTAACCAATCACTGACCCTAACAGTTGACCTTATTGTTGGAGAGATTAAGTTCAGAGCTAACGACGACTGGGCCATCAATTATGGAGGCACTCCGGAAGCACTTGAACAAGATGGACCCAATATTCAAATCACAGAAGAAGGCAATTATACCATCCATCTCTATCTGGCCGGACCTGTTCCAACTTGTACCATCGAGAAGAACTAAATTTCAACTCTAATACTGATAAAGAGGTTTACCTTAATTGAGTAAACCTCTTTTTTTT
>JAQVGO010000138.1 GCA_028696715.1 Bacteroidales bacterium
ATATTGCCCTGAATAGACTGTCTTTCCAAACAACCTCAGGTGGAAGCAGATGAACAGAAAGCTGATCTTCCTTTTTAGCCAACTCTATTACTCCATACTTCATTTTACCTGCCTCAAGTGCATATTCCTTTAAAAAAATATCAAGCCGCGCCGTTTGTGCTCTGCTTAATACATCCCTTTGCTTATCCACATCAACCAACCATCTGGCAATTTGCTCCCTGCTGTATGGTTTAATAACGGTGTTAACAGCTATCAAATGCATACTGGCCATATCATCAATAAAGGAGTAAAGATCAGTATTACTGATATGTTCATAGGCTGTTTGAGCCGTTATATGTCTTGTATTGCACGTAAAAACAACTACTAACAAAAAGAGTAACATCCTTTTCATGGTTGGTAAATTAAATTTAAAATGGTCAAAAAATCATACTTCTTAAAAATAGTTTTTCTACTAAGATAAGGGATCCCCAGCACAAATCAACATTAAAAACCCATTCCCTTTATCATTTTAACTTTCGCCTTTTCACTTATCTCTTATTTCTTGACTCTTCTTCCTTGGCTCTTTTTACTTGGCTCTTGTTCCCCGGCACTTGGCTCTTAGCCCTTAGCTTTTGGCTCATATCAGCAATCAAAAAAACTCATCTTCTTTGTAAACAGCATCCCACTCTTCATTTTTCATTTTTCATTTTTCTTTTTTCACCACTTGGCTCTTCTTCCCTGGCTCTTGGCTCTTAGCTACTTGTCCCGCTAAGCGGGAGCTTTTGGCTCGCATCAGCAATCAAAAAAACTCATCTTCTTTGTAAACAGCATCCCACTCTTCATTTTTCATTTTTCATTTTTCTTTTTTCACCACTTGGCTCTTCTTACTTTTTACTTGTCTCCCCCCCTGCCCTTTAACCCCAAACTACAAAATTGTCATTCACCACAATTTTTACTACCTTTGCACATATTTTTTTCGCATACGTTCATCAAATCTCTAAAAAATGGAAAAAGCAAGGGTTCTTTTTGTAGAACAGGCTATTATGCCATATCTCAAAGAAACCCCCATGAGCAGAATTGGTCGTTATCTGCCCCAGGGAATTCAGGAAAAAGGTAAAGAAATACGAACTTTTATGCCGCGTTTCGGCAATATCAACGAAAGGAGAAACCAACTCCATGAGGTAATCCGCCTTTCTGGCATGAACCTCATCATCAACGATACCGATCACCCATTGATCATCAAAGTAGCTTCTATCCAACAAGCCCGGATGCAAATCTATTTTATTGATAATGAAGATTTTTTCCATCGTAAGTTTACCATTCGCGACAAAGCCAATAAGTTTTATACCGACAACGACGAACGCTCCATCTTCTTCTCGCGTGGTGTGCTCGAAACAGTGAAAAAACTGGGATGGGGACCCGATATCGTCCACTGCCACGGCTGGATATCAGCACTGGTGCCACTTTATGTGAAACGCGCCTATAAAGACAATCCCCTCTTCTCCGATTCAAAAGTAATTTATTCCGTTTATAATGACGACTTTAGCGAAGGCTTCCGCAAAGATTTCGACAAAAAAATCAAACTGCCCGGAATCACAGCAAAGGACCTTAAATACTATAAAGATGCAAACTACGTTAGCCTTACCAAAGCTGCTATCGAATATGCTGATGCCGTGATCATGGGTAGCGAAACAATTAACCCCGAACTGGAAGCTTATATCAACACCCTGAACAAACCCGTGTTGCCTTTCCAGCCGGCAGATAATTATATTGATGCCTATAACGAATTCTACGATAGCCTGCTTGGAAAATAAACTCAGGTTAAATTTTGTAAACGAATTATACACTTGAAACAAACACATACTCATTCAGCACTCAGGCTTCTGCCTCTGGCTGTGCTACTGATGCTTATCGCATTTGCCTGCAGTAAAAAACCCGAACGTATCGGCGAAAACCTACAGCCCGATCAAAACCTGATCCAGCTGTTGCAAACCGACACCACTACCATTGTTGCCTATAGCCAGCTCGAAGACACCATCCGCACCGACGAGCCCGCCCGCGCACTCTTCGGAAGTCTTAAAGATCCGGTATTTGGCACCACCAAAGCCGGCTTCTATACCCAGACACGCCTCTCAACCAATGGGCACAACTTCGGAGAAGACCCCCAATTGGATTCACTGGTGCTGCAACTGGCTTATGATGGTTACTACGGCGACACCAATACCCTGCAAACCATGCGTGTTTACGAACTGCTCGATGATATCTTTATCGATTCTGCCTATTTCTCTGCCAGTGAGCGCAACGTTTCGGAGCTCGATTATGCAAACTTTAGTTTTACTCCCGCACCCCGCACTCCTTTTGTATCGGGCGACGATACACTCTCACCGGCTATTCGTATAAGATTGAGTGATGTAAGTACAGCCCTGGGCGAAAAAATTCTCAATGCTTCCGAAACAGATCTGGAATCAGCCGACGACTTTAAAGCCTACTTCAAAGGCCTTTATGTAATGGCCGAATCCGTTGGCAGTGATGGCGCCATACTGTATTATAATCTGACGACAAATCTTTCGCGCCTGACGATATACTACAGCAACGAAACTGACGATTCGCTTCGCTATGATTTTTTTATCACCTCAAGCGAAGCCAGATACAACTTTTTCGACCATAACAATTATGCTGATGCCGATCCTGCTTTTCAAAACCAGGTGTTGAACAACGATACCCTCGCCGGCCGAAATTTACTTTATACCCAGGCAATGGCTGGTGTAAAAACAAAAATACACTTCCCAAACCTGAAAAACTTGTCATCCGATGGAAAGCAAATCGTAATCAACGAAGCTAAACTTCTGTTTCGCAGCACCGAAGACACCCTGCTAACACCTCCATCACAAATGGCACTTGTAAAAGACAAAGGAGATGGCACTTATGCAGTCTTGCCCGATCAGCTGGAAGGAGAAGCTTTTTTTGGCGGCAAATTTAAGTCGTCAGTTAATGGTTATGAATTTCGTTTAACACGTTATGTGCAGGATTTACTGCTTAATCCTGACGCAACCGATGACTACGGACTCTACTTTTTTGTTCTTGGTGCCTCAGCCAAAGCAGATCGCTGGGTTTTCAACGGAACCCAACCAGAATCCGATACCCTTCAAAGGTTTAAACTACAGCTCGTTTACTCAATAGTTAATGAATAAGCCTAAATTTATTTGGTCAAATTCAAAAGGCACTTTACTTTTGCTTTTGTTTTTGAGTCATAAGGATTCAAATCAAAAGTTATCTTTGAAACAACCATCAAAAACAAATAGATAAATTATGTGTGGAATTGTTGCCTATCTGGGTCCCAAACAAGCATATCCTATCCTGATCAATGGTCTTAAACGGCTTGAATATCGCGGATACGACAGTGCCGGAGTAGCCTTGCTCAATCACAAACTCAACGTTTATAAAACCAAAGGCAAAGTAGCTGATCTTGAAAATTTTGTTAGTGATGTTGATATTAGCGGAACAATTGGAATTGCGCATACCCGTTGGGCTACACATGGCGAACCTAACTATGTGAATGCTCACCCGCATTATTCTCAATCGAAAAAAATTGCTTTGATTCATAATGGCATAATCGAAAACTATGCCTCTCTGCGAAAAGAATTGGAAGTGAGAGGTTATCTTTTTGAATCAAGCACAGATACTGAAGTATTAACTAACCTTATCGAAGACATCAGACTAAATGAAAATGTACCCCTGTTCGATGCGGTACGGATTGCCCTCAATCAGGTTATTGGTGCCTATGCGATAGTGGTGATCGATGCCAGCGATCCAAACAGCCTCATCGCTGCACGCAAAGGAAGCCCACTGGTGATCGGTATTGGAAAAGACGACTATTATGTGGCTTCAGATGCCACACCTATCATCGAACATACCAAAAACGTGGTGTACCTCGATGACGAAGAAATTGCCCATATTGAACGCGGCAGCGATCTTAAGATCAAGACCATACGCAACAAGGAAAAAACACCCTATATCCATGCCCTTGAGATGAACCTCACAGCACTTGAAAAAGGTGGCTTCGAACACTTCATGCTCAAAGAAATCTACGAGCAGCCTTCTTCTATTCGTGATAGTATGCGCGGCAGACTTCATGCCGAAGCAGGAAGTGTTTCGCTTGGCGGTATCATCGACTACGAACAAAAAATGGTGAATGCCAGCCGCATCATCATCGTAGGTTGTGGCACCTCCTGGCATGCCGGTCTGGTAGGTGAATACCTCTTCGAAGATATCGCACGCATCCCTGTTGAAGTGGAATATGCATCAGAGTTTCGTTACCGCAATCCTGTAATCAACGAAAGTGATGTGGTGATCGCCATTTCACAATCAGGCGAAACAGCTGATACGCTGGCCGCCATCGAACTGGCCAAGAGTAAAGGCGCTACCATCCTCGGCATCTGCAATGTGGTTGGCTCATCCATCGCACGTGCCACACATGCAGGTTCCTACACCCATGCCGGACCCGAAATAGGTGTGGCCTCTACCAAAGCCTTTACGGCACAGGTAACCTTGCTTACCCTGATGGCCCTGCGCATGGCACAGCTCAAAGGCACACTCACAAAAAGCCGTTTCATCCAGCTGTTGCACGAGATGGAACGCATCCCCGAAAAAGTACAAAAAACCTTGGAAGTCAGTAGAAAAGTGATTGAGATAGCCGAAAAATTTAAAGATGTCCGCAACTTCCTTTACCTGGGGCGCGGATACAACTTCCCGGTGGCTCTCGAAGGAGCCCTTAAATTAAAGGAAATCTCCTACATCCATGCCGAAGGCTATCCCGCCGCCGAAATGAAACACGGGCCCATAGCCCTCATCGATGAAGAAATGCCCGTTGTTTTTATCGCCACCAACAGAGGCACTTACGATAAGGTGGTAAGCAATATTCAAGAAGTAAAAGCACGCAAAGGCAAAGTCATTGCCGTTGTAACAGAAGGCGACGTAACCGTTCGCGGCATGGCTGATTATGTGATCGAGATACCCGAAACAGAAGAGATGTTTGTGCCCCTGCTTGCCACCATCCCACTGCAAAAACTCTCATACCACATCGCCGTGATGCGGGGCTGCAACGTTGATCAACCCCGCAACCTCGCCAAATCCGTAACAGTAGAATAAACAACCTACTATCCTTATTCA
>JAQVGO010000003.1 GCA_028696715.1 Bacteroidales bacterium
GCAGGTGGATTGTTTTCGCTTTCCTCACTCCAATAAACTCCATCATTATTATAGCCTTCCGGATTTACACCATTTGTGCCCCAATTGCATGGATCGGAATCAAACGGAAACATAAAATCAGCCGTTACATCCTCAAGGACTCCTGTATTAACAGCATCACCACCATATCTCATCTTCTGTCCGTTTTTCCAGATACCTCTTAAATAATTATAATAATGACCTGCTTGTCTTGGCTCTCCGTTGATTGGGTCATTATTATTGTTATAATAAACGAAACGACGCATACCATAGCGTTCATCATCCTTAATACCGTTTCCAAAATTGACACCATTGATACTCACATCGCACAATTGCTCTCTGCCAATAGTATCACCAGTAGCAGGATCTGTTATAAAACGATACTTAGGATTATCCTGGCCATCAGGATCGAGGTAAGGCCCCTGGAAAAAGTCAACGCCAATAGCCGGTGGCTGTTCTCCATAGGCTTCTGGCTCACCACTGCCATCAACGGCAGTGCCGTTGTAAGCATATCCTAATCCACGTCCCACATCACAACCTACATAGTCATCCTGCGCATATCCCAAATCAGGGTCAACCCAGGGAGAGAAATAAGTCTCTGTCAGTTCAAAAGTAGAGCGGTTAATGATTTCATAGCTATAGAAGGTCATATTATTCACCTCATCGTTGGTGGCGAAAGCAAAAGCCTGCCCCCTGATCTCTAGCCCAATAGCAGCTCCTTCCGAATCGGTATGTATGTTACCTTTATCATTGAAAACCCACCATAAAGTCTGGTCACCTTTGATTACCTGGTCAGCCAATATGGATCCTTGAATAGAACCTTCGATAGATTCATCCATGGTTGGGGTTTTGGTATGGCAAAGACTGTTGTCAATATCGTAATAAGGATAATCTCCGGCAAAAGGATTGTATTCACCATCACCATCAACATCATAAAATGGAGCCAGATAATAACTTTGCTTCTTCGAAATATCGGCATGTGCCGGCCATTCCAGGATTTCGGTCGGGATAGTATAATCATCACTTGGAATAAAAGCTCCGGTAATCGGGTCGGTATGCGACAAAAACTCATCAACCAAAGCCCGGTTCATCTTGAACAATCTGTCATACTGTGCGCAAACCGTTTCATCAATTGCTGCAGTACCATCAATAGTAAGAGGCCCTGTCCAGAAATCCACACCACCATTTAATTCAGGACCCTGTCTAAATCGTTGAGCGGCCAGTTTTAGCTGGTTATTAATATCCAGTCCGCCAATCCACAAAGCCCCACTAAACATAGAAGTCGCAGATCCGCTTTTAGGAACATAATACCTGGAAATACCATCCAGATCCCACCACATATCGCCTCCTGCATTTACACGTGCCCTTACATTATTTATATCAAGCCATTCAAATGCAGAAGAGGGTGAACAACCTGCTGATGTTTCCTTTAATCCACTGGATTTATTATTCATATCATTACCTTGGTACTCACGAGCGTAATCATATTTAACTACCGCAAGTATAAATACCATTGATAAAACCAATTTGGAAATATTTTTCATTATTACAACAGCTTTAAATTATTAATTCTTGAATACACCTGTCAAATCGTTAGAAATTAAAAATTACTCCTAATCTGATTTGTCGGGGCGCACTATAATTTGCAGGATTATTTACAAACAGGCCATACAACTCTCTAAAGGCAATTGGATCTATTTGCGTATTTATCTGACGCTGCCATTCAGGTGCTGAAAGATATCCATCATCATCGGGATTCCCTGTTGCCGAATATGCTGAAATCACATTTCTGGTATCAAGCAGATTAAGCACTTGGAGATACACATTCAAATAGGCCGGCCTTTGATTTCCATCCTTCGATTTAAAATTCACGTCAATGTCTTTATCAACCCTCAAATCCAGTCGGAACTGCCAGGGAAGCCGTGATCCAAAATAGGAACCATCAAGCAAACGGTTGCCACCACTAATGGGCGAAATCACATTCCGCGAAGCGGTATATGGTGTTCCGGAACCACCTAATACGGTGAGTGTGAAACCAGTATTATTCAACAATTGAACCGGTGCTTTGTCCTTTTTCTCACGACGGATCAGCGGACCATTATACTCTTTGCCCTTACCATAACGATAATCCAGTAAAACATTAAATTGATGGCGTCTGTCCCAAGGCATGGCAATGGTCGAACGCAAATTTGGCAATCCGGCAGCAATAAGTGATTGTGCAGTCGTAGTAGAGGCTCCTGTTGCATTGGCAAACTGTAAGGTATAGCTTGCACGTAAACGGGCATTGCCTGTACGTCTTAAATCATATTCCACTGTTAAACCCTTTACGGTACCAAAGTCAAGATTGTTAAATGAAGTATAATCTTTCGGATAAGCACCATTGAAGCGATAAATCTGAATCATATCGCGCATCTCACGGTAGAATGAGGTGAAAGTAACAGAAGATGAATTGGTTAATTTTTGAGTAAAGCCCAGTTCATAATCAATGGTTTGAGATGGTTTAAGTGCAGGGTTATTAATCACATCGTTAATGCTCTCAAAGAAATAGTAGGTAGCAGGATTTGAGAACAAATTACTCGTTGGACGCTGAGTTAAAACGTCATAATGAGCAAAGAATAGTGCTTCATCCGAAATCGGGAAGGAGAATGAGATACGCGGCATCACACTCCACTGAGGCTCATAATCTTTAAATGAATTGATATCGGCTCTTTGCTGATCCGGATTTACCAGGAAAGGTGAAATACCAGAGCCAACATCCAACTGAGAGGGATCCTGAATTTCGGCACCATTGGCATTATACCAGATATTCTCTGAACGGTATCCAACAATTTCTGAAGGATTTCTTACATCATTTACATAAACCACATAATCGCTGCCAATACCTGCAGGATGACTAACAGGCTGCCCTTTAATATTTGTAACTTCTCCGGCAGTATAGGCATTGAAAAGCAAAAATGGGTCATTCAACACTTTTTGGTTCGCATCAAAACGGTCAACACGAACACCTATATTAAAGATAAGATCTCTGAATGCAAATTTATCCTGAATATAGCCTGCCAGATATACAGGTTGAAATGCTCCGATTGGTCTGGTGTACATCCCATTCTCATCGCGGGCATTAAAAAAGTCGTCGAAACTTGGTTGAGAAGTCAACTTCTTACCTGTATAATCATATCCTGAATACATGGTATAATAACCACCATCATTCAACAATTCATCAGGACTGAACATGCTGATATCAAACAATTCTGAATCTAAATTAATTACATGTACCTTTCCCTCCTTATCAAAATACTCAATGCTATTGTTATTAAAATCGTAGGAATCGATATTAATATAATCCAGGCCATCTAAGGGCAAACCAAGTTTTGTCCTTAAGTTCTTATCGAAAGTACGTTGCGACAATTCATCATATCGTCTGTAATACATTACAGTATCAACAATGCCGTCATAACTAATCAGGAAGGGGTTATCGGTATCAATCTCCATGATATGGAAGTTGGTAAGACCTCTCATTAAAGACCAAAGACGGGTAGGCGCATAACTCACATTTCTGTTAGTTCTTTGTTCGTACTGAAAACCCAGCTTTATTTCATGATTTCCGATATCCATCGAACCGGCTACGTTTATGCTAAACTGATCATTATCCGAAAAGCCATATCCGCTCTGATTTGTACCGGGAGCTTGATACAGGCCATAAAATGCCTGAGGCGAATCACCATTCAACAAAGCACCGCCCAGCTGCATCTGCGTAAAGTTTTCAAAATTTCCATCGGGCTGACCGGCATAAGTATCGTAATAACTTGTAGTATAATTTGCAACCAAAGGGTTGACATCTGCGGGAGTCCAGCTAACAAGTGTATCAAAGTTCCAGGTTCTCAGAAACCATACGTCTTCATAATAATGTCCGTTAACAGTATCGCTTGCCAATTCAAAAGATGGCGTTCTGTGAATTTGATATTTCCCAAGATAACCGTATTTAAATAAGTTGTCCCAATGATTCGGATCACCGTAAGAATTCTTCTCACGCGTATAGTCCGCCTGAATAGAGTAATATATATTTTTTACTATCGAACTGCTTTCGTTGTCGGTTGGGAATCGCTGGGTGAAGCGACCAAAAACACGCCAGGTGTTATCATCAAAACGGGTATTCTTATCAGAGTTGAAGTATGAACCGGAATAGCTGTAAGCATTACCTTCTGATTTGTTGAATGTACCACCAACAGAGAGGTTGATGGTTTCGGTTGTTCTGATGTTAATATTACCTGAGAGATTGATCCCATAACGATCGGTATTCAAAGATGTTTTTGAGTGTTTCAAATCTGATGCTCTCACAAATTCACCATTCCTCAGGGTTCCGGATCCAATACCTGTCGGCCTGAGCGGATTAGTAGAAATACTATTCAAAGTAGCATCATTGGCGCTATAATAACCCAAGCCGGAAATTCTACCATCACGGTTGTAATTGATGTCTCCTGCAATAAAGAAACCAAGTAAAGCTGTTTCCTGATTCTTACCTTTAAGCAGTGGCCCCTGAATATTAAAACCAAGTCGGTTATGGCCATAAGCATCAAGCAATTCGGATGTTTCGAGCTCAACTCCGGCACCAAACTTACGCGAAGGGCCTTTTGTAGTTACGTTAATAATACCACCCGTAGCATCGCCATATTGGGCTGGCGTACCACCCAGGATCACATCCACCTGCTCAATAGCAGACTGTGGCACACTTCCTGAGCCAATAACGCGAACTCCGTCGATATAGACTGCTGTGGCATCCGAACGTGCACCACGCACATTACCGCGCTCGCCATCCTGCGAGAACACACCTCCAACAGTAGCGGCAACAGCATCAGCCGAACGGTTTGGCATCTTCTTGATTTCTTCAGAAGTTACTGATGCGCCCGAAGTGGTCTGGTCCTTGGAAATCAATGGCACCTTGTATTCGATAATCTCGACTGTCTCCAAATCGATTGAAGACCCAGACATCACGATATCGTAAAAGGTAATTTTGTTACCGGGTATATTGATCCCGGTTACAGTAACCGGATTATACCCGACAAAAGTAGCCTTCAGGTCATATTTCCCGGGAGGAATGGGGTTAATAACGTAGTTTCCGTCAAAATCAGAGGTAGCACCTCCCACCACTGTTCCGCCATTTTCGAGTACAATATTGGCAAATGGGATGGGTTCCCGGCTGTCTTTCTCGTAAACTTTACCTTGTAATCTTCCTTGCTGAGCTAGTGCTAACGTCCAGGACATCAACACTATACACAGAGTTAACAGTAAATTTCTCAACATACCATGTAATTTTATGTTATACTACTCTTTATGTGCGTTTAAGGCCGGTAAAGATAGAGATAATTCATTTTACTATCCAAGAAAAACCACCATACCTTAACAAAAAAGTTCCCTAAAGCTTAACAAATACTTAAGCATAAGGCCTTTCCAAAATGGCTTGGTAGATAATTGCCCTGCGCAAATCGAAAGGCTGATGATCTTTAATCTTTTTAATAGTTTCTGGTTCTATAGCTCTCTTTACCGAATTATCTTTACTATTTCCTTCTTTTTTTAACTGCTCTTTATGCTCGATCAGATACAGATCTTCAAGTGATTGATAAGCTCCACCAACTTCTGTTTCAGTTATTTCGATCGTGCTCTCCTGCTCACTAACCTCCTGAAATACTGTTTGAGGTTCGGATTCTTCCCCTAAAATCTCTGTCAAAATATCGTCAAACGACCTCTCCTTCCTTTGCTGAGTGCTGCCTGCCTGCTGGTTTTGATCCTGGGTTTTTCTTTTTTGAGTTCCCTTGATCACACTAAAAACCAACCAGATAACACCTATCAATATGTAAATAAAATCTTCCATAGGTCGATCTATATTCCAATTAAAGAGGCTAAAAGTAATAAAAGAATTATACTTTTTGCCATCAAAAATAAGAAAACGGCTCCTATTTTCAAGTTTAAGGGTTAAACAATATTGCCTATTTCCTTATTTTTTAACATGTTACAAGGTCTTACAATTGATTAATAATTTCCAGAATTTTTTCTTTCTTCCTTCTCGAAACGGGTATCATACTACCATCGGTAAGCAAAATAGCCACTTGCTCCCGATTAAAATTCCGGATATACTTCGTATTAATAAGGTGTGATTTGTGCGGACGGATAAAATTCCCTTCCTCCAAAAGACTTTCAACATCTTTAAGTGTCTTGCTGATCAATAAATGTGTGCTGTCAGTAAAATAAAAGTGTGTATAGTAATTATCTGATTCACAACGAATAATATCATTCATTGCAACAACATGAATTTTCTCGGATGTAGATAGCACAATTTTTTTTGATTCGAGTTGATCCGGATTAATATTGTTGAGCAAAACCTCGATCTGTTTTTGATTGCTTTTTCTTTGTTTCAGTTGCCTAACTTTTTCAACAGCAGCAACAAGTTCGTCCGGAACGATGGGTTTCAGCAAATAATCAAGTGCTGCATACCTGATCGCCTTTATGGCAAACTGTTCAAAGGCTGTGGTAAAAATAATTTCAAAATTTATTTCATCCAGGCGTTCGAGCAATCTAAATCCACTGCCATCCGGCATTTCAATATCCAGAAAAACCAAATCGGGCTGATGTTCCAGAATTGCTTCCTTACCCGACTGAACTCCGCCTGCTTCGGCGCAAACCATTACATCATCACAAAAACGACTGAGCAAACCGCGCAGCGTTTCTCTTGATTTAAGCTCGTCTTCAACGATTACAGCTCTGAGCATAGTTTTAATATTTTAACAAAATTACTCTTTATATTGAATTCTGATTTCAACCCGGGTTCCACAAGCTTGCTTATCCTCATCAAAAAGATCGATCACCTTAACAGTATAAACATCCTCGGTATATTGATTAAGCACATCCAGGCGTTCTTTGGTGATGAGCATTCCGCGCGATTTTCGTTCGATGCCCGATTCTTTCCTGATCTGTGCTGCCCGTTCCCTGCCAATGCCGTCGTCCTGTATGATACAGAGAATATTTTCTCCTTCCAGTTTGATGATAATCTGTAAATGACCCGTTTTGGAACTATGCATCAATCCATGTAAAATGGCATTCTCAACATAAGGCTGAAGAATCATGGGAGGTATTTCAATAAAAGTGTCGTCAATCTCAGGATCTACTTCTATTTGGAATGTAAACTTTTCATGAAACCGCAGGCTTTCTATTTCGATGTAAAGTTTAAGTGCCTGCAATTCGTCCCGCAACAAAACAGAGCTCTCGGCTGAATTGCTTAAAATCCGGCGCATCAGCTGCGAAAATTTAGACAGATAGTGAATGGCATTATCAATATCATTGTTAACCACAAAACTTTGAATGCTATTTAGAGAATTAAACAAAAAATGTGGATTCATCTGAAGCTGAAGTGCTTTTTGTTCCAGCTGATACATTTGTTTTTCGAATGCCAGGTAATTTTTTTCGACTTCGTGTTTGCGGCGCAACACATTCAACCTAAGGACAATAAGCCCGTACACTGCCAAAAAAAGCAATAAAACTACAATCCCTCTAAACCACCAGGTATCGTACCATGCTGGTAATATGATAATGGTGAGTTTAATGCCCTTAGTATTCCAATATCCGTCACTATTCGAGGCCATTACCCTGAAAGTGTAGGTGCCGGCACTTACCCGGGCAAACTCAGCATATCGCTGATTGGCATCGCGCTCAATCCAGTTTCTGTTATAGTTTTCGAGTATAAATCGATATTTATTTTTGTAAGGGTTAGTAAAATCCAGGGCTGTAAATTCGAAAGCGAAATAATTATCATCATAGTTCAGAATAATCGTATCACCATCCCTAAAATTCTTTTGCTGAAGCAGGTTAAACTTCTTAAAAGCCGTAATTCGAATGGGAGGCGGATTAGTATTCACCAGTATCTCATCCGGATAAAACACATTGTATCCATTCATGCCACCAATATAAATTTCACCATCGGCGGCTAACATGGCTGCATTCAGATTAAACTCGTTGCTTTGTAATCCATCCGTTACATCATATTTACTAAAACTTGAATCTGTCGGGTTATAGCGCGAAAGTCCCCAATTTGTTGTTATCCATATAATTCCATTTGAATCTTCCAGTGCTTTATAGGTTACGTTATTCGACAATCCGTTCTTTTCGGTGAATCGTTTAAATTGCCCGGTTTCAGGATTAAAAACCAGCAAGCCCTCTCCTCGTGTTCCCATCCACAGGCTTCCATCACTATGTTCAGTAATCGAAAAAAGCTTATCTCTACCTGTTGTAAAGATCTCTCTGTCGGGATCGTTACTTTGAAAAAGCATAAACGTATCATCCTGATAATTGTATAAGGCTAATCCGGTAAGTGTTGCCAGCCAATATCTACCTGAACGATCAATAAATAAGTCATAAACCCTGTTCAGGGAGAAACTACCAGTTTTGTTATTCTGATTTCTGTACACTATAAACCCATCTGATGTTTCATTCAGACGCGCCAGGCCATCATCGGTGGCAACCCAAATGCGACCAAGACTATCCTCTTGAATATCTGTAACATAATTATTAGGCAGCGAATTGGAATCCTTAGGATCTGATTCAAAATGCCTGAACGTTTTAGTTGTAGGATCATACCGGCTTAAACCACTGTTTCTAAAACCAATCCAGTAAAACCCTTTACTGTCGCGAAACAAGCTTCTGACAAGGTTTTGCGAAATACCAAACTTTGCTTCCTGCCTGGGTATCAATAATTCAAAAGTGTTTTGTTTCCTGTCAGCAATGGTTATGCCATGATCCGTTCCAATCCAGATTTTCCCGTTCTCAGCCTCCAAAAAAGTCCACACCGAATTATTCACAAAACCATATTCCAGTGATGGCTGCGATCTGTATAGCCGAAACTTTGGCGATCTGCTGTCGAGTTTATTCAAACCATTAAATGTACCAACCCACAAGTTATTATAATGATCGCTATACAATGAATATATTCTGTTGTCAGAAATTGAATAGGGTCTGTTGGCAAGATGCTCAAACTGTTTGAACGTATTATCGCTAAAACAATAATAAATTAGCCCATCACCATTCGTACCCAGCCACAAACCATGATTGCCATCAACATGAATTGTTGTAATTTCAGGTTTTAATTGTCCATAATAATCTATGGTTTTAAAGTTACGGCTTTCCGGTATATACTGGCATAAGCCAGCTCTTGTACCAACCCATAACCTTCCAGATTGATCAAATGCCAGTGCATTTACATGATTATCCGGCAAACTACTGGAATCTCCAGAAATGTGAAAAAACCTTGTCAAACTCTGATTTTCGATCTCATACAACACCAATCCATAACTTGTGGCAATCCAATAATTATCCAGCGAATCTTGTGTGGCCATATTCATATTGTTGCTTCTCAGCGGATTACCATAGTCTCTGCTAATCACACGCGAAAAACCCCCAACAGCCGGCCTGAAAGCCGATAAGCCGGCATCCGTACTTATCCAGATCACACCAAGATGATCTTCAAAGATATGGTTGATCATATTGCTGCTCAAGCTCGTCGAATCCTGTTCATCATGGTAAAAACTATAGATTTCACCAGTGGACATTTGCAAAATATTGAGGCCGTATTCTGTTCCAACCCAAAGTGTATCATTACGCTGAAACAAGGCCCTGATGGTTTCGTTGCTTAAGCCATTACTTTTGTTGTAAATCAAAAAATTATATCCGTCATAACGATTCAATCCATCCCAGGTGCCAAACCACATAAAACCTTCGGAGTCCTGAATCATAGTATTTACGGTATTCTGGCTCAGTCCTTTTTCGATACGCACATTTTCTGACAAAATACGCTCAAAGACAAGCCTGTCAGGAATTTGCTGGGCCAGGGCAAACGGATTGAAAATCGAACCAAAAAACAAAATCAAAATAAGACCGAAACGTTTTATCTCAGCCAATCCGGAAATTAAACTTAATAAAACCGGCTTGTTTAGCGCTTTTTGGATCTCAGCCATTTTTTGTTCTTTCGTTCCATCTTTTTCATCATTTTCCGGGTAGCGTCCGACTGCATTTCGAGATGCTGTTTCTGCGCCTGTTCATATTCCTTATCAGCCTGACGTTGTAGCTCACGTTCAATTTTCTGGTTTTTCTTTACTGCGCCTGGTCGCTCTAATAAGCTACATGACTGCATAGTCATTACCAGCACCATAAAACCAAACAAACCCAAAAATCTTATTATGAAATTAGCCTTCATCTTAAAATTCAGTTAACAAACCTACAAAAATTTAAATCACACAGCAGCAATTCTCCTACTACATCCTAAAGCAAACTATCTTTGCCAAAAAATATTCTTTCTTTATATGCGTAATAATGACTTTCGTTGTGCGTTATCTTGCTATCATGCCAAAAATTAGACCCTATAATTCAGGATTCATTACCACAATCCTGGTGCTGATCTTTATTCTTTCGGCTTGTCGTAAAGAAGAGATTAACCCTAATGATCCCAAGGTTTATATCAATTTTACCATTGACCCTAACGGGACCTTTTATCAGGAATTAAACACTGTTGGCGGCTGGATGTATTTGACTGCCGATCCGCCAAGCCGTGGAATTATTGTATATCGTATGACCCAAAATGAGTTTTTGGCCTACGATCGTATGCCACCAAACGAGCCAAACCGCTGCTGCGAAGGAAATGAATGTACACGACTTGTTGTAGGTGATTATTATCCAATGGCCTACGATGAATGCAACGACATTTCGTATCTCTTACTCAACGGAAGCATTGTTGAAGGTGATGGAAAATGGCCTTTGATTCAATACCACACAACTTACAACGGACAACTTTTACGGATTTACAACTGATGTTTTGCTAAAGCAGATTCTTTCACAAAAAAAAACACCTTCCGAACATTACGAAAGGTGTTTTTTTTATTATACCAAAAGACATTAATATCTGTAATGATCTGGTTTATAAGGCCCTTCAACAGGAACACCAAGATAATCAGCCTGCTCTTTGGTAAGTTTTGTCAGTTTTACACCAATTTGTTCCAGATGCAAGCGGGCAACTTCTTCATCCAGGTGTTTGGGCAAACGGTAAACATCAATTTCGTAATTGTCGCGATTTTTCCAGAGGTCAATCTGTGCAAGCGTTTGATTGGTAAAGGAATTGCTCATTACAAAGCTGGGATGGCCAGTAGCACAGCCCAAATTTACCAGGCGGCCTTCAGCAAGCAAATAAATTGCATTGCCCTGAGGCATTACATATTTATCAACCTGAGGTTTGATATTAATCCTTTCTATATCATCAGCAGTGTTCAAGGCGTCAACCTGAATTTCATTATCGAAATGTCCAATATTACACACGATGCTCTGGTCTTTCATCCGACGCATATGTTCGAGTGTGATAACATCTTTGTTACCAGTAGTGGTAACAAAAATATTTCCAATCTTCAATGCTTCATCAATAGTGGTAACCTCGTAACCTTCCATGGCAGCCTGAAGTGCGCAGATGGGGTCGATCTCGGTAACCAAAACGCGTGCACCATAAGCTTTGAGCGATTTTGCAGAACCTTTGCCCACATCGCCATAACCCAAAACCACACACACTTTTCCGGCCAGCATCACATCCGTGGCACGTTTGATACCATCGGCCAGCGATTCGCGGCAACCATAAAGATTATCAAATTTCGACTTGGTAACAGAATCATTCACATTGATGGCAGGAACAAGCAATTTCCCTGCTTCTTTCATCTGATAAAGCCTGTGAACGCCGGTTGTGGTTTCTTCCGAAACACCCTTCCACCTTTTCACGGTTTCGTGCCAGTGTTTTGGGTTTTCTAAATAAGTCTCCTGAAGTATTTTCAACAATGCTTTTTCCTCATTGCTCCCGGGGGTCTTCTTGAGTAATTCCGGATTTTGCTCAATCTCATAACCTTTGTGAATCATCAGAGTGGCATCGCCACCATCATCAACGATAAGGTCAGGACCGAGGCCATCATCAAAAGTCAGGGCTTGCTTGGTACTCCACCAATACTCTTCCAAAGTTTCGCCCTTCCAGGCAAACACAGGAACTCCTTTGGCAGCAATAGCCGCTGCCGCATGATCCTGTGTTGAGAAAATATTACAACTTGCCCAGCGTACTTCAGCACCCAGGGCCTGTAAAGTTTCAATTAAAACGGCTGTTTGAATGGTCATATGCAAGGATCCTGAAATCCGGGCACCTTTCAAAGGCTGCTCCTTGCCATATTTCTCGCGCAGCGACATCAGGCCGGGCATTTCTTTCTCGGCTATTTCAATTTCTTTCTGTCCCCAGGATGCCAATTTGATGTCGGCAATCTTGTATCGGACTTCATTTGCTGTCATGGTATTATTCATAACTTTTTGCTAAATAGTTTTTTAGATCATTAAAAAGGGCTGCAAAATTAGCAGTTTTTATCAGATTGTAACAAAAAACAGCAGGTAATTGTTGTGTTGTATCACTCATATAACTCGGGTGACTTGATTTAATTATCTGTGAGTGTGTTGTTTATGAAATCAAAGATATTGTTGCAATTTAGATTAAATACAAATAATTGCAAAAACACAAGATTTGTTGTTATTTTGCACCATCGTATTTCAAATTGACCTCCTCAATCCATTGTAAGGGTCTGTTTGATTTATAAAGAAGAGTGGAGAGATTAGGCTCAACGAAGCTCTAGCAACCTTCCCTGTAAGGAGTGGTGCTAAAACCTAAACCGGCCTTTGGTCAGGTGATGATAAATTAAATAAGTAAAAACCCATGCAGCAATTAATTGCCATTTTGTACCTTCCCGTCACTCACTACTTTTGTGATGCATTCTTTGTTGCACAAACTATTTTGCCATGATTAACCGCCTCGAACAACTTAAAGAACTCCTCAAAACTAAAATACTTGTGCTTGATGGGGCAATGGGAACAATGATTCAGCAGGAAAAACTCAAGGCCAAGGATTATGCCGGTGCGCTTTTTGCCAATCATCCTTTCCCGCAGCAAGGCAATAACGATTTGCTTTCGCTTACGCAGCCTGAACTCATCTATAAAATCCATTGTGCCTATCTGGATGCCGGAGCCGATATCATCGAAACCAATACTTTTAATGCCAACCGCATTTCGCAGGCCGATTATGGTCTGGAACGCCAAGTGAAAGCATTGAATTTTGCTTCAGCTCAACTGGCCCGGAAAGCTGCTGATGAATACACAACAAAACAGCCTGATAAACCACGCTTTGTTGCCGGAGCATTAGGCCCCACCAACAAAACCGCATCCATGTCGCCCGATGTGAATGATCCCGGCTTTCGTGCAGTCAGCTTCGATCAGCTTGTCGAAACCTATTTTGAACAAGCCGAAGCACTTATAGATGGCGGAGCGGATGTGTTATTGATTGAAACAGTTTTCGACACCCTAAATGCCAAAGCAGCACTTTTTGCCGTTCAAAACCTACAGGAAAAGCTTGGCCGCAAATTAGGTGTAATGCTTTCCGGAACGATTACTGATGCCAGCGGACGAACCCTCTCCGGGCAAACAGTTGAAGCGTTCCTAACCTCCGTAAAACATGTCGATTTGATTAGCATCGGGCTAAATTGTGCCCTGGGAGCGGCTCAAATGCGCCCCTATATTGAAGAACTAAGCAAAAAAGCCAGTTTGCCGGTTAGTGCTTATCCCAATGCCGGTCTTCCCAATCAATTTGGTGAATACGACGAAAGCCCCGAAATCATGGCAGGTCATCTTCACGATTTCGTTGAGCATGGTTTTGTTAATATAATAGGTGGTTGCTGTGGCACCACACCAAAACACATCCAATCCTTTGCTAATCTGACATTTAAAGCCAAAGCACGAAAAATTCCGGAAAATAATCACGAAACAATTTTTTCGGGTCTTGAACCAGTAAAAGTCAACAGGCAGCAAAATTTTGTCAATATTGGCGAACGAACCAATGTAAGCGGTTCCCGAAAATTTGCCCGCCTCATCCGCGAAAAGAAATATGAAGAAGCCCTTAGCATAGCCCGTCATCAGGTTGAAGGCGGCGCACAGGTTTTGGACATCAATATGGACGATGGTTTGCTGGATGCCAAACACGAAATGGTAACTTTTCTAAACCTACTGATGGCCGATCCTGACATCGCAAAACTTCCGGTGATGATCGACTCCTCGCGCTGGGAAGTGCTCGAAGCCGGCCTGAAATGTGTGCAGGGCAAAGCTATCGTCAACTCCATCAGCCTGAAAGAAGGAGAAAAAGTCTTTTTGGATCAAGCCAACAAGATTAAAAAATATGGTGCTGCTGCTGTGGTTATGGCCTTTGATGAAAGCGGACAAGCAGCAGATTATGCCCGCAGAATCGAGATTTGCCAACGAGCGTACGATTTGCTTACCATAAAAATTGATTTCCCTCCCGAGGATATCATCTTCGATCCCAATATTCTGGCTATCGGAACCGGCATCTCAGAACATAATAATTATGCCGTTGATTACATCAATGCTACCCGCTGGATAAAGGAAAATCTGCCTTTTGCCAAGGTAAGCGGTGGTGTGAGTAATCTGTCCTTTGCCTTTCGCGGAAACGACATTGTGCGCGAAGCCATTCATACTGTTTTTCTGTTTCACGCCATCAAAGCCGGGATGGATATGGGCATTGTAAACCCGGGAATGATACAGATTTATGATGAAATTGAGCCCGCTTTGCTTGAGCTTTCCAAAGACCTGGTACTCAACCGCAAACCGGATGCCACTGAAAAACTTTTAGCCTTTGCAGCACAGGCTCAAAAATCAACTGTAAAAAGCGAAAAAGCAGACACCTGGAGGGAACTTCCGCTCCCCGAACGCATCAAACATGCACTGGTAAAAGGAAATGCTGAACATATCGAAGCAGATGTGCTAAATGTGAGAACTGACTTTCCGCGGGCATTGGATGTGATTGAAGGACCTTTGATGGATGGAATGAATGTGGTGGGTGAACTTTTTGGCGACGGCCGGATGTTTTTACCGCAGGTGGTTAAAAGTGCCCGTGTAATGAAAAAAGCGGTGGCGGTATTGCTCCCGTATATTGAAGCAGAAAAAACCAGCATCAGCAGCTCGGCCGGTAAAGTGCTGCTGGCCACTGTGAAAGGTGATGTTCATGACATTGGCAAAAACATCGTAGGTGTAGTGCTGGGCTGCAATAATTACGAAGTGATCGACCTCGGCGTGATGGTTCCTGCCGAAAAAATCCTGGAAACTGCTGTCAGAGAAAATGTCGATATTATCGGTCTCAGCGGCTTGATTACACCTTCGCTGGAAGAAATGACCCATGTGGCCACTGAAATGCACGACAGAAAAATGAAAATCCCTTTACTGATCGGTGGTGCCACAACTTCTGAAGTGCATACCGCTGTAAAAATCTCGCCTGCGTATGAGGCTCCTGTAATTCATGTGAGAGATGCTTCCAAGGTTACTCAGGTAATAAGTCAGTTACTTGGAAATGAAACAAAAAAGCAGGCTTTTCAGTTGGAAATCAGTACGAGATATGAGCATTTACGTCAAAAATATCAACAATCGAAAATCGGAGATAGCTATGTAAGCCTCGAAACTGCCCGGGCTAATCGCTTCAAAGGTGAATTTTCAACACATACAATCAAAAAACCTCTAAAACCCGGGATAACGGTTATCAATGATTTGGATTTGAATCTCTTAAAACCCTATATCGACTGGACTTTCTTTTTCCATTCCTGGCGGATAAATGGCAAGTATCCACAAATTTTTGACGATCCGGTCAAAGGCGATGAAGCCCGTAAACTTTTTGATGATGCCCAAAAGTTACTGGATCATATCATTCAGAACAAACTTCTTACGGCCAAAGGTGTAGCCGGCATATTTCCGGCACTGGCAGTTGAGGACAGCGTGCAGGTTTTCAAGCCCGAAAACCATGATTTGCAGCTTACTCGTTTTGAGTTTCTACGCAACCAACAGCAAAAAAATCAAGGCTATCCCAATCTTTGTCTAGCCGATTTTATTGCGCAAAAAGAGGCAGGAATAATGGATTATCTTGGCGGTTTTGTAGTATCAGCCGGCCACGGAACAAGAGAGTTAGTGGATCACTTTGAATCACAAAATGATGATTACAATGCGATCATGTCCAAAATACTTGCCGATCGTCTGGCCGAAGCCTTTGCCGAATACCTGCATGTTGTAGTACGAAAAGAAATATGGGCCTATGCTCCTGACGAAAACATGGACATCAACGACTTATTGAAAGAAAGCTACCAGGGCATCAGGCCTGCACCGGGCTATCCGGCCTGTCCGGAACATTCCGAAAAACGCAAGCTGTTCGACCTGCTTGAAGCCGAAAAACATACTGGTGTGCAACTTACCGAAAATTATGCCATGTATCCGGCAGCATCAGTAAGCGGTTTTTATTTTGCACATCCTTATGCGCAGTATTTTAATGTGGGAAAAATCAGCAAGGATCAGATAGAAGATTACAGCAAACGCATCGATAGGTCGATAACTGAAACGGAAAGACTTTTAAACGCAAACCTCAACTACTAAGCCATGCTCGAACTACCCGGCCTTACCTCACAAATTGCAAAATCTGATAAAACTTTGTTTTCCTTCGAAATTTTGCCACCCCTTAAAGGCCAGCATTTCGAGCATATCCAGCAGGCTGTTGAGCCGCTGATGGATTTTGAACCCGCTTTTGTAAATGTAACCTACCATCAGGAAGAATTTGAATACAAACAGCTTCAAAACGGCCTGCTCGAAAAGAAAACTGTTCGCAAACGTCCAGGAACTGTTGGCATTGCAGCTGCCTTGATGTATCGTTATCATGCCAATGTGGTGCCCCATATCATCTGCGGAGGCTTCACCCGTGAGGAAACTGAGAACGCTTTGATTGACCTTCATTTTCTTGGTGTGAAAAACCTGCTGATCGTGCGGGGCGATCCACAGCCTTCGGTAAAATATTTTCAGGCAGAACCTGGCGGCCATGCCCATGCCATTGATCTGGTGAAACAGGTTCAAAACCTTAATCAGGGGAAATACCTGGAAGATGATCTGCAGAATTCAACGCCAACTAATTTTTGCATGGGTGTAGCAGGCTACCCCGAAAAACACATCGAATCGCCCAACCTGGAAAGCGATCTGCAACATTTGAAAGCCAAAATTGATGCTGGTGCTTCTTATATTGTAACCCAGATGTTTTTTGATAACCAGAAGTATTTCAATTTTGTTGACAGCTGTCGTGCTGCCGGAATCAATGTGCCTGTGATAGCTGGTTTAAAGCCTGTTTCGGTGCTTTCTCATTTGCAAAAACTACCACAAACATTTCACATCGATCTGCCGGAAACCCTCGTTAAAGAAATCAAAAAATGCAAAGACAACAAAGCTGTAAGGCAATTGGGTGTTGAATGGACTATCGCGCAAGCCAAAGAACTCATCGCTAAAAACACTCCCGTTTTGCATTTTTATACCATGGGGAAATCTGATAATATAAGGAAAATTGCTGAAGCCGTTTTTTAAACCAGAAATCTTCTATCTTCCTGTTCTTAAATAGCTTAAAAAATCCACTACTATCCTGATCAATGCGGTTGACAAAAATTTACCTTCCGGATAAGCCGATTGGTTAAGTGGAATTATTAATTTCGTGACGCGTATAGTTGCTGATTTTCCAAACAATAAGCACCAAATTATGAATGTTTACAACCAACTCAATTCTCCGGGAACAAAAATCGCTGTGCTGGTAGATCCGGATAAGCCCACTGACAAAACTATTACTGCACTGGCCCTAAATGCCAAAGAGGCCGCAGTTGATTTCTTTTTTGTTGGTGGCAGCCTGCTCACCAATGATAATATGGATAGTTGTATCAAAATACTTAAAACACTAACTGATATTCCTGTTGTTATTTTCCCCGGCAATTCGCTACAACTCAGCAAAAAAGCAGATGCATTTCTGTTTTTAAGCCTGATCTCCAGTCGTAATCCGGAAATGCTGATTGGCCGGCATGTTATCTCGGCTCCTTACCTAAAACTTGCAGGCCTTGAAGTAATTTCGACGGGTTATATGCTTATCGACAGCGGAAAACCAACCACAGTAAGTTATATGAGCAACAGCGTTCCGATTCCATCCGACAAAAATGAGATTGCCCTGTGCACGGCTATGGCAGGCGAAATGTTGGGCATGAAATTAATTTTTATGGACGCCGGTTCAGGTGCATATAATCCAGTACCCGAATCCATGATCAAAGCAGTAAAAGGCAGCATCGATGTGCCATTGATTATTGGCGGCGGGCTAAAAACACCCGAGATGGCAGCCAATGCCGTGAATGCAGGAGCTGATATCGTAGTGGTTGGCAATGCTTTAGAAAACAATCCTGAACTGCTGAAATCGTTTGCCGATGCTGTTCATATGATCCACTAAGTATAGTGAACCACACCTCATACTTTTTCTTTTCAGGCTCAATTGCAGATTTTCTTTAATTTGCGGGCTAATTCCTATTTCAGCTTCATATGATGAAAAAATTACAGCTTTTAGTATTGATGTTGCTGGCTTTTACCAGTCAAGGCCTTTTTGCTCAGAACAAACAACTAACTGAAACAGATGCCGCCTGGATGAATCCGGCTTTGTTTCCGGAACGGATGCAACAGTTAAAATGGTTTAGCCACACCGATAGTTACCAGCATTTCGAAAAAGATACCTTGTGGCTAACCGATTCAAAATCAGGCAAAACCAAGGTACTCCTCACACTTAATAATCTCAATGCGCTCAACTCGAAACAGCAACTTGACAGTCTGAAGCGGTTTCCTGCTATCAATTGGCTGGAAGATGGCAGCGGCTGGTTTTTTTATCAGGATAAACTCTTACAACTTTCTGCCGATTTCGGGACGATCAAACAGATCACAAGTTTTCCGGAAAACGCAGCAAATAAAGTCGTTTTCGAACAGAATTTGCAAACTGCCTACACCATAGATAACAATCTTTTTATTGCTAAGGGCGAAAATCATATTCAAATTACTGACGAACCAAAAGGCGTTGTGAGCGGGCAATCGGTTCACCGAAACGAATTTGGAATCAGCGGTGGCATTTTCTGGTCGAAAGATGGCCTCAAACTGGCTTTTTATCAGATGGACGAGCGCATGGTGACCAATTATCCGCTTGTCAATACCGATGAGCGTATAGCCACACTCAAATATGAACCTTATCCCATGGCCGGCATGAAAAGCCATGAAGTAAAATTAAAGGTTTATGATCTGACAAGCGAAAACACAGTTACAATTGAAACCGGAGAACCTGCAGAACAGTACCTTACAGCCGTCAGCTGGGATCCTTCAGGCGAAAGAATTTACATCGGAATCCTGAATCGGGAGCAAAATCATTTCAAATTTAATGCCTACAACTCAGCAGATGGCAGTTTTGAGAAAACCCTTTTCGAAGAAAAAGACCCGCAATATGTTGAACCACAGTTTCCGGCTTACTTTCTGCCAAATCAACCAGATCAATTCATTTGGTTAAGCGAAAGAGACGGGTTCCGACATATGTACCTTTATTCCACTAAAGGAGAGCTGATTAAGCAACTGACTTCAGGAAATTGGATGATCACTGCCGAGCCATTCTTCGATGCTTCCGGGAAATTTGTTTATTTCTATTCCACAGCCGAAAGTCCGCTGGAAAGACATCTTTATAAACTTGACCATCAAAAAGGCAAAATGATTCGATTAACGGAAACAGCCGGCACTCATCATGTTTCTGTGTCCAAAAACGGGAAATACATCCTGGATTCATACAGCAACCTGGAAACTGCCAACACAATTCAATTGACTGATGGAAAAGGCAAGGTGATCAAAACTTTATTGCAATCAAAAGATCCGCTTAAAGACTATGTCTTAGGGAAAACACAAATAATGGAACTGGAAGCTGAGGATGGAACAACACTTTATGCCCGTATGATAACGCCACCCAATCTGGATAGCACAAAAAAATATCCGGTGATTGTATATGTTTACGGAGGTCCTCATGCTCAATTAATTACCAACAGTTGGCTGGGTGGAGCTAATTTTTATCTGAATTATCTTGCCCAACAGGGTTATATCGTTTTCACGCTCGACAATCGTGGCTCTGCCAATCGGGGTGCCGAATTTGAACAAATCATTCACAGGCAGCTTGGCAAAACAGAAATCAAAGACCAGCTTACTGGTATAAACTATTTAAAAACACTGCCTTTTGTAGATCAAAACCGGATTGGTGTTGACGGCTGGAGCTACGGTGGTTTTATGTCGATCAGCCTGAAACTACACCATCCCGAGATATTTAAGGTGGCAGTGGCCGGTGGTCCGGTTATCGATTGGAAATATTACGAAATCATGTATGGCGAACGCTATATGGACACACCCGATGAAAATCCGGAAGGTTACGAATCAGCCAGTTTGATTAACAAAGTAAAAGAGCTGGAAGGAAAACTGTTGATCATTCACGGAACAAACGATCCGGTGGTGGTTTGGCAACATAGCCTGGCGTTCCTCAAAGCAGCTGTAAATGAAGGCAGGCTGGTAGATTATTTTGTTTATCCAGGCCACGAACACAATGTTAGAGGAAAAGACCGCGCTCACCTGATTAAAATGATAACCAATTATTTTAACGAAAATTTATAGTTTTATTTTTAGATTTATTCCACTTTCAGGAATTTAATCCATATCTAGAACTTTTATCCATTTGGACTAAAGCTTTATATAATTGACAATAAGTCATTTATGTATTTGGCATATTAAATGCTAATGAATCGATAAGATAATTCCTGAAATGGAGGTGCGAATGACAGCTAACAAACATATACTTGTAGTGGATGATTTGAAAGTAAATTTTCTACTGATCAAAGCCATGCTTTTGAGAAACGGGATGTTGGTGAGCTGGGCCGAAAATGGCTATGAAGCTATTGAAATAGTAAAAAAAGAAACCAATCTCAGTGCAATTTTAATGGATTATAACATGCCTGGAATCGATGGCCTGGAAACCACCCTCATTATCAAAAAACTAAGGCCCGATTTAAAAGTAATATCCCATTCAACCTTTACAGACACCTCATCTTTTGACAGAAGCAACGCCCCTTTCGACGATTACCTTTCAAAACCTATTGACTGTAATCAACTCATTTCGCTGCTGCAAAAACATCTGAAACAATAAAATCACGCAGGGCAATTTTCAATTGTCGAAAAGCTTTGTTATTTTTGTGGTGCTCAATCATTAGCCAGGTCTGGATAAACTAATTCGGCATGAAAATATCTTTTACCCGCGTAATTCTTTTTTTTGTGCTGTTTTCGGTTCAGGCCTGCCTTCAGGCCAGCCTTCAGGCACAAACCGACAGTCATAAAATTGCAGACAGCCTCCGCAATCAGCTTGAATTAACAGCCGGAATAGCCAAACTCGAAACTTACAAATCACTCATCAAAAGCCTTCGCAATATTGATCCTGCTTCCGGCATTGAATATGCACGGGCAGCCATGCCACTTGCTGATTCTCTGGGCACTAAAAAACTTAAAGCCGAAATACGAAACGAAGAAGCCGTTTGCTATCGTAAATTGCACATCTACGAAAAAGCATTTGCTTTGCACCTGGAATCGTTGCGTGATTTCAAGGAAATGAACGATAGCGCTGGAACAGCTTTTACACTGGCAAATATCGGCCAGGTTCATTTCTTTTATAAAGATTACGAGCAGGCCATTAAATACCATACTGATGCCCTGGTAATCAAAGAATTTTTAAACGATGAGCCACAAATAGCCTATTCGCAAAACGCATTGGGAACCGTATTTTTAGAAATGGGTAATCTGGCTCGTGCCCTGGATTATTTTATTGCCGCACTCAATATCTACGACAAATATTACATGCCCGCCCAAACGGCTAATACCAAAGCTAATCTGGCCAAAGTAATGTTTAAATTAGACAGGCATGAAGATGCTATGAGATACCTAAAAGAAGTGGAGGCTGTGTATTTGCAAGCTAAAGCTGATTTTGGGCTCAGTCAGGTATATAACCAGATGGCAGAATATCTTTATGAACAGGGTAAATATGAAGAAGCATTAAATTACCTCGGGAAAGCCAAAGAGTTGGCCGAAAAAACAAACGAAAAAAATATATTGTTATACAATTATATCTTACGACAGAAAATCGCAAGTGCTCAACAAGACTTTAAAACAGCCTATGATAACTTACTATTGGCCAATAAATTAAAAGATACTCTGGTTAACGAACGCCGTCACCACGAGATGACTGAAATAAGAGTTCGGTATCAAACCAAACAGCTTGATGATGAAAATGAGATCTTGCGTTTGCAACTATCCCAGCAATCACTCAGAATACGTTATATCGTTTTTGCTTTACTTGCCACCATATTAGTATTGATCGTTTTTCTGCTAATCTCTATTGTCAGGCGAAACAGACGCAAAAGTCGGTTGCTCGAAATCACTAATCTCCAACTGGAAGAACGCGTGGAGGAGCGAACTCAGGAACTAAAAAAACAAATGGCCACCCTGGATCAGACCTTTCAATCCTTAAAACAAAGCGAAGAAAAGTTCAGAAAAATAAGCGAAACCTCTCCCCTCGGCATAGCTGTTACCGATACACAGGGAAAAATAATTTTTGTAAATCAAAACCTGACCGAGATTCTTGGCCTTCCCAAGCAATCATTCATTGATGGGATGTGGTTCAGAAATATTTTGCTTGAAGACCGCAATAAAATGGATATCATCTGGCAAAATGCGCATAAAGACAAAGAAGGGGTATTTGAAGCCGAATTCAGAATTCGTCTCGACCAGCAAATCCGACACATCCACTATAAGGCCGCAACCATGTTTAATGCAGAAGAATTTGCAGGCATCGTAAGCGTTTTTGAAGATGTGACCCAGCGTAAAAACTTTGAAAACGAACTTGTGGAGGCAAAAAATAAAGCCGAAGATTCTGACCGTCTAAAATCTGCTTTTCTGGCCAATATGAGTCACGAAATCAGAACGCCGATGAATGCCATACTTGGGTTTTCTGATCTGCTTTCGACGGATGAATACAGCCCTGAAGAAAAAATGGAGTTCATCGAAATGATCAAGTCGAGCGGCAGGCTGCTCCTAAATCTGATCAACGACATCATCGATATTTCGAAAATTGAAGCTGGTGAATTAAAAATCCAACCCTCCGAATTCAGGCTGCTCGATCTGATGGATGAAATGCTGCAAGGATTCCGCCAACAAATGGACAGAACCGGAAAATCACATGTAAAGCTTTTGCTCACACACCAAGAAGAACTTAATTCGGCTTTAATCACAACCGACAGATTACGTTTGCAACAAATCCTGACTAATCTTTTGAGTAATGCCATGAAATTTACACAGGTTGGCGAAATCGAATTCGGAGCCTTGTGTATCAATGGTTCTTATGAGTTTTTTGTCAGAGACACCGGCATTGGCATCCCCGAACAAAAGCTGGATGTAGTTTTTGAACGCTTCAGGCAAGCAGACGATTCGCATACGCGCATGTTTGGCGGCACTGGATTAGGACTTGCCATCACCAAGCATCTAGTTGAATTATTAAACGGCAAGATTTGGGTAGAATCACAACAGGGTAAAGGAACAGCATTTTATTTTACACTGCCTGCCGGTTCCGAAAATCAAACATTTTTATTAGAGGACCAGGCACCCCACTATCCTAATTTACCTAGTTTTAAAGGGAAAACAATACTCGTTGCAGAGGATGTTGACACCAATTTCTTTCTGATCAAAACGATGCTTAAAAAACTCAATTTAAATGTTTTACATGCATCAAACGGATTAATAGCCCTTGATCTGGCGGTTGAGCATCAGCCCGATTTAGTAATCATGGACATTCAAATGCCCGAAATGGATGGAATAGAAGCATTCAAACAAATCAGGCACCAAAACCTTGCGATGCCCGTTATCGCCATAACCGCTTATGCCATGATGGGCGAAGAAAAACAATACCTCGAATTAGGTTTTGATGCCTATCTAAGCAAGCCTTTAAGCATTGATAAGCTGGTGGAATTGCTTAGGATTTTTCTTCAACCAGATTAATCCATACACTAAACAGGCTGTTTCAAAAAAATATCCTTCGTATTTTAGCCACCAAAACCAGTTTGGATGGAGCGCAATCTGCTCGATAATAAAATTGAATTTTTAAAAGGCGTTGGTCCAAAACGCGCTGAAATGCTGAATAAAGAGCTTGAAATCTTTACTTTCGGCGATCTGCTTTTTCATTTCCCTTTTCGCTATATTGATAAAAGCAAGGTTCACAAAGTAGCCGACATCAATAACGATCAGATATATTACCAACTTGTCGGACAGGTTTCTCAAATGCAGTTGCATGGCAAACAAAGAGTCACCAGAATTACTGCCCAATTTCACGATGAAAGTGGAAGCATCGAGCTGGTTTGGTTCAAAGGTTTAAAATGGATCAAAAGCCGTTTCGAACCCGGAAAACAATATGTCATCTTTGGAAAAGCATCAGTTTTTAATAATCGTTTCAATATTGTTCATCCGGATGTTGAAGATTACCTGCCCGATATCATACCCATAGGCGAAAGTCTGGAAGGCGTTTACAGCACTACCGAAAAGCTCAAAAATATAGGGCTGGGCAGCAAACAACTTGCAAAACTTGTTAAAAATCTTCTCGGACAAATAAATCAGGCCATTCCGGAGAATCTTCCTCAAAACCTTCTTTTAACCTATAAACTGATGGACAGGAATATGGCCTTTACCCAAATCCATCTGCCTTCCCATCTTCAAAATCTTCAGGCTGCCACCAGACGCCTGAAATTTGAAGAATACTTCTTCTTGCAGCTGAATATGCTACTCCGTAAACGCCAGCGTGAAGCGCAGATGAAAGGACTTATTTTCAGCACGGTTGGCGAACTCTTCAACCTATTCTACGAGAATTATTTGCCATTTTCGCTTACCAAAGCACAGAAAAAAGTAATCCGTGAAATAAGACACGATCTGGGCTCTGGATTCCAAATGAATCGACTATTGCAAGGTGATGTTGGAAGCGGGAAAACCATTGTGGCACTGATGGTCATGCTTATTGCCCTGGACAATGGCTATCAGGCTGCCTTAATGGCTCCCACCGAAATTCTGGCCACACAACACTTTCAGTCTCTCAAAGAACTATTGGCTGATATGCCGGTAAAAATTGCCCTCCTAACTGGTTCTACCAAAGCCCGCGACCGAAAACCAATCCACGAAGGACTTGAAGATGGAAGCCTGCAAATCATTATCGGCACACATGCTTTGATCGAAGAAAAAGTAAAGTTCAACAAGCTGGCACTCACCATAATAGACGAGCAACACCGTTTTGGTGTAGCCCAACGCGCACGATTCTGGGAAAAAACCGATCTTCCTCCACATATGTTGGTTATGACGGCTACCCCCATACCACGAACCCTTGCCATGACGCAATACGGCGATCTGGATATTTCAATCATCGATGAACTGCCTCCGGGACGCAAACCTGTCAAAACAATTCATCTCTATCAAAGTCAACGCTTGCGTTTGCTCAGCTTCATGAAAAAACAAATTGCCGAAGGCAGGCAAATCTACATCGTTTACCCTCTGATTAAAGAATCCGAAAAGCTGGATCTGATCCATTTGCAGGAAGGCTATGAAAGTCTGCTGCGCGATTTCCCTGAGCCAGAATACCGCATTTGCGTGGTTCACGGACAAATGAAAGCCGAAGACAAAGACTTTGAAATGCAGCGTTTCATCAAAAAGCAGGCACATATTATGGTCGCCACCACAGTGATCGAAGTAGGTGTTAATATTCCCAATGCCAGCGTGATGATCATCGAGCATGCCGATCGTTTTGGCTTGTCGCAGCTGCATCAGTTAAGAGGAAGGGTAGGGCGAGGTGCTGATCAATCGTATTGCATTTTAATGACCGATTTCAAACTCTCTGCCGATGGCAAAAAACGCATGGCTACCATGGTTCGCACCACCGATGGTTTCGAGATTGCTGCAGTTGACCTGGAACTCAGAGGACCTGGCGAAACACAAGGGACAAGACAATCAGGCCCTGTGGGACTAAAAATTGGTGATCTTGTAAAAGACGAAAAACTGATAAAACACGTTAGAGCTATTGTGAATCAATTGCTTGATGATGATCCAAAACTGCTGAAAGAAGAAAATCAAATCACAAGGAACTATTTCCTTGCTCATTTTCGTCAATCATTCGACTGGGGTCAGATAGGTTAAAAATTGCAAAGAATGAGTCGACTCCAAAAAGCTAAAAATCAGCAGTTTTAGAAAGTCCCCTTTGAAGGATTTAGGAGCAAATTGACTTTTCGGAGTGGACTCAAAGAATGCATGCTGTTGCATACTTAATAAACATGACAGATTGACATTAATTTGTACTTTTGCATCCAGGAAAAATCTGACAAACCGAATTGCATCGGACAGAGAATTTGTCCACATTAAAATTAGCTAAGATCCATGAAGATATCTTATAACTGGCTGAAACAGTATATCAATTGCAACTTACCTGCAGAAGAAGTGGCAGAGGTATTAACGGCTACCGGCCTTGAAGTAGAAGACATTATCCCTTTCGAATCAGTAAAAGGAAGCCTGAAAGGCATAGTTACGGGGAAAGTTTTAAGCTGTGTGCAGCATCCAAATGCTGACAGGTTGAGCCTTACAACAGTGGATGTGGGTGGAGAAGAACCCCTTGCTATTGTTTGCGGTGCTCCTAATGTAGCAGCTGGTCAAAAAGTGCTGGTAGCCACAGTTGGCACTACGCTTTATAGCGGTGATGCCGCTTTTGAAATCAAAAAAAGCAAGATCAGAGGCGAAGTGTCCGAAGGTATGATCTGTGCCGAAGATGAGCTGGGGCTTGGCGATTCGCATGATGGCATTATGGTGCTGCCCGATGAAACCAAAATTGGAATCCCGGCTGCCAGTCTTTTTAATATTGAACAAGATGTTGTTTTTGAAATTGGATTAACACCAAACCGCTCCGATGCCATGTCGCATCTTGGCGTGGCAAGAGACCTGGCCGCTGCCTTAAATCATCGCAATGGCAGTCAGAAATACAAATTGCAAATGCCCGCTGTAGATGAGTTTTCAGTTGACAATCAAAACCTTGACATCAAAATTGAGGTTGAAAATACAACTGCCTGTCCACGCTATACCGGAAGTACAATCAGCGAATTAAAGGTTGGCCCTTCGCCCGAATGGATGCAAAACAGATTGAAAGCAATCGGTGTGAGACCAATTAACAATATCGTTGACATCACCAATTACGTGTTGTTTGAAACCGGTCAGCCGCTTCATGCTTTTGATGCCAAAGCCATTACGGGAAATAAAATCATAGTAAAAACGCTGGCTGCTGACACAGCTTTTGTTACCCTTGACGAGCAGGAACGAAAATTAACGGCCAACGACCTGATGATATGCAATGCCGAAGCTCCGATGTGTATCGGTGGTGTTTTTGGTGGCTTGGATTCAGGCGTAACAGCTGACACAAAAGCTATTTTTCTGGAAAGTGCCTGTTTCGATTCCCGTTATATTCGCAAAACTGCACGATATCACGGACTGCAAACCGATGCTTCTTTTCGTTTTGAGCGTGGAACCGATATCAATATCACAGCCTACGCATTGAAAAGAGCCCTGCTGCTAATGCAGGAAATAGCCAACGGAAAAATCAGTTCCGAAATAAAAGATGTGCTGGCCAAAAATATTGAACCAGCCAAAGTAAAGCTCACTTTTGATTACCTGAACAAAGTGGCTGGTCAAACAATTGAGCCTGATATCGTACGTCCGATTTTGGAGGATCTCGGCATGAAAATTCTCAGCCAATCTCCTGAATTTATTGAGATGGAGATTCCGGGTTTTAAAATTGATGTGTATCGTCCGGCCGATGTGGTAGAAGAAATCTTACGCATTTATGGTTACAACAATATCCGCATTCCTGAAAAAGTAAATGCCGCTGTTCACGCTGGTGAGAAAAACAAAACCGATCAGATTCAGCAACAAATTGCTGATATGCTGGCTTTTAATGGCTTTTACGAAGTGATGAACAACTCACTTACCAAATCTGCCTACACAATTAAGCATCCGGATTTTGACCAAAACAAAAATGTTAAAATACTGAATCCGTTGAGCAACGAGCTGGATGTGATGCGGCAAACACTGGTTTTTGGCCTGCTCGAAACCATTGCCTACAATACAAACCGCAAAAACCCAAATCTGAAATGCTTTGAGTTTGGCAATGTATATCAATATGATAATGAAAAAAAGAGCACACCCGAAAAAGCTTTGGCTCCCTATCAGGAATTTACACAGCTTGACCTGGCAATCACCGGACTTCGTGAAGATGAAAACTGGAATCATGCAGATCAGCCGACAGATTTTTACGACCTGAAATATTATGCTGAAGGTGTTTTTACTAAATTGGGTTTTGATCTGAAGCAATTCAAGATTCAAACCATATCAAACGAGCTGTACGATTTTGCTTTGAGCTACGAATTGAACGGAAAAAGCCTGATGCAGATCGGACAACTGAGCACTAAAACCCTTAAACTGGCCGACATCGAAAAAGCCGTATTTCATGCCAGCATCCACTGGACTGCGCTGATGAAAATCAATCCAAAAAAGCAGACCAAACTTTTTACGGCCGTTCCAAAATTTCCGGCCGTACGCCGTGACCTGGCCATGGTTTTTGATCAGAAGGTAAACTTCCAGGATCTTCGGGCTATTGCTTTTGAAGCAGAGAAGAAACTGTTAAAATCCGTTGGCATTTTTGATGTTTACGAAGGTGATAAAATCCCGAAAGGAAAAAAATCCTATGCACTATGCTTTGTTTTGCAGGATAATGAGAAAACGCTCACCGATAAACTCATCGAAAAAAGCATGAGCCGCATCAGGCAGGCATTAGAACAAAGCTTTGATGCCACTTTACGGGAGTAAAAGTTTTGATTATCTTTAGCAAACGATAAACTACTATGGAACTACAGTCGATCAAACAACGGTTTGGAATTATCGGACACGATCCTTTTTTGGAACGTGCCATACATGTGGCTGTGCAGGTGGCACCCACCGACCTCACGGTTTTGATTACCGGCGAAAGTGGAACCGGAAAAGAAGTATTCCCTAAAATCATTCATCAGGCAAGTGCCCGTAAGCATGGTTCTTATATTGCCGTTAACTGCGGGGCCATTCCCGAAGGGACAATAGATTCGGAGCTTTTTGGTCACGAAAAAGGATCCTTTACAGGTGCACACGAAGCCCGCAAAGGCTATTTTGAAGTGGTGGATGGCGGCACAATTTTTCTGGACGAGGTAGCCGAGCTTCCACTCTCAACGCAGGTGCGCCTGCTGCGTGTGCTCGAAACAGGCGAATTCCTTAAGGTAGGTTCTTCCAAGGTGATCAAAACCGATGTGCGTGTGGTTGCTGCCACAAACGTTAACATTCCCGAAGCCATTGCTAAAGGTGAGTTTCGACAGGATTTGTTTTACCGACTCAATACAGTTCCCATCATGATTCCTCCCCTGCGGGAAAGGAAAGAAGACATCCTGATGCTGTTTAAAAAATTTGCCAACGATTTTGCAGAAAAATATCGTATGCCACCGCTTCAACTTACTGATGAAGCTGTGCAATTACTCGAAGCCTACCGCTGGCCAGGAAACATCCGACAACTAAAAAATGTGACAGAGCAAATTTCAATCATCGAAAAAGAAAAAAATATTAATGCTCAAATACTAAAAATGTATCTTCCGGCTGATAACAGCAATGCCTTACCCGTGCTCTACAATGGTCAGGAAGAAAAAGAAAAACTCTCGGAAAGAGACATCTTGTACAAGGTGCTTTTCGATATGAAAAAAGACATTCTTGATCTGCGCAAGACTATGGCCGAAATTATTGCAGCCAAAGGCGTAAAAGATGATTTTGAACACAGCAACAATCAATTAATCCGGCAATATACGGATGATCTGGACGAATTTGAAAATGAACATTTACCTGAAATTCAGATCCAACAGCTGGATACAGACAGATCAAGCTTTCAGCCTTCCGAAGTTGTTGACGAAGACCTCTCACTCGAAAAAATAGAGATTGACATGATTAAACGCGCCCTGGAAAAACATAAAGGCAAACGTAAAAGTGCTGCACAAGAACTGGGCATTAGTGAACGCACGCTATACAGAAAGATAAAAGAATACAATATTAACCTTTGAACATGCAAAAAACTTGCCTCACAATCAAACTGCTGCTCATGGTGTTGCTTTTTGCCGGCCTCCCAATGCTGAACGGATGCGGGGTGTATTCTTTTACGGGAGCCTCCATTCCACCGGAAGCCAAAACGATATCGGTGCAGTATTTTCAGAATACTGCCATGCTGGTGGAGCCTCTGTTGAGTGATGAATTCACAAATGGCCTGCGCGACAGATTCATGAATCAAACCACACTAAATATGGTTAATCAGAATGGCGATCTGGCTTTCGAAGGTGAAATTACAGATTACCGCACTACTCCGGTGGCCATTCAAAGTGATCAAACAGCTGCCCTCAACCGGCTTACAATAACTGTTAATGTGCGTTTTACCAATAAATATGAAGAAAGTAGTAACTTTGAAACCAAGTTTACGCAACACAAAGATTATCCCAGCGAACAGGATTTAAACGCAGTGAAACAAGGACTGATTACCGAAATCGTTGAAATGCTTGTGGATGATATTTTCAACAAATCTGTTGTAAACTGGTAAACAACACTTTATGGATAAAGCAAGTTTTATAACGTACCTTAAAGAACCTGAAAAGCTCAGTAAGGAATCCATCACCGACCTGATGGATTTGGCTATGCAGTTTCCTTACAGTGGTATTGTTCAAAGTATGCTTGCCATTAATATGCATTTGATCAATCATATTGTTTACGACAGTCAGCTCAAATTGGCAGCAAGTCTTGTTCCTGACAGAAATATACTCAGGCTTCACATCAGTAAAATTGCACAATTAAGAGAATTGCCAGATCTTCCGGATGAATACAGCCACACAAAAAAAAGTCAGGAAAAAACAAATAAACAAGCTGATAAAAACAAGGCTCAAAATGATTTAGCTGACAAATCTGAAATAAGTTCAAACAATTCCACTGAAGAACTTGGCAAGGAGCAAGAAGAAAAAGATCCCGCAAAATCTATAGTCGAAAACGAAGAAACATCCGCGAATAAATCAGACCAATCCCACAAAAAACAATCTCTCGAAGAACTAAAAAGAATTCTGGCTGAACGAATAAGAGCCATCGAACAGGAAAAAAAAGCCGAACAAAAGGCACAAAAACAAGGCATTCCACCAACAAAAAAAGCATTGATAGATAAATTTATCAGTGAGAATCCATCCATTTCAAGGCCAAAACCTGAGTTTTATAATCCACTTACTTTCGCACAAAACAGCGTGGTTGACCAGGAAAATATTGTTAGCGAAACCCTGGGCAAAATATACCTCAATCAGGGACATCGCGATAAAGCCATTTCAATCTTTGAAAAATTAAGTTTGAAATATCCGGAAAAAAGTAGTTATTTTGCAGCCCTTATCGAAGAAGCCAAAAAGCAATAAACGTTAAATAAAAGAAAATGTACGTATTTATTTCAATTTTAATCCTGATTATCAGTGTTTTATTGGGTTTAATTGTATTAGTTCAAAATTCAAAAGGTGGTGGATTAGCCTCTAACTTTTCATCGTCAAATCAATTTATGGGTGTTAGACAAACCGCTGACTTTTTAGAAAAAGCCACCTGGTCGATGGCAGTAGCACTGTTGGTATTAAGCCTGGTAGCTACTTTGGCTATTCCAAAATATAATGCCACAGATGGCCAGTTTGATACCGAATTGCTCGACCAAATAGAGCAAACCGCTCCTGTTGATTTCCAGGCACCCCCTGCTCAGGATTTCGAAGAGTAAAATAACTCACAAGAAATTTAAAAAATGTCAGAATGTCACTACATTCTGACATTTTTTTTGTGTTTCGGCTTTGGCACAAAATATGACAACAGCTTAACGTTCCGCTCACGGAATCAAAGATGATTAATAACTTAATAAATAAAATTATGGGAAAACTGACTTTAAAACCTTTAGCCGATCGCGTGGTTATTGAACCCGCCACTGCTGAACAAAAAACAGCCAGCGGAATTATTATTCCAGACACAGCCAAAGAAAAACCACAAAAAGGAACTGTTATCGCTGTTGGCCCTGGCACTGCCGAGGCACCATTAACAGTGAAAGAAAATGATCAGGTACTTTACGGAAAATATGCCGGAACCGAATTCACCATCGAAGGAAAAGATTATCTGATCATGCGCGAATCTGACATCATAGCAATTATTTAAACTATCAATCAGCAATTAACTTTAAAATTTTAAACATATGGCAAAAGACATCCTTTTTAATCTCGAAGCCCGCGACAGCCTCAAAAAAGGCGTTGATGCACTTTCAAATGCAGTAAAAGTTACACTCGGACCCAAAGGCCGCAATGTGATCATCGAAAAATCGTATGGTGCTCCCCAAATCACTAAAGATGGCGTTACGGTTGCAAAAGAAATTGAACTAACCGACCCTGTTGAAAATATGGGAGCCCAAATGGTAAAAGAAGTTGCCTCCAAAACCAACGATCTGGCTGGTGATGGCACAACAACAGCTACCGTTTTGGCGCAGTCAATCATCACTACCGGCCTGAAAAACGTAACCGCCGGTGCCAACCCAATGGACTTGAAAAGAGGTATCGACAAAGCCGTTGCTGAGGTAATTAAAGCCCTCAAAAGCCAAACTCAAAAAGTTGGCGACAGCAATGATAAAATCAAACAGGTGGCTGCTATCTCTGCCAACAACGATATGACAATCGGAAGTTTGATTGCTGAAGCGATGACCAAAGTAAAACAGGAGGGTGTTATCACTGTTGAAGAAGCCAAAGGAATCGAAACCTATGTGGATGTTGTAGAAGGTATGCAGTTCGATCGCGGCTATATTTCGCCTTATTTCGTTACCAATGGCGAAAAAATGGAAGCCGTATATGAAAATCCTTTCATTCTGATTTACGACAAAAAAATCTCCGTGATGAAAGACCTGCTTCCAGTGCTCGAAAAATCGATGCAGGCCGGCAAGCCACTCATAATCATCGCAGAAGATGTTGAGGGTGAAGCACTTGCTACATTGGTTGTAAACCGTTTGCGTGGTTCATTGAAGGTGGCAGCTGTTAAGGCTCCGGGCTTTGGCGACCGCAGAAAAGAAATGCTCGAAGATATCGCTGTCCTGACTGGTGGCACTGTAATCAGCGAGGAAAAAGGTTATCGCCTGGAAGATGCCACACTGGATATGCTGGGTGAAGCAGAAAAAGTGACTATCGACAAAGAAAACACTACAATAGTGAGCGGACAAGGTGCCAAAGAAAACATCGATGCCCGTGTTGCACAAATCAAAAACCACATCGAAACTACTACTTCAGATTACGATAAGGAAAAACTGCAAGAGCGTTTGGCTAAGCTTGCCGGAGGTGTTGCAGTGATCTACGTTGGTGCAGCCAGTGAAGTAGAGATGAAGGAAAAGAAAGATCGCTTTGAAGATGCTTTGGCTGCCACACGTGCTGCCATCGAAGAAGGTATCATTCCTGGTGGTGGCGTTGCCTTTATCCGTGCTATCGATGCCCTCGCCAAACTTAAAGGCGAAAACGAAGACGAAACAACTGGTGTTGCCATCATCCGTCGCGCACTGGAAGAACCGCTGCGTCAGATTGTTGAAAATGCCGGAATGGAAGGTTCAGTAGTTGTAAACCGAGTAAAAGAAGGCAAAGATGACTTTGGATTTAATGCCCGCACCGAACAATATGAAAACTTGTACGAAGCTGGTGTAATCGATCCTACAAAAGTTACTCGTATCGCACTCGAAAACGCAGCTTCTATTGCCGGTATGCTTCTCACCACCGAATGCGTTCTTGTTGAACATAAAGATGAAAACGCGCAACCTCAAATGCCACCGATGGGTGGAGGTGGAATGCCCGGAATGATGTAAGCCAACTCATCTCATTGATTTTTTAAAACCGGCTCTGTGATCAGGGCCGGTTTTCTTTTATTCAAAATTTGGCCTTACCTAAGCTACATTTTTACTACTTTTGTCAGGCATGCTATAAATCAATCAGTTTGCCATGAAGAAAAGACTCATTAAAAGCCATTTTTTCTTGTTTCTTATGCTCCCAATCGTTGCATGGGCGCAAATAAAAACCATCCCTTTTGATGCTGAAGCCAAAAAGATTAAGTTTCAGCAGGTAATTGAAGAAGAGGGCGAACAGATGGAACTTTTCAATCGTTGCATTTTTTGGCTCAACGATTATTATAAAGATCCCGTCAGGGTTACTACGGTTCGTGATGCACCCTCCGGAAAAATAATGGGCAAACATACAATCCGGCTCAAATATACCGATGAAAAAGGGGTGGAACAGACCGGCCCTACTGTGATTTATGAGTTTACTGTGGAAGTGAAAGACAATCGGTACCGCTACACAATTACAGAGTTGCTTTTGAAAACAGCCTCACGATTCGAAATTGAGCGTTGGCTCGACAAAGAAGATCCGGCCTATGATCCCCGATGGGAAAACTATCTGGATCAAATTGCCGAATACGTAGATCAATGGAGTGCTTTCCTGATCGAAAAAATGAAACCCGAACCCGTTCCGGTTGAAGATGAATGGTAAAAAGAATTTATCGATTTCTTTGATTATGAAACTTTTATTCCGTTATTTTGTTTCAGACTTTGATGGCCACTTTTGATGCAGAACAAACAAAAGGCATCCATGATAAGAAAACGTGATATTATTATTAAAGGCTTTTCGAAACTTTTGAAAGAAGAAAAGCTAAAACTGGTTGCGGAATACTTCGAAAATCCCGGTGAAGTAGTCAGTCTGCTTAAAAGTTTCTGGCATACAGACGAAAATCAGCAAAAGCTTTTTGATGAATTCAGTGAGAATACCATTTCAAATTTTTACATCCCCTATGGTATATCTCCCAATGTAATTATCAATGGACGCAACTATTTGGTTCCGATGGTAATAGAGGAAAGCTCCGTAGTTGCAGCAGCTTCTGCAGCCGCCAAATTCTGGAGCGAAAGAGGTGGATTTCATGCCCAAATTCTGGATGTAAAAAAAATAGGGCAGGTGCACTTCAACTGGAGTGGAAATTCTGACACTTTAAAGCAATTAATGCCACAAATAAAGGCTTTCCTCTTGCAATCAGCCAAACCAATCACTGCCAATATGGAAAAAAGAGGTGGCGGGGTACTGGATATCCAGCTGGTTGACATGACTGATAAACTTGCCAACTATTACCAATTGCTTGTCACTTTTGATACACGCGATTCGATGGGAGCCAACTTCATCAATTCTGTATTGGAAGAATTTGGCCAAAGTTTGAGGCAATTTCTTTCTGAACAGATTCAGTTAAGCACCGAAGAACGTCAGGTTGAAATCATTATGGCAATTCTGTCGAACTACACCCCTGAATGTGTTGTGAAAACCTGGGTTGAATGTTCCATTGATAAACTGGAAAATGTAGATGAAAAACTCTCCGGCCTTGCTTTTGCACATAAATTTGAGAAAGCAGTAAAAATTGCTCAGATTGATACTTACCGGGCAACAACCCATAACAAAGGTATTTACAATGGCATTGATGCAGTGGCCATAGCTACCGGCAACGACTTCAGAGCCATCGAAGCAGCCGGACATACCTATGCTTCTCGAAACGGGCACTACGAAAGTCTTTCGAGAGTAGAAATTGAAAATAATACCTTCAGGTTTATCCTGGAAGTGCCACTGGCATTGGGTACTGTTGGCGGATTGACAAGTCTGCATCCGCTTGCCAAACGATCTCTTGAGCTACTCGGAAACCCAACAGCCAACGAGCTGATGATGATTGCTGCTGTGATGGGACTTGCCAATAATTTTTCTGCCGTTAAATCACTCACTACCATTGGCATTCAGGCCGGACATATGAAGATGCATCTTTTCAATATCCTCAACCATTTCAAGGCCAGCGAAGAAGAAAAATCGGCTGCCGTGGATCACTTCAAAGATCAAAAAGTTTCATTTTCGAGCGTAAGTAAATACATCGCCTCACTTCGCAGTTAAGTGGATAATACTCAAACATTCAAAGCAAACGGAAAACTCCTGATAAGCGGAGAGTATCTTGTGCTTTATGGCGCTAAAGCATTGGCTATGCCTGTAAACAAAGGACAGCAATTGAGGGTTCAATCTCATGAAGCAGTCAATCCCGAAATAACCTGGGAGGCCTTCAAAACAGATGGATTGTGGTTTAAAGCTCGTTTTAACCTGGCTGATTTATCAATTATTGAAACAAGTAATTCAATAGTAACCAATAAGTTACAATTGATTTTAATTACTTTAAGTCAGCTCAACCCAAAAATCTTTTCAGGCAAGCTGTCCTACCATTTCACTACCGAAATGAATTTTAATCCGGAATGGGGCTTTGGGAGCAGCTCAACATTAATTGTAATGCTGGCGCGCTGGGCCAAAGTAAATCCCTATACCTTACTCAATTTCTCCATTGGTGGTTCTGGGTATGATATCGCCTGTGCACAGGTTTCTCATCCAATTATTTACAAATTAAAAGGCCTTCAACCCAATATTCAACCGGCATCCTTCGATCCGCCGTTTAAATCGAATCTGTATTTTGTTTATCAGGGCAGCAAACAGGACAGTGCCAGGGCAATCCAAAGGTTTCGGGAAGAAACTGCTGAGGACGAGATTCAATTTGCAGTTGAACAAATGAATCATCTCACTGATAAAATCATTCAAACCAAAAGCTATGATGATTTTTGTGAACTGATATTTCAACACGAAAAACTGATCTCTAAACTTATTGATTTACAGCCCATTCAAAAGCAATTTCCGGATTTTAAAGGTTCATTAAAATCTCTGGGCGCATGGGGAGGCGATTTTTTGCTGGCTGCCTCGCAAGCAAATGAACAGGATGTAAAAAAATATTTTGAGGCTAAAGGCCTGCTACCAATATTTCGATTTGATGAATTAACCTTGTAAGCCCAAAAGTGATGCATGAATTAGAGAAAAAATGGCTTAAGGAAGCAGTTCAGGCTACTGCCAAAATCAACGGGAGCCTATCATGGCAAAGCCCTTCCAATATTGCTCTCGTAAAATACTGGGGCAAACACGGCAACCAATTACCCAATAATCCGTCCATCTCCTTCACCTTACATGAATCGCGTACTGAAACCAGCCTGCACTATTCAATGCCTGAAAACAGGGAGCACTCTCTCAGTTTCTTTTTTGAAGGCAAGGTTAACGAAGCTTTTGGCAACAAAATAGAAAAGTTTCTTTTCGGGATAAAGCCATTTTTCCCATTCCTCGGTCAGATTCAGCTTAAAATTGATAGCCAAAACACCTTTCCACATTCTTCCGGCATTGCCTCAAGTGCATCGGCCATGAGCGCACTTGTTATGGGAATTTTGGCTCTGGAACAAAAATTCAGCCATCAACCAATCGACCTAAAGAAAGCCTCCTGGTTTTCGCGACTTGCCTCAGGAAGTGCCGCCCGATCGGTATTTCCACAAGCAGCTTTATGGGGCAAAACAGCTGCCCTGGAAGAAAGTGCTGATCATTTTGCCATACCCTTACAGTCGCATTTACATCCTGTTTTTACAAATTATTACGACAGCATTTTGATAACTGACGCTGCTGAAAAAACAGTGTCAAGCAGGGCCGGTCATGCATTGATGGAAAAAAATCCCTATGCCAAAGCCAGATACCAAACCGCAAACAACAATACCATCGCACTTCTCAATGCCCTTCGAAAAGGGGATCTAGAACTTTTTATTCAAATTACCGAATCAGAAGCCCTGCAACTACATGCCTTAATGATGAGTTCGCATCCGCCCTATCTACTTATGAAAGCCAACAGCCTCAACCTCATCAATGCAATTTGGAACTTTAGGCAGGACACCAAAATTCCAGTTTGCTTTACCCTGGACGCCGGACCAAACATACATCTGCTTTATCCTGAAAAAGACAGGAAAAATGTCCTTGATTTTATTCAAAATGAATTGATTAACTGGTGTCAAGACGGAAAATGGATTGACGATAAAGTAGGGTTTGGCCCTTCACCATTACAAGTATGAAAAGCCAGGGCAAATCATTTCACGGAAAAATAATGCTATTCGGCGAATACAGTATCATCTGTGGTTCAGAGGCATTGGTAATACCATTTAAAAAGCTAAGCGGAAGCTGGATTTTTTCTCCCGAGGAAAATATTCAATCAGATCATACCCAAAAATCCGGTTCCCAACTTTTTGATTTTTTAGATTACTTAAAATCCAAACCAGAGCTGTCAACAATTTTGGATCTCCAATCCTTCGAAAAAGACATACAAAATGGTTTGATATTTCAATCTTCTATTCCGCAACAATATGGGGTTGGCAGTTCGGGAGCACTTGTTGCCGCAACTTATGACCGTTACAAAATCAATGATGAACCGGATATTTTCGAACTCAAACAAAAGCTGGCTCTCATTGAATCGGCTTTCCACGGAAACAGCTCCGGAATTGATCCCTTGTGTTGTTATCTGAACGAAGCGATTTATATGGATCAAAATGGAATTCCTGCACCAATAAAACTATCCGTTGACGACTCTTCCAGTTCCAACTTTTATGTTTTTTTGATTGATACGCACATCAGTTCATCAACAGGAAATCTGGTTTCGCATTTCAGAGCAATGATGCATCAATATTCATTTTACAAAAAGCTTTCGCAAGCCTATATTCCAACCTTAAATCTGGCGATAGCTGATTTTCTGAATCAGCGTTATGACCAGTTGATGCATCAGCTGGCTGAACTCTCAAGCTTGCAGACCGAGCTCTTCCCAAAAATGATTCCGAAATCGTATGAGTTTCTTTTTCAACAAGATAGCAACAAAGTCTTTCAGATAAAAATCTGTGGATCAGGTGGCGGAGGATATTTGCTGGGTTTTACACAGTTTCCGGAAGAAACAAAAAGCTTTTTACACAAAAATAATCTTGATTATCTGTTTCTCTGATGCTTTTTACTTCCTCAATTATATTATAACGTGCTCATTTATAGCTGCTTTTAAAAGCTATAGAAAAAGCAAACACAATCTATCTCAATTTGTAACGTTATAATGCAACAAGAGGAACGACTAACAAAAAAATCTTTTCAAAAAAAGGATAAACACCTTAGTCTTCGACTTAATTTTGCAGTCTTAAACTTTAAAAAGGAGACCATTATGAAACGTTTAATGTTTTTTCTGATGATTCTGGCCGGACTGACATATTTCAGCAGTTGCACAGAAAAGTATAAAAAAGAAATCGAACATTTAACCTATACTGCCGACAGTTTGAAAGCTGTTGGCGAATCCAAGGATGCCTTTGCAATGGAGTATGTGCGTAGTTTCAATGCCATACAAGCCAACCTTGACTCGATCAAGCAGATGGAAAAAATCATCTCGGATCAGACCGACAATCCGGAAACCAGGAAAGCCAATGAGGATAATATCAACAGAGATATTGATGCCATTTACCAGCTCTTGCTCAAAAACAAGCAAATTGTTGATCGGTTGAAAAGTCAGCTTAACACCAGCGGACGTAAAAACTCTGAATTGGAGCAGATGATCACAAACCTGAGCGAGCAGATCAGGACAAAAGACCTTGAACTGATGGAGCTTAAGGCTGACCTCTCGCGCAAAAACCTGCAAATACAGGACCTGGAAGCAAATTTGGAAGCTATGGAAGAATTGAGCAGACAAAGAGCTGCCGAGATTGAAGATAAAATTAATGAGTTAAATACGGTTTATTACATCACCGGAACGAAAAAAAAGCTGGAAGAGCAAGGTATTATTACCAGCGAGGGTGGTCTGCTCGGGATTGGCAAAACGCAAAAAGTTGCTCATAATCCGGATTTAAGTTTATTCACCCAGGCTGATCTTCGCAAGATATCTGCTTTACCGGTTTTTAGCAAAAAAGCTCAGTTAATTACCATCCATCCAACAGAAAGTTATGAGTTTATGCAAGGCAGCGAAAAACAAATCGATAGCCTTAAGATTATTCATCCTGATGATTTTTGGAGCTCATCCAAATTTCTGGTTTTGATGATCGATTAACGAATGCGACGGAGGGATTGCTGTTTTGGTTTAAATACTTTTGTTTCAGCCTGATTTAAATGATTCATTATCCTCCAAAAATATTACTGGCTTTTTCGGAAACTTTTAACGAGGAAAAAGAACAATTTTTCAATTGGCTACTCACGAATGGCTACCCCGAGCTGGCTGCCCTGAGTAGTGCGGTGCGGGGAAGTGAAGAAGCTTTAAACTGGCTGATGCAGCATAAATTTTATCACCTGGCTGCCCTCGATGGAGCCATCGACAAACAAGCCAAAGCACGAAACTGGCTGGTTAACTACAACTATTCACTTTTAGTACTTCTGGCTGATGCCGTAAACGAGCATCAGCCGGCTATTGAATATTTTCAGGAAAATGATTTGCAAATTTTTCTGGTCATTGCCAAACGAATTCGTGATTTCCGCAACAGGCAAACCTTCGACTATCATAAAAAACGGTTTTAAAATAAAACAGGAGTCCAAATAATGAACTCCTGTTTTGTCTTCAAAGCCAATTACTATCCTCTTAACTACATTTCGAATATCCACACGAATTGCATGTGAGGCAACCATCCTGATACACCAGGCTTTCGTTTGATCCGCATTCGGGACAAGTGCTGCCATCAGCTTTTGTGCCGTCAGGAATATACCTTTTAATACCTCTTACCACACCGTTTTTCCAGGTATTAATGCTGTCGTCATCCAGGGTGAGATTTTGAATCAGTTCAATCACATAAGGCAGGGGCATCCCATGACGCAAAATACCTGAGATCAGTTTTGCATAATTCCAGTATTCTTTGTCAAACGATCTTGAAAGACCTTCAACAGTAATTTTATAGCCTTGTTTATCGGTGAATTGAAAATCATAACGAGCCTTTTCATTTTTAATCTTCTCGCGAATCACTGCTCCTTCTTCAACCCAGGGCGGAAGGAAAAAGTCGTCGGCCTTTCCGGTAAAAATCTCATACGGTTTTCCGTTCAGCTTGCCCACAACAGCAATCCATTTTTCGTAATTATTCTGAAATCGGATTACGTCAGCCTCAAGTCGTTTTGGGCGGGGTGGGGCAGTAGTTTCCTTAAACTCTTCATTATCTGCATCCTTCGATTTTTTCTCGTCAGCGCTGATGAGCACACCTGAACGTGAACCATCGCGATAGATTGTCATTCCCTTGCAACCACTTTCCCAGGCTGTTTTATATATTTCGCTTACCTTAGATTCATCAACATCCTGAGGTACATTTACTGTAACGCTGATAGAATGATCAACCCATTTTTGAATATCGCCCTGCATTTTCACCTTGCTCACCCAGTTGATATCATTAGAAGTAGCTTTGTAATAAGGCGACATTTTTATCACTTCTTTAAGCTGCGCATCGGGATAGTTTTTCACCTCATCCACATCGAAACCGTTGACATGAAGCCAGGTTTCAAATTTTGGATGAAACACATTATACTCTTCCCATGAATCGCCCACCTCATCAACAAAATTTACCGTAGCATTTTTATCGTTTGGATTTACTTTCCGACGTCTTTTGTAAGAAACCATAAATACGGGTTCGATGCCGGAAGTTGTTTGCGTACAAATACTTACGCTCCCGGTCGGGGCAATGGTGAGCATGGCGATATTACGGCGACCAACGCGTTTCATTTTTTCATACAGCTGTGGATCATTCTCACGGATGCGGGCAATAAAAGGATTATTGGCTTCCTTTTCGGTATCATAAACCTCAAAGGCACCCCTATCGGCAGCCAGGTCAACGGATGCACGATACACCTCAAGTGCGAGCATTTTATGCACTTCGGTTGAGAAATCGATTGCATCAGAGGAGCCATAAATCTCACCCAATGCCGCCAACATATCACCTTCGGCCGTTATGCCAATTCCAGTTCTTCGACCCTGAAGTGCTTTTTTACGGATGTTTTTCCAGAGGTTTAACTCAACAAGCTTTATTTCATCGGCTTCAGGATCTGCTTCAATCTTGGCCAGGATAGCATCAACTTTCTCAATTTCCAGGTCAACAATATCATCCATGATTCGCTGCGCCATGCGGGCATGTTTTGTAAAAAGCTCCGCATCAAAGCTGGAGTTTGTTGTGAATGGGTTTTTTACATAGCTATAGAGATTGATAGCAAGCAAGCGGCAGCTGTCGTAGGCACAGAGAGGGATTTCGCCACAAGGATTGGTCGAAAGGGTTTTAAATCCCACGTCAGCATACGAATCTGGCACTGACTCTTTTATGATGGTATCCCAGAAAAGCACTCCGGGTTCGGCTGCTGCCCAGGCGTTATGAATGATCTTATCCCAAAGTCTTTTGGCATTCACTTCGCGTTTAACCCAAGGATTTGGATCATCGATTGGGTACTGCTGAACAAAGGGTTTGTCCTCAATTACTGCCTTCATAAATTCGTCGGTGATGCGAACGGAAACATTGGCTCCGGTCACTTTTCCAAGCTCCAGTTTAGCATCAATAAACTTTTCGGCATCGGGATGTTTCACGCTAATGCTAAGCATCAGCGCGCCACGGCGACCATCCTGTGCTACTTCGCGGGTTGAGTTGGAGTAGCGTTCCATAAAAGGCACCACACCTGTTGAGGTGAGAGCACTGTTTTTAACAGGGCTTCCGGTTGGCCTGATGTGCGACAAGTCGTGACCTACTCCTCCCCTGCGCTTCATCAGCTGCACCTGCTCCTGATCAATCTTCATAATGCCGCCATAGGAATCTGAGTTACCTTCATTGCCAATCACAAAGCAATTGGAAAGGGATGAAACCTGAAAATTATTTCCTATTCCGGCCATCGGACTTCCCTGCGGAACGATATATTTAAAGTCTTTTAAAACCGCATAAATTTCTTCTTCACTCACCGGATTGGGATACTTCTGCTCAATTCGTGCTATCTCTGATGCAAGCCGCCTGTGCATATCATCCGGAGTGCGTTCATAAATATTGCCATCGCTGTCTTTGAGGGCATACTTATTCATCCAGACATTTGCTGCCAACACATCCCCTTTAAAATACTCTGTTGCCCATTTGAGCACGTCCTCATGAGCATACTTGGTGGTGGGTTTTTGCAAATGTTTTGGTGTTTCAGATTTATGCTCGTTCACATTTATTTCTTGTTCGGTCGCCTGCATTTCCGGTCGTGTTCTTTTCTCCAATACTTTCTCATAGAAATCACTTTTTTGTACTTGTTTATCAGTAATTTCCACACTAGCAAACAGGTTGTTTTCCATTTCTTAAAATCCTTTGAGTTGTGCGATCTTATTAGTTAAATCCCTATAAAACAAGCAGCTTTGTTTGTTTTCATCTACTTGAAAAGGGTTTGCAATATACAATCAAAATTCGATGATTGGACTGGCATTTTTTCAACGGTTGGTTGTTGATAAGTCAGCTACCCTAACAACAGCAAGCCATTTTACAAATTATTCACGGATTGTTAATTATTTTCTTTTGAAAAATGAAAAGTTTGGCATAGTATCCTTCAAAAAAGCTATTTGCCCCATAACATCTTCACTGCTATGGCAAGTAGCACGATTGCAAATATCTTTCGAAGGGTATCGAGTGGGATTGCGAGTGCAAACTTCGATCCCAAATATCCACCAATAAAAAATGCTCCTGCAATGATTAAGGCATACTGCAAATTGAGTGCACCTGCCTTATAGTAATTGTAAGCAGCCAGCAGGCCGATGGGAGGCAACATAATGGCCAAACTCGTACCCTGGGCAGCATATTGATCCATATGCAGGATGAAGATTAAGGCCGGAATTATGATCAGTGCACCGCCAATGCCGATAAGCCCGCTAAAAACACCAGCCACCAAACCTATCAGAATGAGAATAATAACTGTTGAAGCTGTCATTTGCATAAGTTTAAAAGTCCAGACTTAAAGAAAGATAAAATACCGGTTTGTTGATTACCAGATCTTCCACGCCCCAGGCAACATCTGCCCTGAGAAAATAACCCAACAAAGAGGTTCGCGCACCAAAACCCATCCCACCCACGATAGGGTCTTTTTGAATTTCGACCGAAATATTAAAAGGATAATTTTCGATATAAGAGGTATAAAGTGAATTGGAAGGGTTATAAGGATCAAGGCCTGTCCATGCTGTTCCGATATCACCAAAGGCAATCAGTTGGAAATTCCGCACAAAATCAGAGCTGATCGGGTTTTGAAAGAGGTAGCTAAAGACAGGAAAACGGAATTCTGAATTGATCACTACAAAGCTGTTACCGTTTCTGATGTTCTGATTGAAGCCACGCATATTAGTAGCCAGGGTTTGATATACATAGTTTTGATCATAGTCAATTGGCGTTTCTCTGTTAAAGCTGGGGATCAGCCAGTTATCAACTCCACCCATATAATAAATGAGTTTGTCGGTGCCGAAAGAGGTACTTCCTGCCATGCGATTGGCCCAGATAAAATTACGATGCAGTCGCAGATAGTGCCGCCAGTCAAATCCCAACACAACAAAATTACTTGCATTGCCATCAATCAGTTGAAGGTATTCTGCAAAAAGCTTTCCACGCATTCCGGTATGCAAATTCACTCCTATCTGCTTGCTGTTGTCATACACAAGTTCGGTGCGCAAACCGCCCCAGTTTTGATATTCAGTGGCCCTGGTCAAATTTGCCTGATCAGTAGCTAAATATACCTTTTGGTCATTTCTGTATATCGCAGTACCTCTTACACTTAGCACTTCACTAAATGGCCAGCTAAGCATATAAAAAGCTTCGTGCGTAAAAGTACGGCTGATAAATCTGGATTGAAAATCTTCTATCCCCTGTCGATGCAGGATGATGTGCTTATCAAGTCGTTTTTTTAAATTACTAAAACTGGCAGCATATTCGTTATTCACCAGGCTGGTGTTGAGTCTCACACCTCCGCTCAAACGATAATCCTCAAGCAAATCGGTGAGATTTACACCAAGAAAAACATTAAAGCCAGGATTGAGGTAGATGGGGGAGCCGCCACCCGAAAAAGGCTGATAGCTGTAGTTGATATAGGTGAAATCAACCTGGGTAACGAGTTCGTCATAATAATATTCTACATAATAATTTCGTCTTTTTGGTGTGGGAGGTTCATCTGCCGCTTCAGAGCGCGTCATCAAACTTACATCACGCAAATCTGTTCGTCTGTTTCCTGCTATTCCAAATGCTCCCTGGCGTGCTGGTAATGCCTGCTGCTTAAGGGTGTCAGATGGTAATAACTGTCTGTACAACATTCTGAAACGTTTTGTGCTGACCTGACTGGAATCGCTTTTTGCTTCTTCCTCTTGTTGTAGCTTTTGTTCCCGTTGTCGAGCAAATCCTGTTATAAATTCAGGCTCAGTTTCGGTCTTGAGTTCATGATCCTGCACACTAAAAAATTTACTTGTCTGTTCATCGGGAAGCTGAATGATCGTTTTGCCAGTAATTGGATTATAGCTGTAATCGTAAATGCTTCTGGTATAATTTGTTAGCTGCTTCTGATGTGTAAAATACCGGTAGTGTATGGTTGTATCTACAAAATTGATCGCACTGTCGAAGTGTGCTTCAAAAAGATTGTACACTCCATTGCGATCGCTCAGAAAACGAAATCGACCATTACCGGCATTTTGTGGCAAAACTTCATGGGCAAGTTGTTGTCCGCTTACCGGAAGCAATACCTGTTTTCGCTGGCTGTAATCATAGGCAAAAAGCCTGAGCTGACTACCATCGACAGGTTCAGGTTTTTCCTGAAGCTTAAGGGTATCTGAGTTGCGGTTGGAACTGAAAATAATCCTTCGGTCGCCATCGACAAAAACCGGGTTCAAATCAGTAAAATAATCAAAAGTGAGCTGATCAAAGGTGTTGGAAGGGATATCGTAAACATAAATATCGGGTTTGCCCTGTCGTACGGCCGACATGGCTATTTTAGATCCATTTTGTGCATAATCAATAGCAGTAATCTTCTGAACCGTTATCATGTTTCGTGAGTCCACCGTATGGTCATCCAGGTTGTAAAAATGCAGCAAGATCTTCCCCTTGGATTCGGTAACAAATGCCAGCAAAGTCCCCAGCGGATGCCAGCTCATCACCGGATAACTGTCGTCAGGCATTTCATCCGAGCGATATCCGGTTTGAAAAAGTTTGCGTTTTTTGCCAGTTTGCTGATCCAATAACCAAAACCTGATTTTTCCTTCATCGCGTGTGATATAACTCAAATATCTGCCATCCGGACTTAAAGAAGGTTTCTCAAAACTGCGGTAAGTGCGGTATTTCAACGGTATCTCCGTTGAAGGTAAATTTTGAGGCCGCTCACCATAAAATGCTTCATAATGGGCATACCAATTCCTGACAAGTTGTTTAAACTTCAGGCCGGTCACATACAAAAATCCCTGTTGCACATTTCGGCTCATTTGCGTCATATGGGCTATGTCGGACAGAGCTGCCGAACCGTATGTCTCTGTAATATAACGCCAAAGCGAATTTCCGGCCACACGGGCATCTTCACCGCTCAGGCGGTTCAGCTTCTTGAATCGCCCCGAAACAATTCCTTCGCGCAATCTGTCGTCCATCAAACTGTTCCAATCCTCCGACACATAGGACAAAATGCCTTCCTTATACCAGTCGGGTAAATTAAAAATGGCCGTATTACGTATTTGTGCTCCAATACTCCCTCCATACATCAGCTGATTTAGCAGCATTTCTGCAATTCCTTTCCTGATTTGCTGCTCAAAATTTTGGTAATTCCCATCAAAATAAAGAATGACTTTTGTACCCAAAATACGTGTAATCCCGCCTGTATTGTACACTTGCTCAGACGCCAGGCCAATATTACTTTGCTTGAGGTCGCTTAAGCTGTTAAAAACAAGAAATTGAATTTTTTCCGTCAGATTGCTCTGAAGCTTTCTTTCGAGCAAAGGGATTTGTTGCCGGGCATATTCAGCAGTATAAAGTGCCAGTTCGTTGCCATTCAGATAAAAATAAGTATCAAAATCATCGTATCGGTAATAAGTCCAGATGGTGTTGTTCCATTGCACACGATTTTTTCCAAAGGTCATATTTGAGCCATTGTAAAACTGTCCATGCACTTCATTACCAGCCAAAAACAACATCAGCAGCACAAACAAAACCTTGAAAAAGATTTGCCTGCTTTGAACGAAAACAGCTATTGAATTGTTAATCAACATAAACCATGATTCAGCTTCTGTGGTGCTAAAGTACTATTTTTTTAACTGAACAAAAGTCTTCATTAAAGGTGTAAAGTCTATATTTGTTCACGTTTGGAAGATTAATTCAAAGACATTTTTATGCTTCAAATTAAAAGATTTGTTTTCAATCCTTTTCAGGTGAATACCTATGTGGTTTATGATGACACAAAAAACTGTGTGATAATTGATGCTGCCTGCGCTGAAGCTGCTGAAGAAGCAATACTCAGTAATTTTATAGCCGAAAATCAGCTTCGGCCGGTTCATATTTTGAATACACACAATCATATTGATCACATCCTGGGCAACGGTTTTGTTTCAGAAAAATATCAACTGCCGGTCACTGCACATGCCGAGGGCGAACGCTATCTGAGCAATGCTTATGCTCATGCAGAATCGTTTGGCATGATGCTGAAAAAACTCGTCGTACCCACTATTAAAATTGAAGACGGCGATTGGATTTCGTTCGGCAACAGTCGCTTGAAAGTTCTGTTTGCGCCCGGCCATGCCGATGGAAGTGTTTGCTTTTATGATGACCAAACACCGATGGTAATTGCGGGTGATGTATTGTTCAATCAAAGTATTGGCCGCACCGATTTGCCTGGTGGCGATTATGACTTACTGAAAGAAAGTATCTGGGGAAAGCTTTTTGTGCTGCCCGACGATACAATCGTGTATCCCGGACACGGGCCGGAAACCAGCATCGGAAGCGAAAAAGTTAACAACCCTTTTGTGGCAATTGGCTAAGTGACATAAGGCTTTCAGCAATTTTTTTCTCGTCCAGATCGAGCATACATTTGAAATGCTTTTTGGGGCAACGATCAAATCCAATTTTGCTGCAAGGCCGACACGATAAATCTTTATTTTCGATTATGCTCACACGTTCCGGAAACTGAGGAATATAAGGATACATCCCAAATTGTGGAACCGTATTACCCCACACCGAAACAACCGGTTTGTTAAAAGCAGCGGCAATATGCATCAGTCCGGTGTCGTTGGTTAGCACAGCAACGGAATCTTTGATTATCTGAGCCGACTGACTCAGACTAAGCTTACCACAGGCATTCCAAACCTTGGATCCCAAAACAGAAACAACTTCATTGCCGCGCAACTGATCTTCCTTTCCGCCCAATAAAACTGCTGGTTTTGGTAATTGCTTAATCACCTCAATAAGCTTGGTAACAGGTAAAATCTTTGTGTTGTGATTGCCACCAATGACAACCCCAAAGTATCCCTGCGAACAAAAATCAGGCAGCTCAGGCATTTGCTCAATCTCATGAGGCGACACAAAAAAGTCGAGCCCCAAATTATCATTTACAACACCCAAAGGCTTCACAGCTTCAAAATAACGATCCACAATATGCAGCCTGGGCATGTGATCAATCTTGAAACGGACAAGCAGGTATTTTTTCTGGTTGAGCTTAGGGAAAGAATAGGATTTCACTCCCAGTGCCAGACGCAATTTGTAGGATCGAAAGTTTTTGTGTAAGTCCAGAATCAGATCATATTTTTCTGCTTTAAGCAACTCAAGGATTTCATGCGGCGACTTTTCAACACCAAAAACCTTGTCGATATGTGGGTTGAGCTCGTAGATTGATTGATACGATTTTCGTGTAATAGCGTGTAACTCAACAGACTTTAGTTGTGTTTTAACAGCACGAACAACCGGACTCGTCAATACGATATCGCCAATAGAGCTAAGCCTGATAAGCAGTATTTTCATTTTTTTTTTACCTGAGCTTACAAGCAACAAAAATACTTGGATTACTACTACCCAACAAGTTTAAATGTTTCTGCCGGGCTAATTGATTCATTTGCAATAGTTTTCACATAAATATCCTTTGAACTAAAACCTATTATATGGCATTAAAACAGCATTAATTCAAGATCAATTTGAGTAATCAAAAAAAAATACCAATGAAACTTGGCTATTTTTGCAACACAATACTTTAGAAGATAACTCATCGGCTTAATTATGAACACCCTTCAACGATATGCTTTAGCAGTTTTAAGCGGTTTATTATTAAGTGCAGCCTGGCCTGTGAAAGGCGTGACTCCACTGATATTTTTCGCATTCGTGCCTTTATTTTTCATTCAGCACGATTTGGGCAAACCCGAAAATAAAGGCAAAGGCGGTCAGTTATTTTTGCTGGCTCTTAGCAGTTTCTTCATCTGGAACAGCCTTACTACCTGGTGGATATGGAACTCAACGGCAATTGGCGGTATTGCAGCACTGGTGTTGAACAGTATTTTTATGGCTAGTGTTTTCTGGTTGTTTCATTTCACTAAAACACAGCTCTATCAAAACAAAAAAGGCCTGGCCATCCTGCTTTTCTACTGGCTGAGTTTTGAATACCTGCACATGCATTGGGACCTTAACTGGCCCTGGTTGCATCTGGGACATGTTTTTTCGCCTATGCCTCATTGGATACAATGGTATGAGTTTACCGGTGTACCGGGAGGCACAGCCTGGGTTTTGATACTTAATATGCTGGCTTTTAAAAGCATACAACAGGCTTTGCAATGGAAGACCAAAGCCCGTTCGTTTGCCGTAAATTTCATCCTGCTTGTGATAGTGTGGATGGCACCTGTAATGTTTGGCGAACATCTCTACCGAAATTATGAAGAAAACGGACATCAGGCTGAAATCATTGTTTTACAACCCAACTTTGACCCTTATACCGAACAATACGATCTGCCTGCCTCAGAAATAATTGACCGCAATTTACAGCTGGCCAGCAGTTTGATGAACAGACCTGTAGATTTCATCCTTGGCCCCGAATCAGCAATTCAGGAAGACATCTGGCTGCCTGATCTGCAGCAATCACCAAGTTTAAAAACTTTACAACAATTCGTAGGACAACATCCCACAACAGCCATGATAATCGGGGCAAGTACTTTTAGCCCGGTGGCCAAAGATCAAGAAAAGGACTTTGCCGCGCGAAAATTCCGTAATGAGGAAGGGTATTATTTCGCTCACAATACTGCCTTTTTCCTGGAAGATGGAAATACCCCACAATATTACCACAAAAGCCGCTTAACGCCTGGCGTTGAGATGATGCCAAGCTGGTTTTTTCTTCGTCCTTTACGTTCGCTGGCCATTGACCTGGGCGGTACAATTGGCACCTTGAAAACATCAGATCAGCGAACTGTTTTTGCCGGAAAAAATGAAAATTTCAAAGTTGGTACGATGATTTGCTACGAATCGGTTTTTGGTGAATTTGTTGCAGGTTTTGTGCGCAATGGTGCCAATCTTTTGTTTATCATCACCAACGACGGCTGGTGGGGAAACACCCCGGGACATCGTCAGCACATGGACTTTTCAATCATCCGGGCAATAGAAACCAGACGAAGCATTGCCCGTTCGGCCAACACAGGCATCTCTGCCTTTATCGATCAGCGAGGTGACGTTTATCAGGCTACTCCCTACTGGGAACCAACAGCCATTCGGCAAAAACTAAACACCAACGAAAAATTGACATTTTATGTAAAATACGGAGACTATCTGTCGCGAATTTCAGTTTTTATTATGGCTATTTTTCTGCTTACTGCCGTTGCCAAAAACAGGTTAAACAAAGGAAAACTGTATTGAACAGCGACATAAAAAGTTATTTAAAGATGCAGCCAACACTTAGTTTGGGACCTTTTCAGGGAATAACCGATCACATTTTCAGAAATCGTTTTGAAGAGTTCTTTGGAGGTATTGACAAATGCTATACGCCCTTTTTCACGGCTATTCACAAAGCCGATTCAAAAAATCTGCATGGTGCCGAACTGGATCCAAAGATTAATGACACCTCCAGGCTGATTCCGCAAATTTTGAGCAATGATGCAGCAGAGATCATGCGGTTTGCTGATTTTTGTGCAAAACTTGGCTACGAAGAAATCAACCTGAATATGGGTTGTCCTTTTCAGCGAGTTGCCCGCAAAAAAAGAGGAAGCGGCATACTCCCCTATCCTGAACTTATTGATCAGATCTTAGCCTTTTACTTCGAAAATCCTCCTTTGAAGTTGAGCCTCAAATGCCGCCTGGGCTACCTGGAATCATACGAAATTGAAAATTTGATTCCTGTTTTCAATAAATTTCCATTGGCCGAAATAATCATACACGCCCGCACCGGAAAACAACTTTATAAAGGCACTGCCGACCAAGCTGCGTTTATTCAAATAAAAAACCAATTCAGGGAGGTTCCGGCCTATAATGGCGACATTTTTAGGGTAAGTGAGTTTGATAACCTTAGGTTGCATATGCCAGATGTTGACCATTTTATGCTGGGAAGGGGCTTACTTGCCGATCCTTTTCTGGCTGCCGAAACAAAGGGAACACAGTTTATGGATAAAAAGTTCCACTTAGAGCACTTTCTAACTGCTGTTTTCAATGATAGGTTGCGCGAAACAAATTACTCGCTGGCAACGCTTGGCCGGATGAAAGAGCTCTGGAGTTATCTTAGATGGTCGTTCGATGATCCGGTTAATATCTGGCGACTGATTAAAAAAACTAATTCTATTGAATCCTATGAAGCAGCAATCAAGAGTATTTTTTTAGAATATGAATGGAAAGGATCAGGGTTTTCTAATTCTCGAATCTAAAGCTGATATCCATTACTAAATAAAGTAGTGTCTGTCCATAATGTCCGGTATCTGTGTTGCTAAAAAAATTATAAATCCTCGAATACTTTAGTGTCCTGCGGGTTTTTTTTATGTGCCCTGTCTGACGGCCAGGCAGGCTAAATCCCGACCACTACGAATCAGCCACCGGACATTATAGACAGGCTCTAAGTAAATGATTTTTGTCTTTTCATTACATTCTTAAGTATTGAATTTTTATGCTTGAAGCTTTAGCTATAACTATCCAAACTAAAAAACACTTTGTTTATTGAAAAATAGTTAATTAATGCTTTGCAATTAAATTAATATTTATATTTTTGTATCATAAAAATAATATTCCCAATATTAGGGACTCAATGATAACAAACAATTCTATTAGCTGGATATTGACATCTTGTTTATAATTCAGTAATTTAGAACGCTAAATTTGCAGATGATTATGAATTGATTTTTTTCCAAATAAACAAAACACTTATGAAATACTCAAGTAAATTAAACGAATTCGACATTCTGGATCTATTGAATGAATACCATTCAGAGCTTCGCAAACTGAAGCATAAAATGGATTTTGTAAAAAGCAAAATTGCTGACCTTGAAGCACAATACAGCACGATAAAAAAAATCAAGGCAAGCCATAAAGCTCAGGAAGAATCTGAAACAGTACAAGTTGACAATACTACATCAGAAGCCGAAGTTCAAAGTAAAAAAAGAGAGCGGAAGCCCTATCCACTTTCTGACTGGGATAAATTCATCCTCCAGACCATTCAGGAAAATGGGCATGCAACGCTAAGTCGCGAAATCTATGCTTCGGTTAAAGAAAAAGCTGTAAACGCCGGAGTTTTTACAACCGACGACAAATCGAAAGCCAAGATAAATCAATGTCTGGTTAAACTTACCAATCGCCGCAACGACCTGCGTAAAGTAAAATACAAAGGAAGAGGCTTCGCTTATGCCCTGCCCGAATGGTACGACGATCGTAATCGTCTGAAAAAAGAACACAAAATTCTGAAAGAAGATTAAGCTAATTGAGCCGCATTACTATTTGCGGCTTTTTTTTGTCGGTTTTTCAGGCTTCAGCCGCCAAATCCATAATATCCCCCACCTTTTTCCTGTCTTCGTTTCATGGTATTATCCAGCACTTCGCGTTTTTGATCCTCTGTATAACTGTCCCAATTCGCTACTTCCTCGGCCGAACGATAACAGCCAATACAAACATGATCCTCGTCATAAGTGCATATCAACTGGCAGGGCGACTTAATTTTCTTTTTAAACATACTACTAAATCAAAAGTTTAGGCATAGAACAGCCTGAAACAAGGTTTTGTTCATCAATAAATCAAGGTCGTTTTAAAATTGCCAGGCCCTTTGTTTTTGTTCCAAACCAAATATTTCCGTCCTGATCCACTTCTATTGAAGTGATCCAATCTTCGGGCAGACCATTAGCTGTATTATAGGTTTTCCAGGCAGTTCCATCGTATCGTGAAGCACCATATTGCGTAGCAAACCACATATTTCCATCCAAATCCTCTGTTATGGCATCCACCCGATTATAAACCAGACCATCCGATGTGTTATAATCTGTAAATGCACCATTTACTATCATGCTCACCCCAGCCAGTGAACCCACCCAAATACGCTGTTTGCTATCCACATACAAATCCAAAACAAAATCTGCCAAAGGCAAGTCAGCTAAATAGGTATGCCAATTGTTGCCATCAAAACGAGAAATCCCATACTCTGTTCCAAACCATTTATTTCCTTGCCGGTCAATTTCAACATCCCGTACGATATTATAAACCAAACTATTACCCTGGTCTTTCTGATAAATTTGCCAGGTTGAGCCGTCAAAATAACTCACTCCTTTTCCTGTGGCTATCCAGGGATTTTGATTTTCGTCCAGTGCTATACTGTACAAATAATCATAGCTTAAACCGCTCTGGGCATCATAATTCACAAACTGATTTCCGGAAAAAACTGACAATCCATAGGGAGTAGCCAGCCAAACAATTCCATCCTCCGAAACTGTCAGGCCATTTATCTGGTGATGGATAAGCCCTTGTGGTGTGTTATAATTTTTGAATGTGCTACCATTGTAGGAAGAAAAACCAAATTCGGTGCCAATCCAGGTATGTGAACCGCTGTGCCGTATGCAGCGAATATTGTTATTCACCAAACCATCTTTTGAGGCAAGATAGCTCCAGCTATCAGATACGGGTTTTGTTCCTGAATCCTTTTCACAGCCAGCAAATGTCCCCAGCACAAAAACCAGACAAAACTTAAGAAATGTTTTCATACAATTGGCTTTTCCTCGTTCAAATTCATCCTGATACGTGAGGCAACAATATCGATAGCTACCTGATTGGCACCCCCCTGGGGAATGATAATATCAGCAAAGCGTTTGGTCGGATCAATAAACTGCAGGTGCATGGGTTTTACAAAATGTTCGTAATGTTTAAGCACATCCAGAAACGATCTGCCACGTTCTTCAATATCACGCTGTATAATCCGCATCAGCCGGTCGTCGCCATCTGTATCCACATAAATTTTTATATCCATCCTGCGGCGTAGTTCGGCATTGGTGAGCACCAAAATTCCTTCAACAATCACCACTTTGGTTGGCTTCACAGGAATGGTTTCATTTGATCTGGCACAGCTTACATATGAGTAGATTGGCATAGGAATTGTTTCGCCCCGGCGCAAACGATCGATATGATCTATCAAAAGGTCAAATTCGATGGAAGAGGGATGATCAAAATTGATTTTTTTTCTTTCGTCAGGAGACAAATGGCCGTTGTCGCGATAATAGGCATCCTGCGAAATAACTGAAACAGAACTATTAGGGAGTGCCCGAATGATCTTTTTTACAACCGTAGTTTTTCCTGAGCCGGAACCTCCGGCAATCCCAAGTATTAACATTTGCGGCTTTTTTCCGTGGTTTGAACTGCCAAATTTAAAGGTTTTTTAATACATTATGTGGATTTTTATCAGGAATAAAGCTATTCAAGGGTTCCTATAAAAATCAGCCAGCATATTATTGACTGGCTGATTTTATAAATCCCAAAATATCCCAATAAATATTTTCATTGAATAAGACAAACCGCCTTATATTCAATCTATTATAATAGAAAGCTCATCATAATCCCGGCTGCTACTGCAGAACCTATTACCCCAGAAACATTGGGTGCCATGGCATGCATCAGCAGGTGATTCGATGGGTCATACTTCAATCCCTCATGTTGTACAACACGTGCGCTATCTGGCACGGCCGAAACACCGGCAGCACCAACCAGCGGGTTAATCCTGTTATTTCCTTTCAGGAAGATATTCATCACCTTGGCAAACAAAACACCTCCTGCCGTAGCCACCATAAAGGAGATGGCTCCCAAAATAAAAATCATCATGGATTCGCCGGTAAGAAAAACATCTGCCTGTGTGGAAGCACCAACTGTGAGCCCTAACAAAATCGTTACTATATCAATCAAACTATTGCGTGCTGTATCAGCCAGGCGCTTGGTAACTCCACTTTCCTTTAAGATATTACCAAAGAACAACATACCCAGCAAAGGCAGTGCTCCGGGCGAAATAAAAGTCGTCAGGATCAAGCCCACAATCGGAAACATGATTTTCTCGAGCTTACTCACCGAGCGTGGGGGTTTCATGCGGATTAGCCTTTCCTTTTTGGTAGTAAGTAAGCGCATAATAGGAGGCTGAATTACCGGAACAAGTGCCATATAGGAATAAGCTGCAATAGCAATAGGACCGATCAGGTTTTTAGTTTCATAACCATGAACCATAGAACCATTCGCCAGTTTCGAAGACAAAAAGATTGCCGTTGGGCCGTCGGCTCCTCCAATAATGCCTATTGAACCGGCTTCGGGCATGTTAAACCCTAGATAAAGAGCACCCAAGAATGTGAGAAAGATACCTAATTGTGCTGCTGCTCCAAGCAACATCAGCCGGGGATTCGAAATCAATGAAGAAAAATCTGTCATGGCGCCGATGCCAAGGAAAATCAGCGGAGGATAGATGCCTTTTAAAACACCGTAATACAAATAGTTAAGCACACTACCTTCCTGATAGATACCAAGTTGTAAGTTGATTCCTCCATCCTGAAAGAATGGAATATTACCGATGATAATCCCCGAACCAATTGGAACCAAAAGCAAGGGTTCGTAGTTGTATCGAATGGCGAGATAGATAAAAAACAACCCAACCAAAATCATGATAAGGTTTCCACGCGTTGCGTTTCTAAAACCCGTGAAACTGATAAACTTACTGATTCCTTCGAGCGTTTTGTCAAGAGCATACCTTGCCAAAGGCACTTCTTCATCAACAGCATCAACATTTACAGCTGATGTTTCTGTTTGGGGCAATACACGATTTGCCATTCCGGGATTAGTGACCACGAGCATATTAAGCAGCAGCAACAATCCTAAAATCGCAAAAACAGTTAAGGCTTTCTTTAGCTCCATATCACTATTCCATTTCGAGTAAAACATCACCCTGCAACACACTGTCGCCCGGATGTACTTTCAGGTTCTTGATGATACCGTCTTTTTCGGCCAGCAGGTTGTTCTCCATCTTCATGGCTTCATAAATCAGGATTTTATCACCTCTCTTAACATGATCTCCCTGTTTTACAAAAACTTGCATAATATTTCCGGGCAGCGGAGCCAACACTTTAGAAAGCACAGTTTTTGTGTCTTTCTCTTCGCGTTTTATTTCATGCGATCCGGAAGGATTCGGACGTGAAGGCCTGACGAGAATCGGAGTTTTCGATTCCGCTTTCTGCCTTTGTATTTCAATCTGATAAGGTGTACCATTCACTTCCACTTCGGCAAATGAACCTTCAAGTTTCAGCACGTCCACCTCATAATTATTTCCACTTATTGTAAATTTAAAACTTCTCATGATTAAGCTTTTAGCGATTCAGGTTTCTCAATCCGTAAATTTTCGAGCTCCAGGGCGAATAGGTTCTGGAGACTTTCTTGATCGTTAACACATTACTTTCATCATCATGCAACTGACATGAAAAATACAAGGCCATACTGATTGCTGCTGCCACTTCGCCCGGAATGTTCAAATCTTTCTCATCCGCTGCTTCGTCAAGCTTTCCCTGGCGACGCAATTTCGATTTAAGCTGCATATTCAGCACTTTACTTATCTGAAAAAAAACAAAATACAGAACTACCAGAGCTATAAAAACGATCAGATAACCAACAATAGAAATCACAATCCCTTCGATGAGCGTGGTTTCTGGTACATCAACAATTTCTGCTAACAAAAACATAGGTCGCAATTATAAAGGTATATTGGAATGTTTTTTGGGTGGATTTACATCCTTTTTAGTAGCCAATGCCTGCAAAGCCCTGATCACCCTGAAACGTGTATTGCGCGGCTCAATCACATCATCAATATAACCAAAGCGTGCTGCCTCGTAAGGATTTGCAAACATATCGCGATACTCGGCTTCTTTTTCTGCAATGAATTTTTGGCGTTCTTCCGGATCCTTGATCTCAAGAATCTTCCTGCCTTCGAGCACTTCAATGGCTCCGGCAGGTCCCATCACAGCAATTTCGGCTGATGGCCAGGCATAATTGATATCGCCACGCAATTGCTTTGAACCCATCACATCATGTGCTCCGCCATAGGATTTACGTAAGGTGATGGTAACTTTCGGTACAGTTGCCTCGCCATAGGCAAATAACAATTTTGCGCCATGAATAATGATACCACCATACTCTTGTCCGCTGCCCGGCAAAAATCCGGGAACATCTACAAGGGTTACAATAGGAATATTGAAAGCATCGCAAAAACGCACAAAACGAGCCGCTTTGCGACTGGCATCAATATCCAACACACCGGCCAGGAAGTTCGGCTGATTGGCAACGATACCAACCGGCATACCATTAAACTTGGCAAATCCGATAACGATATTCTTAGCGTAGTTTCGATGAATCTCCAAAAATTCTCCATCATCTACAATGGCATGGATAATATCCGTAACATCATAAGGTTTGTTAGGGTTATCCGGAATAATCTGATTTAAACCATCTTCGAGCCGGTTGATTGGGTCGTTACATTCAGCCAATGGCGGCTCTTCCAGATTATTTTGTGGCAGATAGCTTAAAAGTTTCCTGATCAGCAAGATTCCTTCTTCTTCATTGGTTACCACAAAATGACTCACGCCAGACTTAGTCCCATGCACCCAGGCACCACCAAGATCTTCGGTTGTGATGTCTTCACCAGTAACAGTTTTGGTAACTTTTGGGCCTGTTACAAACATATAACTGGATTGCTCGCTCATGAGCACAAAATCAGTAAGTGCCGGTGAATAAACTGCTCCGCCTGCGCAGGGTCCGAAAATAGCTGAAATCTGCGGTATCACACCTGATGCCATGATGTTGCGTTGAAAAATTTCGGCATAACCTGCCAAACTTTTCACCCCTTCCTGAATACGGGCACCACCGCTGTCGTTTATCCCAATTACGGGGGCACCAACTTTCATAGCCTGATCCATAACCTTGCATATTTTAGCTGCAAAGGTTTCGGAAAGCGAACCGCCAAAAACAGTAAAGTCCTGTGAAAATACATATACCACCCGACCATCAATAGTGCCATGCCCCGTTACAACACCATCACCCAGATATTGTTGCTTCTCGAGCCCAAAATCTGTTGACCGATGCTTCACGAACATATCAAATTCCTCGAAACTGCCTTCATCAAGCAATAGCTCGATGCGTTCGCGTGCAGTCAATTTTCCTTTGGCGTGTTGTGCTTCAATACGCTTTTCACCGCCGCCTTTCTTGGCCTCAATACGTTTGTCCAGTAATTCCTGAATCTTTTGTTCTATTGCCATACTAACTTCTGCTATTTATTTTTGTCTTCACATAATTCTGTCAATACCCCAAAAGTAGATTTTGGATGTAAAAAGGCTATATGCAAACCCTCAGCTCCCTTACGGGGTTTTTCATCAATCAGCCTGATGCCATTATCTTTGGCTTCTTCGAGTGCATTTTCCAAACCATCAACCGCAAACGCGATGTGATGGATGCCTTCTCCTTTCTTTTCGATAAACTTTCCGACAGGGCCTTCCGCATCTGTACTTTCCAACAATTCGATCTTGGTTTGTCCAACTTTAAAAAAAGCCGTTCGCACCTTTTGATCCTTCACATCTTCAATAGCATAGCAAGAGGTCCCTAATAATTTTTCGTAGTAGGGAATTGCTTCGTTAAGGGTTTTAACGGCTATTCCAATATGCTCTATATGAGATGGTTTCATTTGTTTTGATATTTTGTTAAATAATTCACAAAAGTATAAATTATTTCAGTGCCGGAACGAACGAACCTTATACTTTTTTCGGTTTTCATCCTCTAAAACATCAATTTAGAAAGCTTCTAAGCAGGAAACATCCTGAACGGAAACGAACAAAAAAACCCGCCGAAGCGGGTTCTTAATATCTTTTGTGAACAGATTTACTATTTCGGATCATAAGCCCATTTCAGCCAAATCGAACCCCAGGTGAAACCACCACCAAATGCAGCCAAAATAATATTATCACCTTTCTTCAATTGGTTCTCCCATTCCCAGAGGCAAAGAGGCAGGGTTCCGCTTGTTGTATTGCCATATCGCTCGATATTTATCATCACCTGCTCTTTCCTGATACCCATCCGTCTGGCAGTAGCCTCAATAATGCGCATATTGGCCTGATGCGGCACAAGCCAGGCAACATCATCCGATTTTAAACCATTTTTATCCATAATAGCCACAGCAACATCTGCCATATTGGTTACGGCGAATTTAAAAACTGCCTGACCTTCCTGATAGATAAAGTGCTCTTTTGCATCAACAGTTTGGTGAGAAGCCGGTTTAACGGAGCCACCCGCTTTTTGGTGCAGGTGAATCATTCCGGATCCATCGGTATGCATCAGGGCATCCATTACGCCAACATCCTCAGTAGTTGGCTCAAGCAACAAAGCACCACCACCATCACCAAAAATAACACAAGTGGCACGGTCAGTATAATCAACAATTGATGACATTTTATCAGCACCAACCACAATTACTTTTTTGTGTGTACCACTTTCAACAAATTTTGAAGCGGTAACAATTGCATATAAAAGCCCGGAGCAGGCTGCATTCATATCGAAACTGAAGGCATTCTTTATTCCGCAGTTGTGACTGATGATATTAGCCGTGGCCGGAAACTGCATATCAGGCGTTACCGTAGCACAAATCAGCATATCAACCTCTTCTGGTTTGGTTCCGGTTTTTTCGAGTAATCCTTTTACTGCTTCAGTGCCAATAACTGAAGTGCCCTGTCCCTCACCTTTAAGAATATGACGTTCTTTAATCCCAGTGCGGGTAATAATCCAGTCATCAGTAGTATCAACCATTTTCTCCAATTCCTGATTAGTCAGGATATACTCCGGAACCCATGCGTGAATCCCGGTAATTGCAGCATGTATTTTGGTCATTTTCATTTTATTACAGCAAAACTGTCAATTAAATTATTGTCCGTAATTCGCCATTGCATTTTTAATTTGTTGGTGCAGCCCCGATTGAGCCACATCACGCAGCAACATCATCATATTTTTGATAGCGAGCGGGCTGCTGATACCATGTCCGATTACTACAGCACCATTCACTCCAATAATCGGACTCCCACCATGAATTTCGTAATTAAACCTGCTGAAATAATCATCAAGTAGTCCGCGCTTTTCCATTAAGCGATACATTGCCTGAATTTGTTTGATTACAACATTTCCGGTAAAACCGTCCGTAATTACAACATCAGCACGATTGTTAAACAAATCGCGACTTTCAACATTGCCTATAAAATTATAATCAGAGGCTTCCTTCATCAACACATAGGCTGATTGAACCAGCAGGTTGCCTTTTTTCTCTTCCGATCCAATATTCAGCAAGCCCACTTTTGGATCTTTGATACCCAGCACATACTGTGCGTATAAGGACCCCAGCAAGCCATATTGATACAGCACATCGGGCCGGGAGTCGGGATTAGTTCCGACGTCCATTATCACATTATTTCCACCATCGAGTTTTGGCACCATCACAGCACTCGAAGGCCTAATAACACCAGGAATTGTGTTAATTGTATAAACCGATCCCACCATCATGGCACCACTGTTGCCAGCACTTGCAAAACCATCGATCTTTCCCTTACGCAGCCATTCAAATCCTATCACAATCGACGAATCTTTCTTCTGCTGGAACGCTTTGAGTGGAGAATCGCCCATTTCAATCACAGCCGGCGCATGAACTGGTTGTATCCTGTGGTCCGAAATTTCAGCAGATTTAAGGTAGGCATCAATTTGTTGTCCTTCCCCAAACAAAAAAAGCATATCCTCGGCTGCTAACTCGGTTAACAACAAAGGAATACTCTCAAGTGTAGATTGAGGTGCAAAATCGCCGCCGGAAACGTCGAGCCCAATTCGCATTTTGGTTCAGCTTCGGTCAAAAACCTTCGATCAGGCTTTTGCTCCTTCCATCACCAACTGACCCTTGTAATACAAGTCGCCATCAACATAATAAGCCCGATGATACACATGAATTGTACCCGTTACAGGACATTTAGCCAAGTTTGGAAGTTCTGCCTTGTAGTGGGTTCTTCTTTTATCTCTTCTGGTTTTCGACGTTTTACGTTTTGGATGTGCCATTTTAAAAAAATTATTAAATATTAAACTTCTTACATCAATACTAGTCCAATTTGTTTCTGAGTTTTTCAAGTGCTTCCCACCTGGGATCGGTTTCTTCTGTTACTGTCAGTTGCTCAAGACGTGCCAATACTAAAGGATCACAGCCTGAAGTTCCATCCGCTTTTTCGGGATGTACCTTACGAAGCGGTAGCGAAAGCAGGATATATTCATATAAAAGATGATATAAATCGAGCTGATGCTGATCGGTGGGGATTACCATTACTTCATCATCCTCTTCGTGAAAGGTTTCACCGAACTTAACATAAAGACTGTAATGCGAATCAATTGGATACATAAATTCCTCATTACACCTATCGCAGGGAACCTCAACTTCACCTTTCAGTTCAAAATCAAGCGTAAGCATATTGTCCTGCTTATCAAGTATGAGCTTTACAGTAACCTTTGCTTTTCGAATTTCAGCATAATCAATTGCCGCAAAAAAGGCTTCGTCCACAACAAAATCGTAGTGGTGCAAACCGGCCGACAGCCCAGCAATTGGAACGATAAACTCCTGAAAAGGTTTCACTGTTAAGCACTTAAAAATCGGGCGGCAAAGATATACATTAATCTTTTGTTGTACAAATAATTATTGAAGGCACTTCACAATCCAACACCTCAAAAATCATCCTGCTGATTAATGCGAATTCAAAAAAAAACGACCTGGGCTAAAAAAATATGTGTTATTTTATTAACAAATAAAAGGATTTTATAAATTCGCAGGCTAAAACCTAATTAAAACCGGACAGTTCTAATTGATCAGAAGTGCTGCACGGAGACAGGATTAATAACTTAACACCTTTAAACCCATGATGTTGCTCAATAAAATGATTGCCGGTATGCTGCCCTTTATGCCGAAAAGCTTTGTATGGCTATTTTCGAAACGCTATATTGCCGGAAAAACAATCGAAGATGCGATAACTGTTAGCCGGCAATTGAATGAAGAAGGGATGATGGTCACCATAGATTTGTTGGGCGAATTTATCACCCGTCTCGATCAGGCAGAAGCAAATAAAAATGAGTACCTGGATATCATTGAAACAATTCAGGCTGCTAATATCAATGGTAATTATTCATTGAAGCCGACTATGTTTGGCTTGTTGCTTGACAAAGAAGTAGCCTATAAATACATCCGTGAAATTGTTGCCAAAGCTGCTTCGTTTAACAATTTTGTGCGGGTGGACATGGAAGATTCGCAATGTGTGGATATGGAAATAGACCTCTTCCGCAAATTAAAAGCCGAATTTCCAAAAAACGTTGGCTTAGTGCTTCAGGCTTACCTGAAACGCACCAAAGGCGACATCAAAAACATGCTCGATTTGCAACAGGAAGGTATTCCGGTAAATTATCGCCTGTGCAAAGGCATTTATGTGGAACCGGCAGAAATTGCCTACAAAAAGTACGAAGTAGTTAACGAACATTTTCTGGAAGATTTGGAATATATGTTCCAAAACGGCATTTATGCAGCCATTGCCACACACGACAAACCACTTGTTGAGGGTGCTTACAAATTGATTGAAAAGTATAAAGTGCCCAAGCATATGTACGAATTCCAAATGCTTTACGGCGTAACGCCTCAATTGCGCAAATCCATTGTTGACGATGGCCATCGCATGCGTATCTATGTTCCCTATGGCGAACAATGGTTTGCCTACTCCACACGCCGCTTAAAAGAAAACCCAGGCATGGCAATGGACATTATCAAAGCTCTTTTTGTAAGAGGATAACCATCAAATTCTTTCATAAGAATACCGTCAGAAAGCAATTTTCTGACGGTATTTTTTTTAAATATCTCATAAATCCCGACCTTTATTATTTAGAATCCTTCTGAATTAGTGCAATTTAACAGGTTTTTATCGGGGTTTTTGTATTTTTCGGGTTCAAAAATTATCCGCTCCCGATTATCTGCAAATCTGAAATGTAAAACCAAACCAAATATGAAACTCCTCCTCACAGGTCTATGCGCCTTTTTGCTATCGCTGAACATTCATGCCAGTGACAGCCTGCCCCAGAGAGAAAATCAGCAGTTTCGGAAAATTGCACCCTCAACGCTGATTCAACTTGACAGTATTTCAAGTCATCCATTGCTTAAGGGTTTTTCAGCTTTGAATTTAAAAACCGTAAAAAGCAGTTATCAGTACAACAGCCATTTAACTGATAGTTTGATAATGGCTGATTCAGTTAGTGCAAACTTCTGGAATAAAATACTTTACGGCAGTAAAAGTCTTTTCGTTTTAGCAAAATCAGACTCCAGGTATGCTATGGCTCTTTTTTCTCCGATTGCCTCAGCGATTATCCTTATAATTATGATTCCGTTGTTATTCAGCCTGTTTTTTGTCCGGCTGAAATTGACAACACCTGACTTGCCAGAAAATTTTTCAATTCAAAAGGATGATCCTAACCAATTGGAAGAAGAAGATGACAATGAATCTGAAAATTCAAAAACAACAGCATCATGAGTGAATTCCTATACGAAAAACGCGTTGACAGCGACAAGCAGCTGGAAAAAGAACTGAGATCACTCATAAATAATTGGGCTGCAAAAACACCACATCATCCTTTTAAGAATCTTGGATCTGACATCAAAATTGAGTCTATTTGGTATAAGCCAGCTTATCCAATCCACATCCAGAGCCAGTTCGAAGAGCGTAGCAAAGGACAAGATCATGAGCCATTCCGAAACCAGGAAATTCCAGAACAACGATTCTATAACACAAGTGATTTCAATGCCTGGGACATAGAATTACCAGATCTTTCGGGTTTTAAAAATGAATCCAAGAAATTTTATGTTGAGGGTTCACAACATGTTGAAAATTGCCATACTTGCAATGCCCGGGGATGGATCACCTGTGTGCAATGTCATGGCGAAACAACAGTTACCTGCCCGCGCTGCAGTGGAAGAGGAAAAGTAAATTGCAGCAGTTGTGGTGGCACAGGAAAAAGAAATTGCGGGACTTGCGGTGGCTCAGGATATACAAGTCGTCAGGTACAGCGTTCGAGACAAGTTTGGGTGCAAGGGACATCCTCTTCAGGAGGATACTACAGAACTGATTATTACACCGAAACAGTAAGAGACCGATGCAGCAATTGCGGAGGCACCGGCAAAAAAAACTGTTCAACATGCAGTGGAACAGGTAAAGTAAGGTGCGGCACTTGTTCGGGCAATGGATATATTACCTGTCCGAGATGCGGAGGAACAGGGCGAAACACCTGCCCTACCTGCGAAGGCGAAACACAACTGATGCATTATCTATATGTGCAGCGCGATTTGAGCACCATGGATAAACAAAATTGCATCATACATTCAGAGGTGTTTGACCGATTTCCACAGTACCTGGACGAGTATCCGAATTACAGTTCCAAAAGTATTTTCAAACGAAAAGACAAACATCTAAGTGACGACATCATTCCAGAGGAAACTCATCTCAATGCATTTATTAACGACTTCCTGGCCAAACATCATGAGGCCGAAAAACCGGATCATATACTTCAATACGAGCAAATAGAAGTATCGCGCATCGAAACCTGGGAGCTCTATTATAGCTTTAAGGGTAAGTCCTATGCCATGGTATTTATTGGAGACGAAAAAGAACTTATACCCGGAGAAAGCCCAATCTCTGATGTTGCTTTCGACCTGTGGCATGATGGAGTGCAGGCAGCAAAATTAATGCGCAACGCTACTGCCCTAAGCAAACTAAAAAAAGCCAAAGACATCAACACCTATGAAGTAAGGGAACAGCTAAATGAAGCTGTTGAAAAAGTAACACAAAAAGTAAATCAGGGATATAGAGCCGGAAGTTTGTTTGGATTATTACTCCTCCTGTTTCCGGGGGTTTTTGTGTTTTACAACTATTACAGCCAGATTAATTATGTTCTGCCCTTTGTTTCCTTTGTGAATAATCCGGATCATTTTTTATTCGATTTTCATAGCTGGTCGCAAACACTGATGAGTTTGCTTTTGGTTTTTGGAGCCAGATCAACCAGTAATAGTCTTTTGACCAGACTGGAAAATAAAGTTCCCTCCGTAATAGCGAGATTTACTTTAGCCTTCATTCTTACGGTAATTCTGGCTTTTATTTACACGGGATTATGGGCCGGACTTAATGTAATTGGAATTACGCTAATCATAACATTAATCGTTTGGCTGGCTTATTGGGTAATCAAAATAATCCTGATCATTCTTGGCCTGGCCATTGGATTGATTATCTGGCTGGCAAAGATTGTCTGGGGAATATTAAGCTGGATTTACGGTTTATTCTTCTAAACAAATCCTTGTGTTACTCAACAATAACAAGATAATAAGTTTTCTTGCCCTTTTGAATGAGGATATAACGGCCGTTTAAAAGATCTGAGCTGGTAATTTGATAAGCCTCATTCACCTTTTCTTTATTGACGGAGAGGCCATTATCCTTAAGCATGCGACGTGCTTCCCCTTTTGAAGCAAAAATTGCTGTTTCAACGGCTAAAAATTCGGTGATATCAAGTCCTTCGCTTACTTTTTCCTTTGAAACTGTAACGGTTGGAACGCCCTCAAAAACGCTGATCAGGGTTTTCTCATCAAGTCTGCGTAAGGCCTCTGTTGTAGCTTTACCAAAAAGTATTTGAGAGGCTTCTTCAGCACCTTTAAGTGCTTCTTCGGAATGGACTCTGATTGTAATTTCGCGGGCAAGTGCTTTTTGAAGCACACGTAAATGTGGTGACTGGCTATGTTCCTCAATCAATTTTTCAATCTCATCGCGACTCATTAAGGTGAATATTTTCACGTATTTGGCTGCATCCTCATCCGAGCAGTTAAGCCAAAACTGATAAAAAGCATAAGGAGTGGTTTTTTCGGGATCGAGCCAGATATTTCCTGTCTCTGTTTTTCCAAACTTTCCGCCATCAGCTTTGGTGATGAGCGGGCAGGTGAGTGCAAACGCCTGATTTTCGGCACCCATTTTTCTGCGGATCAATTCTGTTCCGGTTGTGATATTTCCCCATTGGTCAGAACCTCCCATCTGCAACTTGCACTGTTTGTGCTGATATAAATACAGAAAGTCGTATCCCTGAACCAATTGGTAAGTGAACTCGGTAAACGACATTCCACTTGCACTTTCAGATGACAAGCGCTTTTTTACAGAATCTTTCGACATCATGTAGTTTACAGTGATATGTTTACCCACATCACGGATGAATTCCAAAAAGCTGAAATCCTTCATCCAGTCGTAATTATTCACCAGTTCGGCTTTGTTTGGAGCTTCAGTTTCAAAATCCAAAAACTTGGCTAACTGCTGTTTCAGGCAATGCTGATTATGCCTGAGAGTGGCTTCATCCAACAAGTTACGCTCCTGCGATTTTCCTGAAGGATCGCCAATCATGCCTGTAGCTCCGCCAATCAAAGCCAGTGGTTTGTGACCTGCCAGCTGCAAATGTTTAAGCATCATAATGCTCACCAAATGACCAATATGCAATGAATCTGCCGTGGGATCGATTCCAACATAAGCAGTTGTCATTTCTCTGGCTAACTGTTCCACGGTTCCAGGAGTCATATCATGTATCATTCCACGCCAGCGTAAGGCTTCAACAAAATTCTCAGGCATAAAAAAGATGTTAAAAAAATTCGGTGCAAAGATACATTTTTCCTACCGGCAAGCGAAAAAGTCCAAGGGAAGCACGATAAAAGCTCCAATTAGCATTATAAACAATCACTTGCTTACCTTTGCAAAATGATTTTTGTAACAGGGGCAAGCGGTTTGGTAGGCTCACATTTGGTTAGCAGATTGCTCAAAAACAATGTAAGAATTAGGGCACTGCGGAGACCTGATTCTGATTTGGGATTATTACAAAAGGTAATCAGTCGCGATCATGCGCATCCGGAACAAATGCTCGATAAAATAGAATGGGTAACCGGAGATATTTTGGATTATTACAGCCTCGAAACAGCCCTCGAAAAAGTGCATACTGTATATCACTGTGCAGCTATCGTTTCATTCGAAGGAACTGACAAAGGTAAAATGCTCAAAAACAACATCCTTGGAACGGCCAATATGGTAAATGCGGCTTTGTATCATGGCGTGGAAGCCTTTTGTTATGTGAGCTCCATTGCTGCTTTGGGTCGTTCAACCAAAGGAATACAAGTAACAGAAAAGACAATTTGGAAAAACTCTGATCGCAACACCGTTTATGCCCAATCAAAGCACGAGGCCGAAAAAGAGGTGTGGCGCGGCATTGCTGAAGGGTTACCTGCTGTAATCGTCAATCCGTCAATTGTTTTAGGTGCAGGCAATTGGGCTAATGGCAGTGCTGCAATCATTCATACGGTAAATAATGGCCTTAAATTCTACACCAAAGGAATCAATGGTTTCGTTGATGTGAAAGACCTCACCGAAGTGATGATACTGCTGGTACAAAAAAAACTTTTTGGCGAGCGTTTTATAGTTTCTGCAGCTGATGTTAGCTATCAACAGCTTTTTGAATGGATAGCAGCCGGACTAAATGTAGAAGGACCGAAAATCTATGCTAATCGTATGATGAGTAAAATAGCCTGGCGTTGGTTTGCCCTGCGAAAACTTTTAAGTGGTAAACGCGCTTTGATAACACGTGAAACTGCAAAAACAGCTCATTCAAAACACCATTATCCTGCAACCAAACTCATAGGGCTTACAGGATTCAATTTCAAGCCTTTACAACAAAGTATCAATGAAATAACGGCGATTTATCGTGATGAAAACAGCTAAAAAAATAATTTAAACAGATTCTAAACTACATGCTTTTCGAAAGCAGGCTGGTTTAAGTTTTAAATTTACGGCCGTAAACCTTTGCAAAATCAAGAATTATGAAAAAAAATGTAATACTTTACTGGGCACCTGGTGGCAATGTTGAAAAAAACGCCAAAAGAATCCACGAATTCCTTGCCGGACATGACTTTGAACTGATGGATCTGGCCAGCTTTGACACCAATGAAGTTGAAAATATCCAACGCTTTATACTTGGAATAGCCACTATTGGCGCCGAAATATGGCACGATGCCACAGGCGACAATCATTGGAATGACTTTTTTGTAAAAAACGAAAACGTTTCTTTTGAAGGCAAGCAATTTGCATTTTTTGGTTTGGGTGATCAGGTACTCTATCCCGATCATTTTGTTGACGCTTTGGGGTATTTGAAAGAAGAGGTTGAAAAACGCAATGGCACCATTGTTGGGCAATGGCCGGTTGGTGGATACACTTTTACTGATTCGGAAGGTATGGCTGATGGAAAGTTTTTTGGCCTGGCACTTGATGAAGACAAACAAGACCACTTAACTCCCGAGCGTATTCAAAAATGGGTGGAACAGCTCAAACGTGAAATGCAGCTTTAAACCATTGGGCTTTTCTCTGAATTAATCATTACTTCTTCTGATTATCAATTGTTTTGCTCTGCAATCAAGTTTTTGTAATGATCATAACGATCCACGATTTGCTCAACAAAAGCATAGGTTTCTTCTCCTCTGGCATAGCCATAATAGACAACAGAATCGTGATAAAATGCCGGCTTTGACTTGTTACGCATAAAGAAATCCGTTTCGCCGGTCCAAACATCTGGATTTCTATTGTATTTTTTTGCTAATCTTCTGGCATCCAGCACATGTCCAACTCCTGAGTTATAAGCTGCCAACACAAACTTAATGCGTTCGGCTGAATCAGTTATTGTTTCCGGAATTTGCCTGTCGAGGTATTGGATAAACTTGCCGCCAATCCTGATTTGATCTTCGGGCGAGGCAGTGCTGTCAATCCCAAATTGTTCCATTACAACAGGCATCAGCTGCATTAATCCATAAGCCCCTGCCCAGCTCACCACATCGGTTTTAAACTCAGATTCCTGATATATCAAGGAAGCCAGCAAACGCCAGTCCCAACCAATACTTTGTGCTACTTCTTTAATAATTGGGTCATAGTCAGAAAGCCGGCCGGCATTGAAAGACGTATATTCGCTTTTGGCCAGATAACGAACCCTGTTGCTTTGAAAATACTTGTTGTAGATCACACGCGCTTCAAAAGTATCTCCAAACTTCGCAAGCCATAGATTGATCTCATTAAGCAATTGCTGTTGAGGTGTCTTTTTCACTGCCCAGGCCAGCTTTTGCGGAAAGCTGATCGGCATTTTCACATCTATGCCCGGATAAACCCTTTCGTTGATCAGTGCGATATGCTCATCGGCAACAGTATATTCAATTTCGCCACGTGCTACGGCTCCAATAAGATCTTCCACTTCTCTTTGATCCTCAACAACATAAATGGTATCAGCTATTTCATCCATCAAGGTTTCCAATCGTTTTTTAAAAATACTGCCGGCTTCTACATGAATGGTTTTCTCCGCCAATTCGAGGCTGGAGCGCAACAGCTGATTCTCGATCTGGTCGCGTGTAGCCATCTGTTGCCAGCCTTCCGGCATTTGTTGTACTAAAACCTGTCGGGTGATAATGATGGGATCGGTAAAATCAAATTGCGCCCGCCGTTTCCCGGTAACAGTAAGGCCCATTGCAATCAGATCAACTTCGCCATCCTCAAGTAATTTAAATCCCTTCTCAAGATTCTCTTCGATGCGCAATTCCAGTCTGATTCCAAGATATTCAGTAAATTTCTTGAGCAATTCGTACTGATAGCCCATCGGCTCACCACGATAGATATAGTAATTAACAGAGTTATAATCTGTTAGAGCGACCAATTTACCACGTTTAATAATCCGCTCAAGCACCTCCTGCGACGACAGATCGGTTTGCTGTTCAAGCTGTTTTTCACGCTTGGACTCTTCGCAGGAAAAAAACACCAAAACAATTAAAACCTGCAGAAAAAGAAAGAAAAAAGCCTTGATTTTTAACCTCATTGTTCTAAAATCATGGCTAAAAATACAGCTATTTCCTAAAAAATCAAATTTGTTTCTGATTTCAAAACCGTCTGCAGCCAGCGATTTTACGCCATTAGGTTTGGTTAGGATGACCAACAACAAAAAAAAATAATTCTATTGACTTGTAAAACAGATTAATGTAGCTTTGTCGTATAATTCTCAAAATAAACAACCAAAAATTAATTTTTATGAAACGCCTGATAATTATCTTTTTTGCAAGCGTTTTCGGGTTTAGCAATCTGCAACTTCAGGCCCAGGAGATGCAGGAGGAAAGTCCATTCGAATACGCTGACGACGACCAAAGGCAAGGATTCGGCTTTGGGCTCGGGGTGAAACTAAGCACTTTTGGCCCTGGCGCAGAAGTAATTGCCGCCATAAATCCCAAACTTCACCTCCGGCTGGGAGGCACGTATTTTAAGTATAAATACACCCACGATGATAAAAATATTGATATAAACGGCAGTGCCGATGCAAGGTTAGGCAGCATTTCTCTGCTGGCAAACTATTATATCGCAAGGATATTTTTCGTTAGTGGCGGTTTGCTCTATAATATGAATGAGGTTGACCTAAACGGATACCCTACAAAATCAATCACGATTGGTGTTGTTGATGTTACGCCACAAGAAATTGGCACACTGGATTTTAAGGTTCAGCCGGGTTCCTCCATAACACCCTATCTGGGAATTGGATTAGGGCGTTCGTTGTCAAAAAACAATATAATTTCTTTTGCCGTTGAAGCCGGTGCCGCATTTCATGGCAAACCCAAGGTTGAGCTTAATGCCACTGGCATGCTCGAACCCACAGGATCTGAAGAACAAAGATTATTACTTGAAGATAATCTCTCTTCACTCAACATTTATCCCATGCTGAATTTTCAGCTTTCATTTCGCTTTTTATAGAAAACAAAAATTTTAAATCATGAAAAAGAATAAAATAGTATGGTTTCCGGCAATAACAATGTTACTGGCCGGTTTAATGCTTATCAGCTCCTGCAAAAAACTGAAAGATTCAGCCGAAGGAGCCAAACTCATTATTAATTACGATTTAATCGAAACAACTATCGATGTGCAGTTTTATGATGCTGCAACAGGCGAACTGATTGGCCGGAATGGAGACGCGTCAGTAATGGCCAAAATAACAGGACCGGCTAAAGATGGTGTGATTGACATAACCGGCGTACAACATCAAAGTATGCAGTATGCTTCACAAAGAGGTATGATGGGCCTGGCCTTGATACCCGATGCTGCTTTTACTCCTTCGCCCAACAAACCCATCACCTTTAATATTGTAGGCAACATTCCAGGGTATCTGGCTACCAGCCAAAAGGTTACACTGGTTTCGCCTGGCCGTACCCAGGTTCGTGTTAATATGGTTCATCTTGATAACCCGCCTCAGGGAGTAAGCGTTGCACGCGAGAGTAATATTGGTACTGCTGTTGCCGGACGTGTTGAAAATCCTGCCACCGTGCAAACCCCAAACAATCGCGCACGCATCGAGATACCTGCAGGAATTGTTTTGCGCGATGCTGGAGGCACACCATTAAGTGGAAGCCTTGATATGACAGTTGTGCATTTTGATAACACACAAGAAGAAGCACTAGCTTCGTTTCCCGGAGGACTTATGCCTAGCGTAACCCGTTTGAACGGCAGCACGGAAGAAGGTATGTTCTACAGTGCAGGTTTTGTTGCTATCGAACTAACTGACGCTACTGGCCGTCAGGCAGCCACTTTTGAAGAAGGCACGCTGTCGCTCGAAGCCATTATTAATCCTCAAACTTATAATCCGGAAACAGACAATCTGGTAAATAATGGAGATCAGGTGCCTTTGTGGAGCTATAACGAAAACACAGGCGAATGGACCGAAGAAGGCATTGCAAGTATCGTTCAGAGCGGAGGAGAATTGACTTCAACAGTTGAACTTACCCATTTATCCTATTATAATTTCGACTGGTTCTATGGTGATTATTGTTATGAAGGTGTGCCTTTCATGTTCAATGCAACAAACACAACCTGCGATTGCTATGTGATGCAAGGCGCGATGTACAGGCAGGTTGACAATTCATTTATGACCTACGTTTATATGTGGGTTTGTGGCAACGAACCTGTTTATACACAATATGCTCCGGCTGGTATCCCTGTAAAAATTGTCTGGGAAAATGATTATTACAACAACATCACCATCGCACCCGAATCACAACCTACACTGATCGATGATTTATGTTCCGGAACTCCTGTTCAGGTGAATGTAATTTCACAACCATCAAGCAGCATTACCGTTGAAGTTGAAGTTTATTGCGTTAGCGAACCGAATGTAACCATCAGGCCTTCGTTTGGTGTCTGGTACAGAGAAGCTGGTGGATGGGATTGGCGCTGGGCCGAAATGGTGAATGGCTATGCCGAAATCTGTGATGTGGAAGTAGGTCAAAGCTATGTTGTTGGTATTTATTACGACAATGAATGGTACGAAACAGAAGTTACCGTAACACAAGATCATTATTCATACGTTGACTTTGCACTACCTGCCGACGTTTGTAGCGAGGTTTTTGGCTACTAAAAACTATTATTCCTTAAATTAAGAAACACAATAAACCTTCAAGGTTTCAGAAATCTTGAAGGTTTATTGTTTATTCAAGGCTGTTGATCAATAATTCCACTACCTAAACAAATGGGTTCATCCAACTGATACATCACGGCAAACTGCCCGGGGGCAACACCCGAAATTGGTTCATCAGCATGAATGTGCCACACCCCTTTTTCGTGCAGCAATATGCCAGAATTAAACTCGGGTTGATGCCTGATTTTAAACCTGATTCTCATCCCTGATTCTAAAACAAAATCAGGATGCAACAGCTGCACCTCTGCCATATAAACTTTCTCCTGATACTGACTTACCGGATCATAGCCATTTGAGACGTAAACAATATTCTGGTTCACCTCCTTTTTTACAACAAACCACGGGCCCCCACTAAGGCCAAGCCCGCGACGCTGACCAATCGTATGAAACCAAAAACCATTATGTTTACCTAACTTTTTACCCGTTTCAAGCTCAATGATATCACCAGGCTTTTCACCAGCATACCGCCTGATAAAGTCATTGTAATTGATCTTGCCCAAAAAGCAAATACCCTGACTGTCAGGCCGGTGGGCACTGGGAAGTTTCATAGCTTCTGCAATCTTACGCACTTCGGGTTTTTGCAAATCACCTACCGGAAACATCAGCTTACTCAATTGTGGATAAGTGATGCGTCCTAAAAAATAGGTTTGATCCTTCACCGGATCGGCAGCAGTACCTAAAAGGAATCCTTTTTCATTTTCAATCACACGGGCGTAATGGCCGGTACTGATTTTGTCGAACTGATGACCAAATTGCTGCTCAAAAGCCCCGAACTTAATAAGCCGGTTGCACATCACATCCGGATTAGGCGTAAGTCCTTTTTTAACTGTTTCAATTGTATAAGCCACCACAGTTTCCCAATACGTTTTCTGAAGATCAACAATCTCCATTTTGCAACCGTATTTATGAGCAATATAGGTAGTGATTTCGATATCTTCTTCCGAAGGGCAATCCACAAACGATGGATCATCTTCCATACCGATTTTGATATAAAAAATCACCGGATCGTAACCTTTTTCCTTGAGCAAAGGAATGGTCACCGAACTGTCAACTCCGCCAGAAACTAAAGCAGCTATTTGCATAAAGAAAAATTTTCGGTACAAAGTTCGCACTTTTTAAATAATTCATAGAATTAACCTCAAAGTAGTCATCCAAAAATCATTATAAATTCCTAATTTTGACGCTTGAAATAAAAAAGGTTTTAAACCAAAAAATTAAACCAAAATCTTATGTACGGTAAATTAAAAGAACACCTCCAAAAGGAGCTGAACGAAATTCAGGAAGCTGGCTTATACAAAAGTGAACGAATCATTGCCAGTCCGCAAAAAGCTGAAATAACGTTAAATACAGGCCAAAAAGTGTTGAATTTTTGTGCCAACAACTATCTTGGCCTATCTGACCATCCCAAGCTAAAAGAAGCTGCCCATGAAGCACTCAACAGTCATGGTTTTGGCATGTCATCCGTACGTTTCATCTGTGGAACACAGGATTTGCACAAAACCCTCGAAGCCAAAATTGCCAACTTTTTTGGCACCGAAGATACCATTCTGTATGCAGCAGCTTTTGATGCCAATGGCGGCGTTTTCGAACCACTATTCTCTGAGGAAGATGCAATCATCTCCGATTCGCTCAACCATGCTTCCATCATTGATGGTGTGAGGCTTTGCAAAGCTAAACGCTACCGCTATGCCAACGCAGATATGGGAGATTTGGAAAAACAGCTTCAACTTGCACAGGAGCAACGCTTCCGGATTATTGTTACGGATGGCGTTTTCTCAATGGATGGCAATGTAGCACCGATGGATAAAATCAACGAGCTGGCCAAAAAATATGATGCCCTGGTGATGGTTGATGAATGCCATTCAGCAGGTGTTGTTGGCGAAACCGGAAGAGGAGTCACAGAACTTTTCAACATCCGTGGCGAGGTTGATATCATCACCGGAACCCTGGGCAAAGCCTTTGGCGGGGCTATTGGTGGTTTCACAACCGGCCGAAAAGAAATCATCGAACTGCTGCGTCAGCGCTCAAGACCTTATCTTTTCTCCAATTCCCTGCCTCCTGTTGTGGTAAATGCCGGTATCAAAATGTTTGATATGATGGATCAGACCAATGAATTGCAAGATAAGCTCCATGCCAATACAGCCTATTTTATGGAAAAGATGACGGCTGCCGGTTTCGACATCAAACCTACCAAATCAGCCATTTGTGCTGTGATGTTGTATGATGCACCCTTGTCTCAAAAAATGGCTGCCATGCTCCTCGAAGAAGGCATTTATGTGATTGGATTTTACTATCCGGTCGTACCTAAAGGCCAGGCCAGAATCCGGGTACAGCTCTCTGCAGGGCACGAAACTGAGCACCTCGACAAAGCTATTGCCGCCTTCACCAAAGTTGGTAAAGCACTGAAAGTAATTTAATTCTGGTTTTAAAAGTGTTGAAGCCGTCCTTATGGGCGGCTTTTTTTGTTTCTTGATGAATCGTTCGATCTTCATCGCTTCACTCAAGCTTTCTGCACATTCAAACAA
>JAQVGO010000139.1 GCA_028696715.1 Bacteroidales bacterium
TTTGTAGCCCCACCAGGACTCGAACCTGGATCTAAAGTTTAGGAAACTTCCATTCTATCCCTTGAACTATGGGGCCAAAAATTGAAGCTGCAAAATTAGCTAAAAAATTAGTTCTGACAAAGACTGCCTTTCACTTCACAAACCCAAGTAAAATGCACACTAAAATGTATTTCGGTGTAAATAAACAGAATAGTCTTTTACTATTGGTTTATAATCCGGATCGGCAAACAAAGCCGAGGTGATTAAAAAATCTGCTGTTGACCGGTTACTTGCCGTTGGCACATTATAGAGCACACTCAATCGTAAAAGTGCTTTCACATCCACATCATGCGGCTGACTGGTCATAGGGTCCCAGAAAAAGATCAGGTAATCAATTCTGCCTTCTGCAATGAGTGCTCCTAATTGCTGATCGCCTCCCAAAGGTCCTGATTTTAAACGGCTCACATCATCCAATACAGTGGCAATAAGTTTTCCGGTGGTGCCGGTCGCAAAAAACCGATGATCTTTAAGCTTTTCCCTGTTATGCTCTACCCAATCGAGCAAGTCTTTTTTACGGTTGTCGTGGGCTACAAGTGCAATAGTCTTTTTCATAAGTGTCGGTTTTGAAAAAGCAAAGTTTAAAAAAAAGACGTTACAATTTTATGCAACGTCTTTCAGATTATTATTTAACTCATTTAATTAATGGCTATCCGGGCCTATCATTTTGAGCTTATCACCTGTTTCATCCACCACTTTTCTTAAAAACTGCTCGCTATATCCTGGAAATTCAACATGTGGATTTTGATGTCCGGGATTACGGGTTTTCACATTGCCATCCATAAATTTCATAAACAGTTCCTGATAAAGGTGTTTGTAGGAATTAAAGGTACGGGTCACCTGATCGGTGCTGTAATCTGTGAGATAAGCAACCGCCTTGGAAGGATCTTCCTTATACATTTTTAAAGCGGCATCATCAGTAGCCGCTGTACGTTCGATAAACATGGCTTCGAGGCCATCGCGCACTTTGTTCACATCGGGCTGAATCATATTGTAGCGGGTGTAAGCCAGATTAGAAACCATATTGGTAATCCAGAAAAGCGAGGTTTCTGACCATTCCATCATCGCGCCATTTCCTCTTTCGATATGGTGAGGATTCTCAGTCATACTGGTGTATAATGGCATATAAACGGCAGCATTGGCATCATCCACACCCCACCAGATGATTCCACCAATTTCGTCGGGAAGCCAGCTACGCGATTGTGTTACAAACGAAAAGCCAGTTTGCTGGGTAGCTGTGGCACGTTCGTTCACATAGGTGATGCCATCCACTTTCCAGGTAAGCGGACGCCAGCGATAAGGCAATCCGTGCGGGCCGGCACCAAAGTCGGCACTCATATCAAGTTCGGTATCTTGCAGGTAATCGCGCATAAACATCATCATGTCATGAACCGAAACTTTCTTTTCGGGTTTCACCCACAAAGGCATACGGTTAGTAGCATAATTGTTGGGATTGGGGCGTCCGTCCTTAAACTGTTCAGCATGTTCGATATTGCCTTTCACATATTCCCAATAATCATCCATACCATCCGAAACCCTGTTGAACATCGTCCAAACGCGCATATCGCAAAAACGGGCTCCGCCAAAATCAACTGGAGCATAGGTGTCAGAAAAACTGAAATGTTCGTCTTTACCCTCGTACCAGCCTTTGTCGCGAGCAAAAGTGATAACATCTTCTGCATAAACCACTTCCACCTCAGGATTCATGATCTTATCGATATCTTTGGATGTTATTGATTGTTTTCCGTTGGCCAAAGGGAAATTCATGATACGCGCCTGATTGGCATGTCCGCTAACATAACCATCCGGAATACGCAGTGCAACCCAAAGAATTCCTTTGTTGACATTTACCAATTCTCCGGATTTTTTATCCTTTTGCATCTTAGTGCCTTTCCCAATCAGCTCCATAATCCAAACTTCATCCTTATCAGCAATACTAAAGGACTCGCCAGAGCTGTAATAACCATATTCGCTGGTAAGCTGGTGAATAATACGGACGGCATCGCGGGCTGATGTTGCCCTTTGCAAAGTGGTATAAATCAGGCTGCCATAATCCATGATTCCGGTAGTGTCCTGCAATTCCGGACGGCCTCCATAGGTGGTTTCGCCAATGGCAACCTGATGCTCATTCATATTTCCAACCACATTATAGGTGCGTGCAGCCTGAGCAATTTGCCCCAGGAATTTGCCAGTATCCCATTCATAGATATCCATCATCGTTCCTTCGGGATATTCGGCTGCCGGCCAGTGATACAATTCGCCATACAACACATGCGAATCAGCAGCATAAGTAATCATTGTGGATCCGTCCACAGAAGCTCCTTTTGTAACAAGATAATTGGTACAAGCCATGGCCTGATTAAGGTTCAGGACAGCCATTGCGGCTATCAGCCACGAAAACAAAAATTTCTTCATAAGTAGGAATTTAATTTACTATTTTGAAACAAAAATAAGCTTTTTTTCTAACTTTCTGGTCTGGCTTTCTGCCGGATGAAAGTCAAAAAAAAAAGCAGACCCTGAAGCCCGCTTTTCAAAATAAAAAGTAGTATTAAACTCTTATTCTTTTATCAGCTCGAGGTTTATCTGGATATCAACTTCTTTGCCAATCAAGAAGCCACCAGCTTCGAGGGCCGAATTGTAAGTGAGGCCGTAATCTTCCCGATTTAAACTTCCGCTAACCTTGAAACCAGCGCGTGTGTTTCCCCAGGGGTCTTTAATTTGTCCGTTGTAACGCACATCCAGTTCAACTTCTTTGGTAACTCCATGCATGGTCAGGTCGCCAACAAGGGTGTATTTGTTACCACTTTTCTGACTTAAACTTTTACCTTTAAAATCAATTGTGGGATAGGTTTCAACTTCAAAAAAATCAGTGTCGCGCAGGTGATTGTCGCGTTTTTCGTTGTTGGTATTCACCGAAGCTGCCTGAATGGTAAAACTTATCGAGGCATCAGAGAAGTCCTCTTTATCTGCTTTGATGGTTCCTTCAAATTCCTGGAATTTTCCGGTGACTGTTGAAACAACCATATGTGCCACTTCAAAGGTGACATTTGAATGGGCATGATCAATATTCCAATTGGTTGTCTGGCTCATAGCAAAAGTGCTTGCAAATACAAATACCAGAGATAAAAATGCATTTTTCATAAATGAAAAGTTTTAAGTTTGTTTACTTTTGTTTTCGAATAGTTTGTTTAACGATTTTCTCGTTTGAATACTGGAAGCTTAAACAAAACATTTTTCACATTGTTCAAATCATGCTGTTAAATATATGGCCGGAATCTATCTGCATATACCCTTCTGTAAGCAAAAATGTCATTATTGTAACTTCTTTTCAATCGCATCGCTGAAGCAAAAACCTGATTTTCTGGCTGCGCTCAAACGCGAAATAGCCGTTCAAAAAAAATATCTGAAAGATGAAAGTGTGCAAACAATTTATTTTGGAGGCGGAACACCAAGTATGCTTGAACGAGACGAACTGACCGGTATTATTGACGGACTACTCGAACACTATAACATCCATCCACAAGCCGAAATCACCCTGGAAGGCAATCCGGACGATTTGAGTAAAGAAAAACTCAAAATGCTGTCGCAAACCGCTGTGAACAGACTGAGTATTGGCATTCAAAGCTTCTTTGATGATGACCTTACTTACTTAAACCGGGTACATTCGGCAGGTCATGCCAAGGCTGTTATAAACAATGCTTTAGATGCTGGTTTCGAAAAACTTACAATAGATCTGATTTATGGCATACCCACACTCACAGATGAAAAATGGCATCAAAACATTAACTTTTTCTTCCAAACCGGCCTTAAACATCTGTCGGCATACGCTTTAACTGTTGAGCCCCGAACGGCACTGGCGCATTTGATCGGCAAAGGAAAGCTTCGGGCTGTGGACGAACAACAATCTGCCAGGCAATTCGAAATTTTAATGCAACGAATGGAAGATGAGGGATTTATTCATTACGAAATATCCAATTTTGCCAGAGCAAATCATTACAGCAAACATAACAGCTTATATTGGTTGGGAGGAAACTATCTGGGTTTTGGGCCTTCGGCACATTCGTTTAACGGCCATTCGCGGCAATGGAATGTATCGCATCTCACCAAATATATCAATGAAGCCGGACAGGCCGAAAGTGTTTCCGAGAAGGAAGAACTCACACTTGATCAACGCTATGATGAATATGTGATGACTTCATTAAGAACCAGCTGGGGCTGCGATCTGGAACATATCCAGAATGCTTTTGGGGAGCGATACAGCCATTATTGCCTGAGTCAGGCACAGTCTTTCATTGGGGAAGCAAAAATTGAGCAACGCGACAATCGTCTTTTTCTCACACAAAAAGGCAAGTTGTTTGCTGACGGGATTGCCGCGGATTTGTTTATTTAGTCAGCAAAAATAAATCCTTTAAAATGCAATTTGTTTCATACCTAATGTTGATATAGTCAGAACTCAAACAAATTTTCTGAAAAACTCATCTTGACTTGACGTATAATTTTATTATCTTTGTACGTAAATCTTTAATACTATGGAAACCAAATTGACCTTAAGACTTAACGGCAAGGTAATTGAAAGAGCAAAAATTTATGCAAGCAATCAAAAGATTAGTCTCTCAAAATTGATTGAGGCTTATCTTGACAATTTAACCAGAGAAACAACAGATATTGACAAAATACCAATTACACCCCTCGTGAAGGATTTAGGCGGAGTAATTAATTTACCAGCTGATTACGATTATAAAAATGAATACAGTGATTTCCTTAACGAGAAATACAAATGAAACGACTTTTTATCGATACCAACATTGTTGTAGATCTTTTATCGCGCAGAGAGCCATTTTATAAAGAATCAGCCATTCTTTTTTCATTAGCAGACCGAAAAATTGTTGAACTCAACTT
>JAQVGO010000038.1:0-15051 GCA_028696715.1 Bacteroidales bacterium
GCATTAAACTTTCCGGTGAAGGCATTCTTCTTATATTCACCAAAAAAACCTTGTGTTGCCATTAAATAGGTTGTTGATGATGTTTTATCCTTTTGATAACCAGTCAGCAGATTGAGCATTGACAGGCTGAATTCATCCGTAATCTGATTTTTGAGATAGATAAAGTTAAGGGTACGTAACCGTCTCTCGATAGGATCTACATTAAAATCGTTAACGCCAAAAGCACCTGTTCCGTCGTTATTGTATGACAATGCCACATCAAACTGCCAGCTTTCTCTTTTGTAGGAATACAAAAATGCATCATAGGTTTGTGCGTACTGGTTCCAATTTCTCCAGGCAAGCAAACGTTGGTCATCATATTTAAACTCTTGGCGTCCAACACGAATACGCGAGTTTTTAAACACATCAAATTCGGCCCACACCTGATGTAACCCGGTAGATCCGGTATTCATAAACACACCTGTACTGTTGGCTATATTGTCATTTCCCCAGGTGCGAACATCCTGCAAACTAACGAACAGCCGATAATTCTCCTTGTTCAAGCCCAGGTTGATTCTGCTGCGTTGCGACACGAAATAGGTTGGCTCGGTTTGATCTGTTGGAACAGCTGCATAGCCATTGTTCATTTCAAATCGCGGACGAAGCTCGGCCGATATTTCAAACTGTGCTTCGGCACTGAGCACAAAAAATGCAAAGAATCCAAGCAATAAGTAAAATTTTCTGTTCATGATTTTTGGTTTTTATAAGGCAAAACTATCAAAAAACTGTTTCATCCCAGTCAATTCTTTACCTATTCATTCAAAATCAGTACTTCTACCAATAAAAATAAGTTTTTATACCCATCTTTTTTGCGGAAAATTCAAGTCAAATGAATTAGTTAAATGAATGGTAAGTTGTGTGAAGCATTTAGAATAGAAAGTTGCACTTAATTGAAAAGACCAACTGTTATTGCTTAAATATGTTGAATGAAAATGATTAATTTTGTAAAAACAGGCTTAAATGAAAATTCCACATCCGATACCATATCAGGGCAGCAAAAGAAACCTTGCTGCTGACATCTTACGATTTTTTCCACAAAAGATTGATAGATTAATTGAGCCTTTTGCTGGTTCGGCTGCAATTACGATTGCCTCTGCTTATTATTTCAAGGCAGAAAAGTTTATTGTAAACGACATCAATGAACCTTTAATAAAGCTGTGGGAAAAAATTGTAAATGAGCCCCAAACAATCATTCGGGATTATCATCATATTTGGAATAAGCAACTAGGCAATGAAGAAGCATTTTATTATCAGATACGAGACAATTTTAATCAAACAAAAGAGCCAAAATATTTATTGTTTTTACTGGCGAAATGCGTGAAAGCTGCCGTAAGATATAATGCAGAAGGCAATTTTAATCAAAGTCCTGATAAAAGAAGAAAAGGACGTTTACCTGAAAATATGAGAAATGACATCTTACATGTGTCAAATCTTCTAAAGGATAAAGCAACATTCTATTCTGTTGATTATGAGGCTATATTGGATATGGCAACTGAAGCTGATTTAGTATATATGGACCCACCATACCAAGGGACAGCAAAAAATGGGGGATTTAGATATATGGAAGACCTTAATCACGAAAATTTTATAATCTCACTTTTTAAATTAAATAAGCGAAATATTCCTTTCATTTTAAGTTATGATGGTCGCACTGACAATAAAATATACGGAGAGGAACTACCGAAGGAATTGAATTTACATAAAATTGAAATAGATGCGGGTCGTTCTTCAATTGCAACACTCCATAGCAGGAACGAAAGAACATATGAGGCTGTTTATATTTCCGATAATTTAGCTTCAATTTCGCCAATTAATAAACAGATAGAATCAGCTTCACTTAAACAACCTTCATTGTTTGACTTTGCATGAAAAAATATCCAAAAAAATTTTTAAAACTTGCTGAATCAATAACCAACAAAAGAGCCATAAAACACAATCCGAATGCTGCATTACTGATTGCCTGGCAACTGTTTTTCGCATAGGCGGAAGCAAGAAAAAATCGTGTACATTTGTATGACGAAAACCGCAACAGAAGCCCTATGAAACTCATAAAATTCATTCCCAACCTGATTACGCTGTTGAATTTATTTTCCGGAATTTTGGCCATTTACTGTGCCATAAAAGGAGATTTAAATCAGGCAGCCTACTTCATTTTTATCGCAGCCTTGTTCGATTTTCTGGATGGTTTTGCAGCACGTTTGCTCAAAGCTTATTCCGGTATTGGCGAGCAGCTTGATTCGTTGGCCGATGTAGTTTCGTTTGGCGTTGCACCGGCTTTTATTCTCCACGAGCTTATTTTGATCAGCCATGGCCGGGTAAGCTGGGAGGTGAATGGCCTTGATATTTTACCTTTTGTCGCTTTTATGGTGCCGCTTTTTGCAGCCTACCGTTTGGCTAAATTTAATGTTGACGAATCGCAAACCGTAAATTTCAAAGGTCTGCCTTCGCCTGCTGCCGGACTTATGATAGCCTCACTCCCACTGATCCGTACACAGCTTTACGAAGGACAGTCATTGCTGTATATGGTGCTTACAAACACCTATTTTTATATCGGAATTGCGCTGATCGTTTCTGTATTAATGGTCTCTAACCTTCCTTTATTTGGGTTGAAATTTAAAAAAATGAGATGGAAAGGAAATGAAATCAGGTGGTTTTTTCTGCTCGTTTCGCTGGTATTAATCCTGTTATTTCAGGCTCTGGCCATACCATTTATCATTCTGCTTTATCTCTTTCTGTCGTTAGTGGTTTTTCTGGCCGACATACAGCAGTGATCATTTTTTGCGGAGCTCAAAATTTTGTCCCAGATACACCTTGCGCACATGATCGTCAGAAGCCAAATCCTCCGAAGTACCGGCTTTTAGAATAGAGCCTTCAAAAAGCAGGTAAGCCCGATCGGTAATCGAGAGCGTTTCGTGCACATTATGATCTGTTATCAGTATGCCAATATTTCTTTCACGTAATTTTCCGACGATCTGCTGAATATCTTCCACAGCAATGGGATCCACTCCGGCAAAAGGCTCATCAAGCAGAATAAATTTTGGATCCACAGCCAGTGCCCTGGCAATCTCGGTGCGTCGCCGCTCGCCCCCTGATAGCTGAATCCCCTTGCTCTTGCGAATGTGTTGCAGCCCAAACTCTTCGAGCAGGCTTTCCAGCTTCTCTTGTTGCACATCTTTCGACATTCCTTTTCTGAATTGCATCACCGACAAAATATTGTCTTCCACGCTCATCTGCCTAAATACCGAAGCTTCCTGTGCCAGATAACCAATGCCATGCTGCGCTCTTTTATACATAGGCAGCTCTGTAATATTCATGTCATCCAAGAAAACATAACCCGAAAATGGCTTGATCAAACCCACTATCATGTAAAATGTTGTGGTTTTACCGGCTCCGTTAGGCCCAAGCAACCCAACAATTTCGCCCTGATTTACTTCCACCGAAACCTCTTTCACAACCGTGCGCTGACGATACTTTTTAATCAAATTTTCGGATCGTAACTTCATATGTTATTCTTTTTGAAATTAAGCGCTATCCGCCATGGCCGACAAAGTTAAATTAATCTGCCTTATGTTGGTCAAGGCGTGTATCATCAAAAATCGAAATGCAAGGAAAGGAAAACAGCAAAATTGCTTGCCTTGGCATTGTCGCGATGCGAAAGTCGCCAGATCCCATCAATTCGGATGATCTTAAAAATGTTTTCAATGCCTGCTCCAGCCTCAAAATAGGGTTTATCAAGCATATAGGTCACATCAGGGAGTTTGTTGTACCTGAGATTGGCATCAGAAATCGTCCCAACCAATCCTTTTGCAAAAATTACCTCACGCCATTTAAGCTTTCTGAGCAACGGAATCTTATTAAAAAACAAACCATTAAAATGATGTGTATAGTATATGCTAAAATATCTGTCCGAGATAAATTCATAATAATTCATCAGGTTGAAAGCATATTCATCAAAGATGAAGGTCTCGTTGCCCGGATGTAGCACCAGCAATGGAAATGGCAATGTGCCAAAAACCTGACCTCCCTCAAGTATATACTTCGACCAGCCAAAATTTCCAATGTTAAACCATTGCGAAACGCTGCCCTGCAAGCGATGGTATTCATATTCACCATTGATCATTCCGGGCACACCATAAGCGTATCGCAGGTTAAAAACCGGAAAACGTGTTCCAAGATTGATTCGGTCAAAATCGCGGATGACATACTTCTCTCGATGGGCATAACGAATATTCAACCCAATTTCGGAAGTTATTATTGAATTGTGTGCCAGCAAACTACCATCTTCCTGATGGGTTTCCATCAAAAAATTACCTGTTGGGAACAATTCGCGATGGATCAGAAAAAACCGATTGGTATAGCCATTGAACCACTCATGTTCATAATATAAATCGAACTGATTCACCAGATTCAATTTATCTGATGGCTGTCGCCGAAACAAGGTGCTCACAATATTATCCTCGCTAAAGGCATTGAAACTGGACCCCAGCTGCTCGATATCGTATTTAAAATTTAAACGTACAGCCCTGCGCGGATTTTTGTTAAAAACATAAAGCATCCCGGCACCATACTTTATTCGCATGTCTTTGTGGCCATAGGCAATGTGACCATCCAGCCGTAGATTTTTACTAAACATACTACTCGTCTGTCCGCCAAGACGAAAACGATGGCCTTCCACTTCATTATAACTGTATAGCTTTGCCAGGGGGCCGAGCTCGAGTTTTCGCCAGGGCATATACCCATGAGTAAACATATAAACCACATCCACATAGGTGCGATATACCGGTACGCTTTCGATGGAATCGATCATGTGATAAATGCCAAGTTCTTTTTTCGACAATGCTTCAGGACGCTCCCGTTCCCAAAACTCCTCTGCATGATCCATACTTCCTTCTTCAACAATTACACGAACCGTGCTTTTATAAAAATCGTCCGGCCGGGGCTTGTTTAGTACATAATCAGAATAAACAGAAGTGCGCTGACCGAAAAAGCCAGGTAGTTTTTGATTATTTTCGATCACATTAAAATCGGCAATGATATAATCCCTGATCAGCATCCACTTGTCGCCATCCACCTGTTTGTATTCCTGTCGCAGTGAGGCATCTGTCACAAAATTTAAATTGGCATCGTCAGCAATGTCCATCTCTACTTTACGAATTGCAAAAGTGCTATCATGAACCCACATATGCCCCGTAAAAGTAAGCTCCTGCTTTCGCTTTGGCTTGTACATCAATTTGTAACACCATTGTCCGTCAATAAAACTGCTGTCAACCAGATAATACTTATAATACGACATACCAAAATTTGCAACAGGACTGATAAAATTCTTTCCGAAAAGCTCAAGATAATTATCATAGATATTCACTTCCTGATACAGATTTCCCATAAACTGGGCCAGGCTTGGATTTTCTACCCCAGATCCTTTGGCTGCCCTGATCTTCTCCAACTTTGATTTTGGCTGGGCCCGATAATAAACATTGGAAACAGCCTCAGAAATAAAAATCGGGAGATAAGGCTTTCCATTTACCGTTGAAGTATCCACATAATCAAAGATAAACTCAAAAGGTTTAAACAGTTTCTTCTGCCGAATTTTTTCACTAAAATTATTGGCATCAAACTGAATTTTGTTATATACCTCACATTCCCAGGCCGATAACTCTTTGTTAGTGTTTTTGTCCTTGTTTTCGACCACTTTGCGAAAAAGGATATCAGCAGGATTTTCGCCCGCAACAACTACCACTTCCTGAAGTGTGAAATCGCTCGATTGCAGTTCAAAATTGATCTCCTGATACTGAAATTTCCGGATCGATTTCACCTGCTTTTGATAGCCAATATAGGTTGTTGCAATTGAATCGGCCAGGGCACGGGTTTCAAAATAATATTCACCCTCAAAATTTGTTGTGGTGCCAATGGTGGTGCCTGTTAAAAATACATTAGCAAAAGGAATGGCTTCGCCAGAGGAGGCATCCGTAACCTTTCCCCTGATTTTAGTCACCTGTGCTATTCCTGCAAAGGAAACAAACACAAACACTAAAAATGTGAGCAGAAACTTTTGCTTAAACAGCATCTTACTGATTTTCTGATAAGGCTTCCCAATATTCCAATGCCCTTCGTGTGTGTGGTATTACGATAGTTCCGCCAACCAGATTAGCCACTCCGAAAATCTCCATCATTTCTTCAGTAGTAATACCTAATTCGTGACAGGTTTGCAGGTGATAGCGGATGCAATCGTCGCAGCGCAACACCATCGATGCCACCAAACCTAACATTTCTTTTGTTTTCGTATTCAACGCACCATCCTGATAGGTCAGCGTATCAAGGCTATAGATGCGTTTCATGATTTTGTTGTTAGGAGCCGACATCATTTTGTCGTTCATCCTCTCACGATATGTATTGAATTCTTTTACTGTATCCATAATATTAAAAATTGGTTGTTTGCCTAAAACGAAAAACACGAACAAATAGTATCAAAGTATGCCTTCGTGCAAAATGTCGTGCAAATGGATTACCCCCACATAATTCCCATCTTTCAGGACAGGCAGTTGTGTGATATTATTGTTTCGCATGATTTGCAGCGCATCCACGACTAACGATTGATGATCAATTGCTTTGGGATTAGCCGTCATCACATCAACAGCTTTCAGGCCGGAAATTTGAGTAGTTTTCATCAACATCCTTCTCAAATCGCCATCTGTTATGATGCCAAGCAACAGACCATTCTCTACCACAGCAGCAGCACCCAAACGCTTGGCCGATATCTCAACAATTACATCTCTTAGTTCAGCATCCGGCTTTACGGCTGGTTTTTCATTTCGAACATACAAATCTTCGACCCTCAGATATAGTTTTTTACCCAGGGCACCGCCTGGATGAAAACGGGCAAAATCTTCAGCTGTAAAACCCCTGCACTCAAGCAGTGCCACTGCAAGGGCATCGCCCATTACCAACTGGGCAGTCGTGCTGCTCGTGGGGGCCAGGTTATTTGGACAAGCTTCTGTTTTTACAAAGGTGTCCAACACAAAATCTGCCTGTAGTGCCAGATACGAATCAGCGTTGCTTACCACAGCAATTAGTTTGTTACCTCTCGATTTAATTAAGGGAACCAACACTTTGATCTCAGGTGTTTCGCCACTTTTCGACAAAGCCAGTATCACATCTTCGTTGCGGATAATCCCCAGGTCGCCGTGTATCGCATCAGCGGCATGCATAAATACGGCATTGGTTCCGGTTGAATTAAAAGTGGCAACAATCTTTTGTGCAATATTGGCACTCTTACCTATTCCGGTGACAACAACATTTCCTTTACTATTAAATATAAGGGAGACGGCTTTGGCAAAATCTTCATTGATTCCTTCAATTAACTGACCAATAGCTTCTCTCTCGTGACTAATCACGCGTTTTGCAATCTGAACGATTTCGTGTGTAGATTTCAATTTGTGCAATTTTAATAATAAATGAATGTACTTACGGCAAAATTAAACATTATCCTGACCAAACTAATCTCACCCACAATTCGAACACAATCCAACGAACCCGGAATCTCCTAAATTGTGCAAAGAAATACCAAATTAAGCCATTTCAACGCGTTGCAGAAATGATTTCAAAAGAAAAAAACCACTTAATTCAATTCGTGAAATCGTATATATCACTGATTTATTGTCGTTTACATGTATTTCTTAATTTTTTTAACAAAATTTCTTAAGTTTTTTTTGCAGCAATACATTGTTAGCCGAAACGTTAATTCATTATATTTGTAGGACAGGTCAGCAGAAAAATACAGACAGCTGACTAAGCCCGCCTGCAGCAAAGCAGGAATTTTTACAAATGACTCTAAGTTTTTAAATCATATTTACAATTGATGGCCAAGAAGGACGAATACGGCTTGCACGAGTTGCTTAAAAAGATTTTTGGATTTAACCAATTCAAAGGCAATCAGGAGGCAATCATAACAAGTGTTTTAGACGGCAACAACACCTTTGTTGTAATGCCAACTGGTGGTGGAAAATCGATGTGTTATCAGCTCCCGGCACTAATAAAGGATGGAACCGCCATAGTTGTTTCACCACTGATTGCTCTGATGAAAAATCAGGTGGATACCATCCGCAATTTCGGAACAGAAAACGGCATTGCCCATGTGATGAACTCATCCCTTTCGAAGGCAGAAATCACACAGGTGAAAGAAGATCTGGTTTCCGGAAAAACAAAATTGCTTTATGTGGCACCTGAAAGTTTGACCAAAGATGAAAACGTCGAGTTTTTAAGAGAGCTCGAGATTTCGTTTGTGGCTATTGACGAAGCGCATTGCATTTCGGAATGGGGTCACGATTTCAGGCCAGAATACCGCCGACTCAGGCCAATCATCAATGCCATCAACCCTAAATTGCCCGTTATCGCACTCACAGCAACAGCTACCGTAAAGGTACAACAGGATATTTTAAAAAACCTTGAAGTGCAGGATGCCAAAATATTTAAGTCCTCCTTCGACAGAGCCAACCTTTACTACGAAGTACGTCCAAAAACAAAAGACGTTACAAAAGACATCATCCGTTACATCAAGAATAACCCGGGAAAATCGGGTATAATTTATTGCCTGAGCCGGAAAAAGGTTGAAGAAATTGCCGAAACACTTGTCGTAAACGGCATTAGGGCACTACCTTATCATGCCGGCCTCGATGGCAGCACTCGCCGTATCAATCAGGATAAATTCCTGATGGAAGAAGTTGAAGTGATCGTTGCCACAATTGCTTTCGGCATGGGAATCGATAAACCCGACATACGCTTTGTGATTCACCACGACATCCCAAAGAGCATTGAAGGCTACTACCAGGAAACTGGCCGCGCCGGTCGCGATGATGGAGAAGGCAATTGCGTTGCTTTTTATAATTACGAAGACATCCAAAAACTGGAAAAGTTTAATAAGGGAAAAAATGTGGCCGAACAGGAAATTGCCCGTGAGTTGCTCAACGAAACAGTAACTTATGCCGAGTCGTCTGTTTGCCGGCATAAGCTTCTGCTGCATTATTTTGGAGAGGTTTACGAAAAAGAAAATTGCGGATCATGCGACAACTGCCTCAATCCAAAAGTGAAGTTCGATGGTCAGGAAGACATCAAACTTGCCCTGGAAGCTGTTGTAAGCACCAAGCAATTATTCAAAGCCAAACACATAGCCGAACTCCTCACCGGTAAAAAAACCGGCGATATCAAAGCCGCCAAACATGACAGGAATGAATTTTTTGGTGCGGGCGAAGATCAAGACGAAAAACACTGGAATGCCGTCCTGCGTCAGACATTGATACAAAAACTCTTAGTAAAAGATATTGAAAACTACGGTATTCTAAAGATAACCAAAGAAGGCAAAGACTTCATCAAAAAGCCATACAGCATCATGCTGGCTAAGGACCATGACTACGAAAATCCGGATGATGATGATTTTGAAGCCGCAAAAGCCTCAGGGCCAAAAGGAAGCGGAACAGACATCACATTGTTTAGCATGCTCAAAGACCTGCGCAAAGCCATTTCCAAAAAAGAAAATCTACCTCCTTTTGTAATTTTTCAGGATCCCTCACTGGAAGATATGGCCATCCAGTATCCTGTGAATATGGATGAACTTCAGCAGATTGTAGGTGTTGGTGCAGGAAAAGCCGGCAAATATGGTGCTCCATTCCTCAAGCTGATAAAACAGTATGTGGAAGAAAACGAAATTATCAGGCCAAACGATATGGTTGTGAAATCTGTCGTAAACAAATCCGGCCTCAAGGTTTATATCATCCAGAGTATTGACCGGAAAATACCGCTTGAAGACATTGCCTACGCAAAAAATCTATCACTTGATGAGCTGCTCACCGAGCTTGAAAGTATCGTTGCAAGCGGCACCCGCATCGACATCAACTATTATATTGATGAATATGTGGACGAATACCATCAGGAGGACATCTACGACTATTTTAGCGAGGCCGAATCAGACTCTATTGAAGAAGCCCTTGCCGAACTTGGAGAATCAGAGTATTCGGAAGAAGAAATCAGGTTGATGCGACTTAAATTCATGTCAGAAATTGGGAACTAACACGTTAAATAAGTTTTATTACGTTTTTTTGATTTCCTTGCTCTTGTCAGGAATCTTTTTTTCGTGCGCTAAAAAAGAAAGCAAAGAAAACACTGCTTCGGTGCAACTTTCTCAAGAACAGATGATTACTATAATGACAGATATGCATATTCTGGAGGCTGCACTTAGTCAGCGCCGCAACAGAGGGCAGTCAACAAATGAATTAAAAGAAAGCTGGTACAAGCAACTATTTGAAAAATACGATACTACAGCTGATATCTTTGAGGAAAACCTTTCATTTTATAATGAGGATCCTGCAGTAATGGAAAAAATCCTGGAAGAAGTGATGGCCAATCTCAGTCAGCTACAAAGTGAGTTAGACACAGAAACTGAAGCAAAGACAAAGAGAGCCACACGCAATTAACGGCTAAAGGTCGCCACCCGGTTTTCAACGTTACCTCCAATTTCAAGGGTATAAGTGAAGTTTAGCTTGTCTTCGTTGATGTACTTTCCGGTTCCTGCCACCCTCCAACCTGCGCCAATCAACTGATCTTCAACAATTAATGAATTAGATACCACCAATCCATCGGCATTAGCCCCGGAACCGGCAAAATTGCGTAATACCACCATAGACGAATTCGAAGAGTTGCGATCGATGTTTACCTCATAATTCAGTTTAGCAGCGTTATCAGTAACCGACCAGCTACCCAGATACTTACTTACAGCATCTGTGCCGCCACCCGGAATGTCAATTTCCTCATCAAGGGCACAACTACTAAAACTCAGTGTGGCCACAAAAAGCAATAACAAATACAAGGGAAATGTCTTCATAAGTAAGGAATTAGAGTACTACCTGACAATAAATGCCGTCCTGTGTAATACTTTGTGATTAGCTTCTACCGCTACAAAATAAGTGCCAGAAGACAAATCAGAAACAGGAAGTTCGATATAATTTTCTCCGGCAGAAGCAGATATTTCTGCCTGAGATACCAAGGCTCCTGTTTTATTGAAAACTTTACACACAACTGATGCTGAAAAATCAAGGCTAAATACCAAACGAGCCTCATTCGATGCCGGATTGGGATACACAAGGGCATCCATAGCTTGCTGAACTTCTGAGCTCCCGACCAGCAAACCACCTGCCTCAACCACAGCATTGGTGATGTTTTCGACAGTTGGCTCCCAAACATAATTATTAAAAATCTGACCATCGGGAGTAATGATAAAAACTGTTGGATAGGAAGTGGTTTCGTAAAGTTCAAATGCAGCATTACCGCCACCTTCCAGTCCGCTGGATAAGGGCATAAACAACTGATAAATATCCGCAAATTGTGCTACCTGATAATTGGTGCCATTATAATTTACTCCATAAAAATAAACATTGCCCTGATTTTCTCCAAAATTTGCATACGCCTCTTGAAAATCAGGAGCAAACACTTGGCAAGGGCCACATGAAGTTGAGAAAAAATTAATGACAACTATTTTTCCATCTTCAAGCAGTGGAAACAATTCAATCATTTCGCTATCAAGGGTTTTCACCGTAAAATCAATTGGTTCATCAATTTGAACCTGACTTTTAAGTGAATTAGCAACCATAAGGCTGATGAATACTAAAAGAGATAAATATCTTACCATTTGTTTCAATTTTTCGATCGATCATTAGAATAAGTTGCAAATTTAACTAATTCATTGTGAATTATTCACAATAAATAAATTTTAGATTAAAAAAGCCCTAAGTTGATGATCAGCCATTAAGCTCCTCCAAAACCGTATCAGCCAGGCGGCTGGCTCCAATCCTGAAGTATGATTTATTTAACCATTCCTCGCCCAGTATTGCCTTTACTAATAGGTAATACTGATAAGCTGTTGCCGGATCAGCAATACCACCAGCCGGTTTAAAGCCAACTTTTTTTCCTGTTTTCTCCTTATACTCCTTGATACTATCCAGCATGATAATGGCTGCTTCGAGAGTTGCAGCGGGTTGTACTTTACCTGTTGAGGTTTTAAGAAAATCAGCTCCTGCAAGTAATGCTAATTCGCTGGCTTTTCTGATGTTGGCAACAGTTTTTAGTTCCCCTGTTTCGAGTATAACCTTCAGGTGAGCTTTGCCACAATTTTCTTTTACCGCCTTAATTTCCTCAAAAACCTCCTGATGCTTTCCCTGCAAAAATTTACCCCTCGAAATCACCATATCCACCTCATCAGCTCCAGAACTTACTGCAAAACGAACCTCTGCAAGTTTTAGATCGAGAGGCATTTGTCCGGATGGGAATCCACAGGCAACAGTAGCCACATCTATTCCGGAGCCTTTCATCAACCCCTTAACCTGCTCAACAAAAGGGCTGTATATACATAGCGCAGCAACAGTATGACCACTTCGTTGATAAGCCAGTGCACGCTTACAAAAATTAGTGATGCTGCTTTCGTTATCCGTAGCCTCAAGCGTGGTTAGGTCGATATATCCAAAAAGTTGTGGTAAAATAGTTTTAAATTCGGCTTCATCCAGTGCAGCTTTTGTTATTGATTCAATGCGCTGTTGAAGAGATGCCGAAGAAAAAGGATAAGCTGAAAATTCCATAAAAAATATTTTGATGCAAAAATACATTTTTCCCATCTCACATCCAGTTGAGGCCTATCCGATTTCGGATAATCTCTACAAAAGTGGATATTTAATCCCCACAATTTAATTGGCCATTCGTAAAAAACCAACGCATTGAATATTTCATTGTTCACTGGTTAGCAGCTCTTTATACATCTTTATCTGCTTTAAAAAACACTTTGGCACAAGAATTGAAAAGTAAAGGAAAAAAGATTCCCTAAAAATGTTTGGTTTAAAACTTTCTGCTTCGACTAACAGAACTAAAAGATACCACAAGTATTACAAGTGCGAACGATGTGGTTACATAAGCATTGTAAAAAATGCCAATTGCCCAATATGTACCAAAGATGGCAAGATTATTAAAATGAAATAAACACAATGATAGCTGAGATACAAAACATGACGATTATGAAGATTAATGATACTTACACTAAAAACGAATTAGAATCATTCGGGTTAGTTGAACGTCAGGTGAAAGATATCAATGCCAAGGTTTATCTTAATGGTTCCAAAGTATTTTTCTTCGAACCTCTAGCCGACCAACAATCCTACCGCTTATACTCCATCATTAACAAGCGATCCTTTTTCTTATAAGCACGCTTTCACCCGAAGGCATTACGTTCTCCTTATAAAGGCAACCCGATTAAAAAAAGTTCCGAAACACCCGTTTCGGAACTTTTTAGCTTTTAAGTTCATACACAAGGCTAATAAGCGGCATCCCTTCCCGAAAGGTGAACTAAACTTCGCAGATCCTGATTAAACTGCCTGGCATCCAATAATTCATCCAACGACAGAATCATCCGGTAACGCCATTTATTCTCAGGATCGCTGGGCACATTTATCCGCTCCTTATCCGTTTGATCCCATCTGAGGTTGCCATCCATTGCAATCAAATCCTGAATTGGCAAGATAACCCACATCGCCGGTGCATATAGATGTTGATTGATGATCTCCCTGCAAATCCAGGGTTCGGCATAGAAAGGCGGGTCATCATTATGGCCCAGTATCTTGTGATAAAACCTTGCAATCTTTTCCTTATCTTCTTCCCACCAGCCTCTTATCGTGGACATATCATGCGTGGAAGTAGTACAGACACTTAGATATGGAGCATCGGCCGGATGACCAAACTCCACCTTGGGATTTTTAGGCATACGTTGTACTTCGAGACTGAGAATGTTTAAGCGCGACATAACTTCAGAAACTCCTTCGGGCACCATACCCAAATCTTCGCCACATACCAACATATCAGAAGCCTCTACAATGGCCGGCAACTTATTCAAGGCATGGTATTTCCAGAACTCATCATGCCTGCGATAAAAATAATGGATATACAGATCATTCAACCGATCCTTTGTAGCCGGATCCAATTCGCGATAAGCGTAAGTAAAATGAAAGGCAATTCTTGGATGAAAAGCTTCGGGACGGGCATAGGGATCTTTGATAAATAATACTTCATTCAACAATCCCATCAATCCATCCCTGATAACCAATGTTTTCCCATCGATATCGCTGGTTTGGCCATAAGGCGTAAAATGATCATAGATTTTGCGCTGTGTATTAAAATCCTCTTTAAGCTCAAACACACCAAAATCTATCTCGTTAAGATAGGTGCGTCTTACTTCATCTTCAAACTCTCCAAAAAAGTCGTGCAAAAAGTGTCCGCGGATGTATGGCCTTGTAAATCTTTCTTCGTCGAACCAAATACCCCATTCATCCAATTCGCCTGGTGTGAGTGGCAATCCAGGTTTGAAATATCCAAGCAATCCATGGAGGGCATTGTTGGGTATTTCCCATATCCTGAAAAACCCCAGGATATGGTCGATGCGGTAGGCATCAAAATATTTCTCCATCATACCCAATCTTTTCTTCCACCAGCTATAGTCATCCTTTGCCATTTCTTCCCAGTTGTATGTTGGGAAGCCCCAGTTTTGCCCCATCACGGCAAAGTCATCGGGAGGCGCACCGGCCTGAGCGTTCAGATTGAAATAAACGGGTTCTGTCCAGGCTTCTATGCTGTTTGGGCTAATCCCGATAGGTATATCTCCTTTTATTGCAACTCCTTTTGAATGTGCATAGTCAAGGGCATCGCGGAGCTGTTTGTCGAGATGAAATTGAATAAAGTAATGCACTGCAATATGTTCGTGAAAATTATTGGCCGGATCGCAAAGCTTTTCGATCTTCTTTGGATCATATACGGCAAATTCATTCCACTCCCTGAAATCACTTGTTTTATACTGGTCTCTCAAATAACAGAATGCAGCATAAGGTTTTAGCCAGGATACATTTTCCTCAAAGAATTTTCGATATTCACTGGTCTTGCTCACCTTCGGCCAGTTTTGATCAAAAATAAGTTTAAAATAACGAGCCTTAGCCC
>JAQVGO010000038.1:15151-21553 GCA_028696715.1 Bacteroidales bacterium
TCGCCGGTTACAGCAAGACAAAACCCTTTTCCAACTCTGGGAGCCAACATACGAAAGCTGACTAACTTTTGCGTGCTGAAACGCTTTCGTTGTTTCTGAGTTTTAACGGGTTTCATGATTACATCCGTGAAAACCTTGGTTTGTAATACACGTTCAGGGTCAAAATCAACATGCCAAACATCACGCAGATAAAGTTCAGCAACGGAGACTTGCGGCAGTGTTCGGTTGCTTCCGGTTTCCCAATGGATTGTTCCGTTTGCCTCCTGCACAAAATACTTGTATTCGCAGGGCAGTCCTTCATCTAGATCAAATGTAGCCACCCACAATTCGTTTCCAATGTATTCCATTCTTAGTGCAAACTCGGGAATCCATTCGCCCAAAGGTTCATGTTGTCCGGAGATGCAAAGCTGTTGTCCCCAACTACTTTTAAAGCTGATGCTAAGGCTGATTTTCATTTTAGATGAAATTAGAAGGTTAGAGTGTGTTTGTTTGTAACACTTGGTAAAGTTCGTGTTTTTTGCGCTTAAGCACAATACTTAAACACAAAAATTTCGTGATAAAAGGGCCAAAAAGTTGAAAAATAAGAGAAAGACCATTTAAACGAAAAGCCCTGTAATTCCGGATTAGCTCCTAAGCTGTTTAACAGCCTTAACCATAGCTTCTTCCAATCTTTCATTAACAGCATCTTCGTTTCCGGCTCCATCCACTTCAAAAAAGATCGTTTGCTTTTTATAATACTCGATAACTGGTTTGGTCTTCTTTTCGTATTCGTCCAAACGATTAAGTATCATATCGGTAGAAGTATCGTAAGGGCGTTTCCTGTCAGTTTTTCCTCTGTCGTTCAATCGTTTGATGGCATCAAGTGTCGAAAGCTTGAGGTTGAGCATACATGATACTCTTGAGTTTATCCTTCGAAGTAATCCATCCAGGATATAAGCCTGCACTACGGTACGCGGAAAACCTTTGAACACAAAACCGGCAGCAGAAGGATGGTGATGGATTTTTTTCTCGATCAACCGGATAGCAATTTCATCCGGAACAATCTCACCGCGATCCATGTATGGTTTTGCGATCTGGCCAATTTCGGTATTTCCGGCTATCTCTTTACGCAGCAATTTGCCTGTGCTAATATATACCAGATTGTGTTTTCGGGCAAGCAATTCGCCCTGCGTTCCTTTTCCGGAACCAGGCTTACCGAGCAATACCACATTGAAGAAATCCTGTTTCATGGTGCTTTCGATGGTATCCACCAAATTACCGAAAATCGTCTCTACCGAACCAACACCATCTATTGGAAAATACTTGTTTTTCTCTTTGTAAAACTCAATTACAGGCTTGGTTTTATTTTCATACTCCTCAAGCCTAACTTTGATCACTTCCATGGTATCATCAGCACGCCCGCCTACTTTAGCGCGCTCAAGCATTCTGTTTATCAGCTCATCTTTGGGCACTTCGAGGCTTAACATACAAGTGAGGCTGGTGTTCATTTTTGAGAGCAACCCTTCGAGTATGTACGCCTGAACCACTGTACGCGGAAAACCATCAAAAAGAATTCCGGCTGTATTCAGGTTCATCGTTACTCTTTTCTCAATAATCTGCACGATGATATCATCAGGCACAAGGCCTCCTTTTTCGATAATTCCTTTGGCTTCTTTTCCGAGCTCCGTTTGGTTAGCAATTTCTTCTCTCAAAATATCTCCTGTCGAGATATATGTCAGGTTATACTTTTTGAGCAACAGCTTGCTTTGCGTTCCTTTTCCGGCTCCGGGAGGGCCAAATAATGCGATATTCAGCATGTTAAAAATTTGATGATTTTTATGAAATTACTTTGTAAATATCAGGCAGGTTGCGGGCATGTTCGTTATAGTCAAGACCATAACCTATAATGAAGTCATTGGGAATTTCGAGCCCCACATAATCCACTTCATAATCATATTTAAATGCTTTTGGTTTAAAAAGCATTGTCGCGATTTTTACTTCATTCGCCTCAAGCTTGATCAGCTTATCGATGGTATATCTAAGCGTTAGACCTGTATCAACAATATCCTCAACCAGGATAATATTTCGTCCGTGAACGGAATGATCAAGGCCAATCAATTCGCGTACCACATGCGTTGAGCTGGTTCCTAAATAAGAAGACAACTTTACAAAGGAAATCTCACATTCTATTTCCAGATGCTTAAACAGCTCGGCAGCAAACATAAACGCTCCGTTTAATACAACCAAAAACAAGGGATTTTTTCCGGCCATATCACGATTAAGCTGATCGGCAACCTTTTTTATCGCTCTTTCAATCTGATCCTGAGGTATGTATAGGTCAAACTCCTTGTCGTGCACGCGAATAATGCTCATACAAATCTATTTTGTGGAAACTGGTTCCGGTTTCGAACCAACAAAGATAAGGAATGTTATCTTGGCAAGTGTTTTAAATCATTAATCAAACAACAATATTTATCTTTTTAGTGTTGTCAAAACGAGATTTATGATGTGCATTGGCATGAACTTTTCCTTTTCGAAGCTGTTTTTGCACCTCCTCCGGAAGTTGAATAACTGACATGCAATCATCAGAACAACATTGATTGTATTGTGCAGCACAAGCTTCGCATTGAATAAAAAGCAAATGACAGGCATCATTGGCACAGTTTACGTGCGTATCAGCGGGCACACCACATTGATGGCAGCGGGCGATAATCTCATCGGTTACGCGCTCGCCCATGCGATCGTCAAACACGAAATTCTTGCCTCTGAATTTGCTTTCGAGCTTCAGCTCACGCACCTGATGGGCGTAATTGATCACCCCACCCTTTAGTTGAAAAACCTGCTCAAAGCCCTGATGACGCAGGTAAGCCGAAAACTTCTCGCATCTGATACCCCCCGTACAATACAACATGATATTCTTTGGTTGCTTCTCTTTCAACATATCCACAATCACCGGAATCGACTCTTTGTAAGTATCAACATCCGGAAGAATAGCATTTTCGAAATGTCCTACTTCATGCTCATAATGATTTCTGAGATCAATCACCACCGTGCCGGGTTCGTTCAGCTTGTGATTATAACCAACCGCATCCAGATGCTTACCTACCTTATAAATGTCAAAAGTGCTGTTATCCAGTCCGTCCGAAAGAATTTTGTACTTGACAAGGATTTTAAGTTTGTAGAATGATTTCCCATTGTCCTCAATCGCCTCATTAAGCAAAACATCTCGGGTAAACGGGTGCTGCAGGATATAAGCCCTGAACCGCTCGTATTCAGGAAGCGGAACACTGATTTGTGCATTGATGCCCTCGGGTGCGACATAAATCCGGCCAAACACCTTCATTTCATTAAGCTTCAAAAAAAGCTCATCCCGATACTTTTGGGGATCGTCAATTGCAACAAAACGATAAAAAGAAAGGGTGCGTCGTTCAAAATTTTCCTGCATCAAACGTAACTTCAGCTCTCTGCGATCAATTTTGTTATAAAGAATCATTCTAAATAATTTTTTGAGCTGCAAAACTAACTGATTTCTTTCAAAATCGTATTCAAAATTGAATCTATCACTACTTTTGCAGCAAAAATCTCGGTTTTGTCAATCAAATACAGTTTTTTTTCCTCGCAACAGATCAATCAGCTTCTTGATAAAATTAAGCAACAACAACATTTGCTTTTAAAAGGCCTGACTGGTTCTTCCAAAGCGGTTCTCATTGAGAACCTTGCACAACAAAGCAAATTTTTTCATCTGGTCGTTTGCCCTGACAAAGAAACCGCTGCCTACTGCTATAACGATCTTGAAAACCTGCTTGATGACCGCGAAAAAGCCCTAAACAAGAAAACAGTACTCTTTTATCCTACCTCATACAAACGGCCCTACGAGCCTGAAAAAGCTGACAACAACTACATTTTGTCGCGCACCGAGGTTTTGCGCCGCGTTAGTGCTACCAATCGCAAAACTATTGCTGTTACCTATCCCGAAGCCTTGAGCGAGAAGGTTTTTACGCAGAAGCTTTTAAGCAAAAACAGTTTTCGCATCAAAACCAAAGAAGCAGTTTCGCTGGATTTCCTGACAGATTTTTTAGCAGAATTTCATTTTGAACGTGTTGATTTTGTGATTGAACCCGGGCAATTTGCCTTGCGTGGCGGCATTGTGGATGTGTTTTCTTTTGCTGATGAACATCCTTTTCGGATAGAGTTTTTTGGGGATGAAGTAGATTCTATCCGAAGTTTTGATCCGGTGTCGCAGCGATCCTTGCAAAAGCTCGACAAAGTAGTGCTTTTACCCAATATGCACGAACGAATGTTGGTCGAAGAACGCGAAACACTGCTTAAGCATTTGCCTCAAAATCTCCTGGTATGGATTGACGAACCTCAGGCACTGGCAGAGCGGATCGACTTAGCCTGGGAAAAAGCCCTTGAAGCATACGAGAATATTCAAAATGAAGACAAGCATCACACTCCCCAACAGGCTTTTTCACAATCGCATGAAATCATCCGTCAACTTGCTGATATAAAAACCATTGAATGGGGCAATTCGGGCATACTGACAGCTGAACCGGATTTTCATTTTCAAACACAGCCACAGCCCGTTTTCAATAAAAACTTCGATCTGTTTTTAGCGCATCTCAAGGAAAAGAAGGCAGCCGGATTTCAGGTTTATATTTTCTCGGAAAGCAACCGACAGCTCGAGCGACTACAATCGATTCTGGCAGATCTTCAGCACGACAGCCTGGAAGAGGAGCAGGCTGGTTTTGTTCCGGTATATCATAGTCTGTATGCCGGTTATATCAATCTGGCAGATAAAGTCTGTTTGTTTACCGATCATCAGATTTTTGAACGCTATCATCGTTTCCGCCTGCGCGAAGCTTTCGCCACAAAGGAAGCCATCACCATCAAAGAGCTTAACGAGCTTAAGCCAGGCGACTTCGTTACACATATCGATCACGGCATTGGTCGTTTTGACGGGCTCGAGATGATTGACAACAACGGGAAACGTCAGGAAGCTGTACGACTGATCTATCAAAATAGTGATTTGCTGTATGTGAGCATCCATTCGCTGCATCGCATCGCCAAATACAGCGGAAAAGATGGAGCCGAACCCAGCCTGAGCAAACTCGGATCGAATGCATGGAATAAGCTTAAAAACAAAGCCAAAACCCGTGTTAAAGACATCGCCAGAGAACTCATTAAGCTTTATGCCGAACGCAAGAACAGCTCCGGTTTTCAGTATATGCCCGATACCTATTTACAGGCCGAGTTGGAAGCTTCATTCATCTATGAAGACACACCAGATCAGCTAAAGGCAACCGTTGATGTGAAAAAAGACATGGAGTCGGATGCACCGATGGATCGGCTGGTTTGTGGAGATGTTGGTTTTGGCAAAACAGAAATAGCCATCAGGGCAGCATTTAAAGCCGTGACAGATTCGAAGCAAGTGGCAATTCTTGTGCCAACAACCATCCTGGCTCTTCAGCACTATAAAACCTTTACGGATCGCTTGAATGGTTTTCCGGCAGAGATCGATTACATCAATCGTTTCAAATCGGCCAAACAGCAAAAGGAAACGCTCGAAAAACTCAAAAAAGGAGGCATTGATATTTTAATTGGCACACATCGACTGATTAGTAAAGATGTAGTTTTCAAAGATTTAGGCCTTCTTATTATCGATGAGGAACAGAAATTTGGTGTGGCCGCAAAAGAAAAACTGAAACAGATCAAAGCCAATGTGGATACTTTAACGCTCACGGCAACACCCATCCCACGAACCCTGCAATTTTCGATGATGGGAGCCCGCGACCTGAGTATCATCAACACTCCGCCACCGAATCGTTATCCGGTTCAAACAGAGATCAGATCGTTCAACGAAACGCTCATACGCGATGCCATTCAATACGAACTTTCGCGCAACGGGCAGGTGTTTTTTGTGCACAATCGAGTGCAAAACATCATGGATGTGCATGATATGATCCTTAAATTTGTTCCAGGAGTTCGGGTTGCTGTGGCTCATGGCCAAATGGACGGCAACCGTCTTGAGAAAACCATGCTTGGCTTCATCAATGGCGATTATGATGTATTGCTGGCTACCACTATCATTGAATCGGGATTAGATATTTCAAATGCCAACACCATTATTATCAACGAAGCACATCATTACGGATTGAGCGATTTGCACCAGTTACGCGGGCGTGTTGGGCGTTCGAATAAAAAAGCTTTTTGTTACCTGCTTGCCCCGCCAATGGCAGCATTGAGCAGTGAGGCACAAAAGCGCCTGAGGGCTTTGGAAGAGTTTGCTGATCTGGGAAGTGGTTTCAATATCGCGCTCAGAGATTTAGACATCAGGGGAGCCGGGAATTTACTGGGTGGCGAACAAAGTGGTTTCATCAACGACATTGGTTTTGAGACTTTTCATAAAATACTGGACGAAGC
>JAQVGO010000039.1 GCA_028696715.1 Bacteroidales bacterium
CTATTTCAATAAAAAAACCACCAAAAACGTGCAGTTTTCGGTGGTTTTTGCTCTTTTTGTTGATCTTCAGCGGAGGAAGAGGGATTCGAACCCCCGGAGGCTTGCACCTCAACGGTTTTCAAGACCGCCGCAATCGACCACTCTGCCATTCCTCCGCTGCAAAAGTACGAAAATTTGATTTCGCACAAAGGCTGAGTTGAAAAATGATGAAATTTTTAGAAATGTCTTGGTTTGATTTTAGCATTTATTCGACCACGACAGCCTAATATCATTGGGTTTTCCTGTTCTCGATGATGCCTAAAGTATTGATTATATTACAATAACTGTTTACATTGTGCCGTTTGCTGACTTCAACTTGAGCTTTCAGTATAAATGATCGTATCTTTGTAATATAAATGATTTCCTTCTGTTGGATTGCCTCATTTAATAACATACCGATTATGAGAAAATTAATTACGCTTATATTACTTTTTTGTTTGTTTCAGGGATTTGCTCAGGAGCAAAACAAAAGCATGAGAGCCTATTTATCCTATGCAATCTTTTATGTTCCAGACGCTGATCCTTATATCGAAACTTACCTTGCTGTCGATGGTAATTCAGTGTACTTTAATGAAACAGAACCTGGAAAATATAAGGCCAGCATTGAAATTATAATGCTCTTCAAACAACACGATTCCATTGTTGACTATGCAAAGTATGCCCTAAACAGTCCAACCATCACAGATACTTCAGCCATTGATTTTGGCTTTATCGACCAACAACGTTTTTCGTTACCTGCCGGTGAGTATCAGTTCGAGCTGATTATCTCTGATATGAACAATGAGCTGGATCCTCCTTTCCAGACTTTGGAAAATATTCAGCTGCAGTTTTCGGAGGATGAAATTGCAATCAGTGGAATACAATTGATTGAAAGTTATGAAAAGACTGATAAAGTAGGTGTGTTGACCAAAAACGGGTATAACCTGGTTCCGCTTGTTTATGCTTTTTACCCCGAATCAATGAAAACAATGTCGTTTTATGCCGAGGTGTATCATACCGAAAAGGTTTTCGGGGAAGGCACCGGATATCTGCTGAATTATTACATTGAATCGTTTGAGAGTGGCAAAATTATTGACGGGTTTCAATTCAGGAAGCGGATGGATTCCAAAGCTGTTAACATTGTGTTTAACACCATTGATATTAATGAGTTACCATCCGGAAACTATAAGCTAGTATTGGAAGTGCGGGATCGTGAAAACAAACAGATCACACAAAATACTGTGTTTTTCAGACGCTCGAATCCCGGAATGGGTTACAAAATGAATGATTTAGCATCTGTGAATGTTAATAATACTTTTGTTAACCGCATCAGCGAGTTGGATAGTCTTCGCGAGTATTTATTATGCTTGGAGCCCATTTCATCAGAGGTGGAAAGAGATTATGTTTACAATCTAGTTGCAAAAAATGATGCAGATTTGATGAAAAAGTATTTCTATAATTTCTGGATTACGCGCAACTTTTCTGCGCCAGAGGAAGCCTGGCAACAGTATTATTACGAAGTAAAGAAAGTTAATCTGGCTTATAAAACACCTACTAAGAAAGGTTATGCTTCTGACCGCGGACGTGTCTATTTAAAGTATGGCCCGCCCAATCAGATTATGGAAAGTTATAATGAGCCAGGCGCATATCCTTATGAAATATGGCAGTATTATACGCTTGGTAATCAACGTAATAAGAGATTTGTTTTTTATACAAGAGATATAGTTACCAACGATTTTATGCTGATACATTCCGATGCCTTTGGAGAATTAACCAACTACCGCTGGCAGTTGGATATCTATCGCCGTACCTGGGATCCTAACAGTATTGATGAAACGGCACCTCAGGATACCTGGGGCAACAGGGCGACTCAAATCATCAATGATCTGAAATAAAAACGGCATAGAAGACTTACCATTGCTGGTGTCACATACAGCTGCGTTTTCAAGATTTAAAAATCCTTACCTTTGCCTGATTGTTTTTTTATGCAAGCAAAGTAACAGCCTAAATGAATAGCCCGGGATATAAATTGCTCAGAAGTATTGCCCGTTTCTGGGGACGTTTCCCATTGTGGTTTTTATACCTTTTCTCCGATTTTTTATATTATCTTGCTTACTACCTGATTAGATACCGAAGAAGTGTTGTTAGGAAAAACCTGACACAAAGCTTTACTGAAAAATCCAGATCGGAGATTAAGCAAATTGAGAAGAAGTTTTACCATAACCTAACCGATCTCTTTGCTGAGTATATAAAGATGGCCAGGATTAGCAAGGATGAATTACATAAAAGGATGCATTACGAAAATGCAGAAGTGCTGGTTCAGTTGGCTGATCAGGGTAAAAGTGTATTTCTGGCTACTGGTCATTGTGGCAACTGGGAGTGGTTTGGAAAGGCCATTCCATTGAAAACCCAACACAATGGTATTGCCATTTATAAACAACTGTCGAACAAGGTGTTTGAAGTATTGGTGAAGGAAATCAGAACCAATCACAACAACCTCACCATGCTCGAATCACGTGCTACGTACAGAGGACTCAAACAATTGAACGACAGACATAATGCTGTGTTTATTGCTGCTGATCAAAGCCCCGGCGGGAATGAACAGGACTATTGGACAAATTTTTTGAATCGTGAAACTGCTTTCTTCAATGGCCTTGAAAAAATGGCAAAAGCACTTGATTATGCAGTTGTGTTTGCTGACAATTCGAGAGTTAGAAGAGGATATTATAAGGTAAAACTTATTCCCATTACACTCAACCCCAAACAAACATCTGCCAATGAAATCACCGAGCAATACGCACGATTGCTTGAGCAAGCTATAACTAAACAGCCCGACAACTGGCTCTGGTCGCACAGACGCTGGAAACACCAACGAAAAAATACTGTCTGATGCCTGAAATAGCCGTTGTTATTCTTAATTATAACGGGAAGAAATTCTTGGAACAATACCTGCCGATTGTGCTGAGACATAGTATGGAGGATGCTAAAGTGGTTGTTGCCGACAACGCTTCCACTGATGATTCGGTTGACTATTTAAGATCGAATTTTCCTGAGGTCCGTCTGATTCAGAATTTGCACAATGGTGGTTTTTCGACGGGCTACAACCTGGCATTAAGGCAGATAAAAGCAGACTATTATGTGTTGCTCAACTCAGATATTGAAGTAACGGCCAATTGGATCAGTCCGGTGATTGATTTGATGCAAAGTGATCCGAATATCGCTGCATGTCAGCCAAAGATAAGAGCGATACACCAAAAAGATCACTTTGAATATGCCGGAGCTGGAGGTGGTTTTCTTGATAAGTTTGGCTACCCATTTTGCAGGGGCAGAGTTTTTCAACACCTTGAAAAGGACAACGGGCAGTATGACGATCCGGTTGAGGTTTTCTGGGCAAGCGGTGCCTGTATGTTCGTACGGGCCGATCTGTTTCATCAGCATGGCGGGCTCGATGATAGTTTTTTTGCTCATATGGAAGAGATAGACTTTTGTTGGCGATTGAAAAACAAAGGATTTAAAATTATGTACTGTCCTCAATCAGTTGTTTATCATGTTGGCGGAGGGACATTGCCCAAAATTTCATCCCGAAAAACTTACCTTAATTTTAGAAATAATCTTTCACTTTTATACAAAAATCTCCCGCAAAAAAGGCTTTACCGGGTTATTTTCATCAGACTGATCCTGGATGGTGTTGCCAGTGTTAAATTTTTGCTGGAAGGTGGCTTTGGAGACTTTTTGGCCGTTGCCCGCGCACATTTACATTTTTACCGTAAGTTGCCTTCACTGGCCATGAAGCGCGAAAAAATAAAGCCACATCAGGTTGGTCAGATGTATCAAAAAAATATTGTATTTCAACACTTTATAAAGAAGAAAACAAAATTTACCGACCTTGATCCAGCAGATTTTTCATAAACAGATATTGTAAGGCCAGTCGGTAACCCTCCATTCCCAAACCAGAAATACTTCCTTCACAAGCAGCTCCTGTAAGCGATTGATGCCGATAAGATTCGCGGGCGAAAAGATTGCTCAGGTGCACTTCAACAACCGGAACGGCAATCGCTTTGATGGCGTCGGCCAAGGCCACAGAGGTGTGACTATAACCTCCTGGATTAAAAATTACCGCATCCTGTTTCTGATCCGACTGCTGAAGGATATCAATCAATTCACCTTCAATATTGGATTGAAAATAAGTTAGTTGGATTTCAGGGAAATCCTTTTTCAGCAACGATATAAACCCTTCAAATGTTTGATTTCCATAGTGTTCTGGCTGACGTTTACCAGTCAGATTCAAATTTGGGCCGTTTAGAATTAAAACTTTCATAATCCTGCTTTAGAGCACAAAGATAGTCTGAATGCAATTTCATCAAAACAGCTTATTAAATTTCCTTATTTAGAACTTATTTAGAAAACAATTTAAGCAAAAATCCTTACCTTTGAAGCCATACAAAAACGATTAAAACATTTTGCACATGGAAAGCCCAAAAACTACTACTGACATCCTGAAAACAGCGATATTGCTTGAGCGTAAAGGAAAAGCATTTTACACCCAGGTAGCCCGTCAAACGGAAAGTAAAGCAGTGAAACAGGTATTCGAAACCATGGCCGAAGAAGAACAGGCACATATTGAGTTTCTTTCGAAACAGTTTAAGCATTATGAGGCCAATCATGAGTTTCTGAAAAACGAATTGCACAAAGATGTGGACGATACTGATGTGGAGCGTATCCTTTCAGATCAGGTAAAGAAAGAAATTTCGGCAGCAAGTTTTGAGGCAGCTGCTATCTCGGCATCCATCGATTTCGAGAACAAAGCAATCGAGGTATATACCGAAAGAGCCAATAGTGCAAAGGATCCAAACGAAAAGGAAATGTATCAGATGCTTGCCGATTGGGAAAAAACACATCATCGGCTGCTTCACAGGTTGAACGAAGACCTGAAAGAACAAATCTGGAACGATAATCAATTCTGGCCTTTTTAAAAGGCATTCGAAATAATACGAGAAACCGGTTGAGGCCGGTTTTTTCTTTCTTTTTAATCAAATTAATAATTTTTAATATCATGCAAGACGAAAATTTGGGATTCAACTCCAGGGCAGTTCATGCCGGAGGTTTTGAAGATCCGAAAGGAAGCGCGGTAACGCCTATTTACCAAACCTCAACGTTTAAATTTGAGAATGCGGATCATGGAGCCAAGTGCTTTTCCGGTGAGGAAGATGGCTATATTTACACCCGTATCGGCAATCCCACTATCAATGAGCTCGAAAATGCAGTAGCCAATCTCGAAGGTGGCTTTGGTGGTATTGGTGCCAGCTCGGGCATGGCAGCTGTAAATATTGTTTATCTGGCATTTTTGGGAGCCGGCAAGCATCTGGTTGCACATAATTCGCTCTATGGGCCATCGCGTGCAATCATGGAAAGTCTTTATCCAAAATATGGCGTTGAATCAAGTTTTGTGGATGCTACAAATGTTGAAAATGTCAGGAAAGCCATCAAACCCAACACTTCGTTGATTTACCTGGAAACCCCAGCAAATCCAACCATTGGGATTACTGATATCGAAGCCATTAGCAAACTTGCACACGAACACAATATTCCGGTTTGTGTGGATAACACCTTTTGTAGTCCTTACCTCCAAAAACCACTTGAGCTGGGAGCTGATGTTGTGCTTCATTCGATGACCAAATTCATCAATGGCCATGCCGATATAGTTGCCGGCATGGTAGTTTCCAAAACCGAAGAACATTATAAAATGATGCGTGGGGTGATGGTTAATATGGGCTTTAATATGGACCCACATCAGGCTTGGCTTACCCGTCGCGGGTTGAAAACTTTAGGTATTCGCATTGATCGTGCACAGGAAAATGCGCAAAAAGTAGCTGAGTTTTTAGAAAATCATCCAAAAGTAGAGTGGATATTGTATCCTGGTTTGGCATCACATCCACAGTTTGAACTGGCCAATCGCCAGATGAAAGGCCCTGGTGCAATGATAAGTTTTGGTTTGAAAGGTGGACTGGTGGCCGGAAAGAAAATGATGGATCATGTGAAGCTTGCTTTATTGGCAGTTTCGTTGGGAGGGATAGAAACACTTATACAACATCCGGCCAGCATGACTCATTCCAAACTAAGCAAGGAAGCTAAAGATATAGCAGGTATCACCGATGGTTTAGTGCGTTTGTCAGTCGGCATAGAAAACGTGGAAGATATCATTGCTGATCTTGATCAGGCACTCCGATCTGTCTGATTAAGCAGGTGAACGTTCATTAAATCCGTTGGATCAATACAGGTTTAACGGATTTTTTTTAATCATAAGGTAGGTTAATCTCCGGTATAATTGTATTTTAGCGTCAACAATCTGGCCATGCAAATCCTAAAAAGAATTGTTTTACTTTTTGTTTTATTTGCGCTTGCTTATCGTGTTGAAGCCCAAAAAGTTGCGATAGTTTTAAGTGGTGGAGGAGCCAAAGGTTTGAGCCATGTAGGAGTGCTTAAAGCTTTGGAAGAAAATGAGATACCGATAGATTATATTGTGGGCAACTCGATGGGTGCAATAATCGGTGGCTTGTATGCTTCGGGTTATTCTCCATCCGAAATTGAAGCTTTGGTTAAGAGTGTAGATTTTAAGCAATGGGTGACCGGCAAAATTGATGAACGATTTTTTAATTATCGGCTTGAGGAGGCCAATCCGGCATGGGTTACGATTCCATTTAGCATTGAGAAACGTTTTATTTCGCGTTTACCATCAAGTCTGATCTCTCCCTATCTGATGGATTATGCTGTGATGGAATTGTTTAGCAGTGCCTCGGCTGCCTCTGATTATGATTTTGATAAGCTTTTTGTTCCATTCAGATGTGTGGCATCAGATATTGATTCTTCCACACTCGTTGTGTTGGACAAAGGCCAGCTGGGTTTAGCCATCAGGGCTTCAGCAACCTTTCCTCTGCTGATTAAGCCTTTGGTTGTGAACGACAGATTGCTTTTTGATGGCGGGATGTTTAATAATTTTCCTACAGAGATCGCTCATAATGAGTTTAATCCTGATTTGATTATAGGAAGTGTTGCTGCCGGAAACTATGATTCGCCAAGGGATAATGATATTGTTTCGCAATTGCAGAATATGCTCATGCGAAAAGCTGATCTCACACTTTCTGAGGATGAAGGTGTTTTGATTCGTTCTAAGATAGGGCCTCTCGGCTTGCTTGATTTCGATCGGATACAAATGTGCATCGACAGTGGTTACCAGGCAACAATTGACAAATTGCCTGAGATAAAAACAAAAATTAAACGAAGGATTGATACTTTGGCTATAAAACAATCAAGGACATCATACAGAGATAACCTTCCTGAGCTAAAATTTGATTCTGTTATTGTGCGCGGTGTGAAGCCAAAGCAATCGGCCTATATCAACCGAAAGTTGAATTATAACAAAAAGTATAGCAATCTGCAAACCTTGAAATCCTCCTATTTCGATCTGTTGGCAGACGATAAGATCAGCTATATCTATCCACAATTGGTTTTTGATACCTTGCAGCAGCAATTTAATCTGATATTGGACGTAACGCTCTCGAAGCCTTTTTTGGCTGAGGTAGGTGGTAATATATCGTCTTCTGCTACAAATCAGGCTTTTGTGGGCCTGACCTATCGTAAGCTTTCAAGGATAGGAAGTCGTTATGGTATAAATGCTTATTTCGGAAGGTTTTATTCCTCTGTTCAGGGCGAGGTGCGTTTCGATTTGCCTGGGGCGCAGCCGTTTTTTGGACTGATGAGAGCCCAACTGGCACGAAAAGACTATTTTAAAAATGCCACCTATTTTTTTGAAGATCCAACACCTGCTTTTATTATTGAAAACGAATCAGGTATAGCAATTGAAATGGGTCATAGCCTGGGAAGTAAAACAAAGGCAGCTATTGGGATGGCAGGCGGGAGAAGGAGTTTCGACTATTATCAAACAAATAATTTTAGCAGAAATGATACCGCAGATATTTCTCAGCTCGATTTCATAAAACCTTATGTAGGGATTTATTATAACTCCCTGAATAAGAAGTATCTGGCGAATGCCGGGATGCGATGGTACGTAGAACTGGCTTTTTTTGATGGCAAGCAGAAGAATATTCCCGGCTCAAATTTGTCTAAGTCGTTGATATTTAGCCAAAATCAAGCCTTTTACAGACTAAAGGTTCATTACGATAACTTTTTTGCCAAAACAGGTCGATTTACTTATGGTTTTTTGGGAGAAGCCTTACTGTCTGATCAAAAGCTGCAAAATAATTATACAGCCAGTGTATTGTCGGCACCTGTTTTTGAACCAATCAGTGATATGAAGACTATTTTTTTGGAACGTTACAGGGCTTATAATTACCTGGGAGCCGGATTCAAACTTATTTATTCGCCATTCAGAAACATGGATATCCGTGCAGAAACCTATATGTTTCAGCCTTACGAAAGAATTGTAAATAAGGGGATTAACGAAGTTCCTTATTTTAGTGTCAGCTTTCCCGAAATGTCATGGGTGTTTTCCGGAAGGGTGGTCTTGCATACACCGCTTGGCCCATTGAGTGCAGCCCTGAATTATTACGACCGCGAAAACAATAAGTTTATGTTTGTGATAAACTTTGGTTACCTGTTGTTTAATCGTTCCAATTTCGATTGAGGATTAAACTAATGGTAACGAGTGTTGTTTATGTAAATTATAGAACGAAATGAAGTGATCATTTTAACAAGTATTTTCATTTTATTTGGGTTGTCCGTTATAGCTCCTTTTGTCAACCAGAAGTTTCCTAAAATATCAGGATGGTTGCTTGGGGTCGTTCCGGCCAGTCTTTTTTTTGTTTTCCTGAGCAAGATTCCTGTTGTTGGTCGGGGCGATGCTTTCAAAGAAGTTTATCCCTGGTTGTCGGAATTGGGGATTGGTTTGTCGTTCAATCTTGATGGTTTGTCCTTGTTCTTTGCCTTGTTGGTCACTGGTGTTGGAGCATTGATCATGATCTATGCGGGTTATTATATGCGATCTTATCAAAAGACTAACAGGTTTTTTGGTTACCTGGTATTTTTTATGGCCGGGATGCTGGGTTTGGTTACGGCAAGCGATTGGATAACGCTTTTTATGTTTTGGGAGTTTACGAGTATCAGCTCTTTCATGCTGATAGGTTTTAAGCACGAAAAAACAGCTGCCCGTGAAGCTGCCCTGCAGGCTCTGCTGATTACCGGTGTGGGCGGACTTGCCCTGCTGGCAGGCTTAATTATGATGTCGCTTCCGTATCATAGTTTTAGTTTTGAAGCTGTAATTAGCGATCCACAGCCTTTTTTGCAGAGCAGCTTATTTGTGCCTGCCACCATCCTGATCATGATTGGAGCCTTTACAAAATCAGCCATTTTCCCATTTCATTTCTGGCTTCCCGGTGCCATGCAGGCTCCTTCGCCGGTTAGCGCTTTTCTGCACTCGGCAACCATGGTCAAAGCCGGCATTTACCTTCTGGCACGTTTGCATCCGGTGATGGAATCGCAGGAATTGTGGATTTATACTTTGTCTGTTTTTGGGGTTGTAACGATGTTTGTTGGTGCATGGTTTGCCCTGGCACAGCAGGATCTGAAAAAGATTCTGGCCTACACTACGGTGAGTGCTCTGGGCACGATGGTCTTATTGATCGGCACCTCAACAGCTTATTCCGTTACTGCTGCCCTGGTGTTTTTGCTCGTTCATGCTTTTTACAAGGCCACCTTATTTATGATGGCCGGAAACATTGAAAAGATCACAGGCACACGCGATATGAATCAACTTGGGCAATTGAATCGGTATATGCCGGTGGCAACTGTAATCAGTTTGTTAGCACTGTTATCCATGTCTGGAATCCCTCCCATGATTGGGTTTATTGGCAAAGAACTGATGTACGAAGCAAAACTCAATGCACCTGCAGCAGGAAATTTCATCCTGTTGACGGGCTTTCTGGCCAATGCCTTTACTGTTTTTGTTTCTCTGCGTTTTGCCTATGGTGTTTTTTGGGGCGAAAAGCAGGGGTTTAAAAAACAACCGCACGAGCCGGATGTATCCCTTTTGGCTGGCCCGGCTGTATTAGTTTTTATCAGTCTTTTGCTGGGGATTTTTCCCAATCAGATTGCCGGTTTGCTGGGTCCGGCCTTTCAGTCTATCCTTCCTGGCGAAACGCTCATCAAACTAAAGCTGTGGCACGGATTCAATGAAATCTTGCTGCTTAGTTTTCTAACTGTGTTACTTGGTGTTGTGATGTTTTTTTGCCGAAAGGCGATAATCCGTATTGTTTCCTATTTGAATGGCAACTACTTTAATTTAAAACTCTCACAAAGATTTTTTGCCGGTATAGATGTGTTTCTGAATCTAACCAAGAGAAAAACTGCTGTGGTGCAGCATGGTTATCATCGTTTTTATCTGATGACTATTTTTATTGCTGCTGCTTTGCTATTGATTTTGACAATGCCTGCGATTGATTTTCAATTCGATTTCGATCTTAAATTTAACGGCTTGGCATTCTTTGCGATGCTCGCAGCGATTATGATTATAGCTGGAAGCATTGCCGTTGTTGTGGCTCAAAGTCGTTTGGTTGCACTGATTGCTACGGGTTTTGTTGGTATCGGGATAACAATTGTTTTCGTATTGTATAGTGGTGTAGATCTGGCAATTACGATGGTCATGGTGGAAACACTCACGGTTGTGTTAGGAGCCATGGTGGTTTATCATTTGCCAAAGTATCTGAATTATTCGGGTGTTGGTTCGCGTATCCGCGATGGTTTTGTGGCAGTGTTTTTTGGATTTGTTATGGGTTTTTTAGCCTTACAGACCAGCAAGCCAACAACAATTACAAAAATTTCTGATTATTTTGTTGAAAACAGTTATACCAAGGCTTTTGGAGAGAATATTGTGAATGTGATTTTAGTTGATTTCAGAGCACTGGATACGCTGGGCGAAATTGTTGTGCTGGCATTGGCTGCCATAGGAATCGTGTCGCTTTTGAAGTTGAATGCCCAGAAAAAAAGTAGCAGATGAAAACAGAGATATTAAAAATAGCTGCCGCTCATCTGAAGCCTTTTTTACTCATTTTGAGTTTGGTTGTTTTATACCGTGGGCATAATGAACCGGGCGGAGGCTTTATTGCAGGGCTTTTAGCCGGCATGGCCTATGTGATTTATGCCGGTGCCTTTGGAGTTGGCAAAGCAAAACAACTTCGCCTGGTTAAACCCATGTTTTTTATGGGATTAGGAATTGGCATTGCCCTGTTTAGCGGTATGATTGGTTTGATGAATGGCGCTGACAGTATTTTCACAGGCATTTGGACAACGCTCACCCTTGGAGGTTTTTCACTTAAACTGGGCACTCCTTTATTATTTGATTTGGGTGTTTATTTAACTGTAGCTGGAATGTTAGTCAAAGTAATTTTTACAGTGATGGAGGAGGATGTATGAGTTTATTGATGGCCATTTTGATCGGATTTTTATATGCTGTAAGTATCTATTTGCTTTTACGTCGCAGCATTGTAAAACTCGTGATTGGCATTTTGTTTTTGAGCTATGCCACTAATCTGATGCTGTTTTTTACGGGAGGCCTCACCGAAACCAGCCCTGCTTTTGCAGAACCGATTTCAACCAGCGAGTTGGCGACAGCCAGTGACCCGCTTCCACAAGCCCTTATCCTGACTGCACTGGTAATCGGTTTTGGTGTGGCAGCATTTAGTATGGTATTGATTTACAGGTTTTACAAAGAATCCGGAACGGTGGATTTAGATGAATTAAGCGAAATAGAAAAGTCATGATGCTTTTTTTACCCATACTTATCCCTTTGATTTCGATCGTTTTATTGATCGCTTTTCGGAGCAGGCTTAAATACCAGCAGGGATTGAGTATTGTTTCGGTGATTGCTCAATTGTTTGCAGCTGTTGCTATCTTATTGAGATTGAGCGGGAATGGACATCTGGTAGCTCAGGCCGGAGGCTGGCCTGCTCCCTTCGGAATTACATTTGTTGCCGACTACACCAGTGTTATATTGTTGCTTGCAGTAAGTTTGGTTGCCATAGGTTCGGTAATATATAGTATTGGTTTTGTGGATTTTGATCGGCAAAAAAATGGACTTTTTCTACTTTACCAAGGCTTGCTTGCCGGTGTGAATGGTGCTTTGCTTACAGGTGATATCTTTAACCTCTACGTATGGTTTGAGGTAATGGTGATTTCATCTTTTGTGCTGATTACTTTGGGTTCTGAGAAGTTGCAGTTGCGTGCATCTGTAAAATACCTCGTTATGAATCTGATTGGCTCGATGCTTTTTGTGGCAGCTATCGGACTGTTATATAGTCAGCTTGGGACATTAAACATGGCTGATATTGCCAATAAAATGCGTTTACAACCTGTGCCTCCTTTAGTAAACAGTGCTATTATGCTGTTTTTTATCGCTTTTGGGATCAAGGCAGCTGTTTTTCCGTTTTTCTTTTGGCTTCCGGCATCCTATCCCACGCCTCCGATTGCCATCACAGCATTTTTTGGTGCCACACTTACCAAGGTTGGCGTTTATGTGATGTTGCGGTTCTATAGTTTATTTGCACAACTTGATGTTACCTTCTGGCAGCCTGTGATATTTACAGTGGCGGCTTTGACGATGATTTTTGGAGTTTTGATGGCAGCTTCCTCTTACGATATCCGGAAGATTTTATCATTTCATATCGTTAGTCAGATTGGCTATATTCTCATGGGGATAGGTTTGTTTTCGGTTGTGGGACTTGCCGGGGCTATCTTGTTTATTGTTCATAATATGTTTTCCAAAACAGCTACCTTTATGGCAGGAGGTTTGATGTACCTTTACAAAGGGTCCTACGACCTGAAAAAATTAGGATGGATTTATAAAACGAAACCTTTATTGGCATTTCTTTTTCTTATTCCGGCACTTTCTCTGGCCGGTATCCCGCCAACACCAGGATTTTTTGGAAAGTTTTTGCTCCTCTATGCCGGATTTGACGGTGCCCACTGGACCATCACGATCGTTGCCTTGATAGTGAGTATCTTAACCCTCTTTTCGATGGTTAAGATTTGGAATGAAGCCATGTGGAAACCTGAAAAAAATAGTGTTGGTCTTGTTGTAAAAAAGGTTAAGCCGGCTGCCTGGACAGGCACAATAATAGTTGTTACGTTGACACTGTTATTGGGTTTGACCATCGGCTATACCTACGATTATTTTGCCGAAGCAGCGAGGCAACTGCTTGATCCAAGCTTGTATATAAAAGCCGTTTTGCCTGAACAACCATAAATGAATCGGATTATGACTCAAAGTAAAACATTCAATATTAAGCGATTACCAGGAAGAGTTTGGGCATTTTTAAAATTTGTACCCTTTTATGCCATCGAGATGATTCTTTCAAGTACAATTTTGGCTTACGATATCCTCAGACCGAAGAAGACTTTCAAACATGGGATAGTGGCATATAAGCTTGATTTGAAGACGGATACTGCAATTTTGGCTTTTATAAATCTCATTTCGATGACACCTGGAAGCTTGAGTGTGGATTTAAGTGCTGACCGAAAGATACTTTTTATTCACAGTATGTATCTCGATGATCCTGAAGAATTTATAAAAAATGTGAAGCTTACTTTTGAAAAACGCATAATAAAGATTTTTGAATGATGGAAATACAATCACAGTTTTTGATAATTTCAATATATATTGCCTTTGCGAGTTTGGCTGTGGCATTTCTCGCGGCAATTTTCAGGCTCTTTAAAGGGCCTGATATTACTGACCGGCTTATCGTGATCGATCTTTCTGCATCCTCACTTATTGGCTTTATCATTATGGTAATCATCGTGAGTGGAGAAACGGTTTACCTGAATGTGGCTTTAATCACGGCTTTGGTGATGTTTATGGGCAATATTGCCTTTGCTCGTTATTTGAAAAAAACATTGAAACAATAATGGAAATTTTAATTGCTATTTTATTGTTGCTGGCTTCGTTTTTTACCTTGGTTAGCTCATTCGGGATCATCAGGTTGCATGATGTTTATATGCGCATGCACGCCATCACCAAAGCATCGTCACTGGCAACGATCTTGTTTCTGATAGCATTGATATTGGCGCAACCTGGCTGGCGTGTCGTCCTTGGCAGCTTGCTTTTGATAGTGTTTGTTATTGCCACCGCGCCAGTTTCAACTCATGCATTGGCAAAGATATCATTGCAACTGGGTATTAAAATGGCAAAAGGCGAAGTGCGCAATGATATGAAAACAGACGAGAATAGTGGAATTGAACTTTCGGATAAGTCTTCTGAGCAAGAAAGCGAAGATGCCTAGCTTAGATTTTACCTTCACGATCACAATGCCGGGAGTTGGCAAATTGATTTATTGCTGAAATGTACCGAAAACCCACGCGAATTTGTTAAATATATTACTGTTTATCAGCTACGCAAACGCTTTTTTCTCAAATAATTCCTATTTTTGCAGCCTTATTTTGAAACTGCTTTACAGAATTCCATGAAGATGGTTTTCTGATTCGTTAAACAAAATTAATAATGGATAACTTAGAACAATTGCCCGCATCCGAAAACGCTGCAAACAGCGAAAATGGAATTCAGCCGGAGAATCAATCCGGAAAGAAAAACCTTGAAAAACAGGAGAAACCTATGGCCAAAGTTGAAAATCTGATCAGTGAAGCCGAAAAACTAAAAATTATCGCACTGATCACTGGTAAAGACCTCGAGAAAGACTCACAGCAAAATCAGGGGCAAAAGCCCGAACAGGAACATGTTGAGAAGATGATCAGTGAAGCCGAAAAACAAAAGATTATCGCACTGATCGCTGGTAAAGACCTTGAGAAAGATTTGCAGCAAAATCAGAAGCAACAGCCAGAGCAGGAACAAACCGAGGCCCACACTAAAGAAATTTTAAAGCCTGAAGAGGTAAGTGAAATTCAACAGTTGATTGCCCCCGATCAACACCTTGACGATGAGGATGATGAAGATGGTGAAGCACATGATTTTACTACCTTAAACAAGCTTCAACTGGTTGAATTGCTGGAAGAAACAGTCGAAAATTCTGATATTCCACAGATCAAAAGTAAAGTGGCAGCAATTAAAGTTCATTTCCTGAAACTGAACAAAGAGGATATTGAAAAGGAAATGGAGCAATTTATCCTTGATGGTGGCGATAAGGATTCTTATTCGCATACGGACGATCCGCTCGAAACAAGGTTTAAGGCTGCCTTTAATAAGTATAAGGAGAATAAGGCAAGATTTAACGAACTGCTCGAAAAGCAAAAACAAGAGAACCTGCAAGCCAAAAACACCATATTAGAGGAACTCAAAGAACTCATCGCATCGGAGGAAACACTTAAAAAAACTTATGATGAGTTTAAGATTCTACAGGATAAATGGAAACAAATCGGACAAGTTCCGGCCGGAGAAATCACCAACCTCTGGAATAACTATCATTTCCTGGTCGAGAAGTTTTTCGATAAAGTAAAGATTAACCGCGAATTGCGCGACCTCGATCTGAAAAAGAATCTGGAAGCAAAAATCGAATTGTGTGAGAAGGCCGAAGAGCTTTTGCTGGAGACTTCAATCACAAAGTCCTTTAAGCTGCTTCAGAAATACCATGACGAATGGAAAGAGATCGGGCCGGTTCCGCAAGAGAAGAAAGATGAAATCTGGGAGCGTTTCAAAACAGCCACAGATAAGATAAATACCTTGAGACGAGAGCATTATGCTCAGATCCATGAAGAGCAGATGGGGCACTACGAAACCAAAGTGGCCTTATGTGAAAAGGCAGAAGAGCTGGTAAGTGAGTTGCCCGAATCAGTTTCGTCCTGGCAGAAAAAATCAAATGAAATCAATGATCTTTTCAAGCTTTGGAAATCAGTGGGTCAGGCTCCCAAAAAGATTAATGATGAGATTTGGAACAGGTTCAAGGCTGCCATGGATACTTTCTTTGAAGGCAAGAAATCGTTTTTTGCAGTGATCAAAGAGCAACAGCTCGAAAACTATAACCGCAAACTTGAATTGTGTGTTGAAGCCGAGTCTATTAAGGATTCTGAAGATTGGCGAAAAACAACCAACAGGTTGAAACAGCTTCAGCAGGAATGGAAAGACATCGGTCCTGTGCCTCGGCGCCATTCCGATAAGATCTGGAAAAGATTCAGAGCAGCCTGCGATTCATTCTTTAGCCGCAAAGCCGAGCATTTTTCAGGTATGAAAGCCAATGAAGAGGATAATCTAAAGAAAAAACTCGAACTGATCAGCCGCATCGAGGCTTTTGAAGTGAAGAAAAGCCGTTCAGAAAACCTGGATGCTGCCAAGGCCTTTCAGCGCGAATGGATGGAGATAGGTTTTGTGCCAATCAAGAAAAAAGACCAGCTGCAACAACAATATCGCAAGGTGGTAGATAAGCTTTTTGAGAAGATGAAGATATCCGAAGCCGAGCTCACAGCTGTTGAATACCGCGGGATGGTAGAAAATATGAAGGAAGATCCGGATGCACGCGACCGTATCCGCAGAGAACGGAATACCTTGTCGGTTAAGATCAGCAAATTACGTGAGGAGATTCAACTCTGGGAAAATAATATTGGATTTTTTGCGCAAAGCAAACAAGCCGACCTGATGAAAGCTGAATATGAGAAAAAGATCAACAGGGCAAAGAATGATTTGAAAATTCTTGAGTCGAAATTAAAAATACTTGTGGAGTAAAAAACCTAATAATCAGCTGAAACCCTGCCCGATAAGCAGGGTTTTTTATGGGTTTTTCGCGGGTTTTGTATTCCAGCTGCTTAAAATCCAATTGTCTGTTTCGTTTTTGTATTGCCGGTAATAGCGGATTAGTCCAACATTTTTTGCCATATAAAAACGCATAAAAACAGTATCTGGTGCTTGTTGATAATCTTTAACACTCGACTGAAATACAGCTTCAAAGCGATGGCCGTTTTGCTCAAAAGTATTGTAAAAAGCTTCATTTGTATAAACCCCTTCGTTGATACCTAACAGCTGTTCCTCTTCTAAAGGATAACGAGGTGTTAAAATACTAAAATACCTGTTGTTACTAAAATAGATCCGATAATTTTCGGCCAGGCTATCAGCTGGATCTGCTGTGTAGCATCCGGTTATTTCTCCTTTTATAATTCCGGTTTTCTTACCTGAAAAATGAAGTACATAAGCATCATAGTGAAATCCCGGAGTTTGATTAACAGGTGCATGATAGCGTTTTTCGGTGTAAAAATCAAGCAGCAGAACTGTATCAAGTTGTTGATCTTCAGTGTTTATGTAAATCCAATAGCTTAAAGTGTCAAATAAGGTATAAGACTTGAATAAATCAGAAATTTCGCCTGATGGCACGCCAGGCTCATAGTTTTCGTTTTTCTCACATGAAGAAAAAATGAGTAACGAAAGAAGACATGACATAACAAAAACTCCTCTTGAAGTATAAGCTTTCATTTCAAATATTCTAAGGCCCTTCGATGCAGAGCTATGGACGATATAATTCCTGAAATTGCGTTTTTATTTGAATTATAGCGGACAATTCGTAATCAAATATGAAGCATAAAAATACGATTTATTCAGCGATATTGCAAGTTTTATACAGAAATATAATCCGAACTTAAATGATTAAAGATTGTTTAAGTGTTGCAGATGCGCTAATTTCGTGTTACGTTTTAGGCTGTATTTTTTAATATTTTAATCCAAATGGCAGGAAATTCTTTTGGTGAAATTTTTAGACTGACCACTTTTGGGGAATCGCATGGAGCAGGAGTTGGTGGTGTGATAGATGGTTGTCCTCCAGGGTTCAAGCTTGACCTTAAAGCTATTCAGGCTGAACTGAATCGCCGAAAGCCCGGCCAGTCAAATTTGACTACTTCGCGAAAAGAGAGCGACACCTTTGAGATCTTGTCTGGCCTATTCGAAGGGAAGACAACCGGAGCACCCCTGGCTTTTTTGATCAGAAATTCAGATCAGCGATCTCAGGATTATGACCATCTTAAAAATGTTTACAGGCCTTCTCATGCCGATTTTTCCTGGCAATCAAAATTTGGCTTTAGAGATTATCGCGGCGGCGGAAGGTCTTCGGCCCGCGAAACGGTAGCCAGGGTTTTTGCAGGAGCTGTTGCCAGGCAATTTCTGGCTACCCAAAACATACGGATTTTGGCCTATGTTGCTCAAATCGGGGCTGTTAAGATGATAAAATTTGAAGAGCAATACGATCAGGAGCAAATTGAAGCTTCGATTGTGCGCTGTCCTGACAAGCAGCTTTCATCAAAAATGGAGGCACTTATTCTGGCGACAAAAGACCTCGGCGATACACTTGGTGGCATTATTCACGGAAGTATTCTGGGCTTGCCTGCCGGGCTGGGAGAGCCTGTTTTTGATAAGTTTCATGCCGATCTTGGCAAAGCGATGTTGAGCATCAATGCTGTGAAAGGTTTTGAATATGGCAGCGGTTTTGAAGCCGCAAGGATGAGTGGAAAAGAACATAACGATGTTTTTGTTCAGGATGATGAAAAGCTGACTACCAAAACTAATTTTTCAGGTGGCATACAGGGGGGTATCACTAACGGCGCAGAAGTATATTTTAATGTGGCATTTAAACCTGTTGCAACAGTTATGCAACAACAGCAAACAGTAGATGTTACAGGCAAAACAGTAAAGCTGGAAGGCAAAGGCCGACACGATGTAACTGTCGTTCCGCGTGCCGTACCCATCGTGGAAGCAATGGCTGCCCTGGTGTGCCTCGATCATTTGCTACGTCAACAAACCAACAAATTTTTAAGTTTATGAAACGCTTTTTTAAAGTTATTACGATCGTCATCGTTTTTGTATTGGCTTTTATTCTGATTCTTCCTTTGTTTTTTAAAGCCGAGATTGTTGAAATTGTGAAGCATGAGCTAAACAAGCAAGTGAATGCGAAAGTTGATTTTGCTGATGCCGACCTGAGCCTTATCAGGCATTTTCCTGATTTTACGCTCGATTTGAATCAGTTGAGTATCATTGGTACTGATGCCTTTGAGGATGATACACTGCTGAATCTTGAAGCTTTGAGCCTGCGAATTGATGTGTTAAAAGCATTAAATGGCGATTATGTGATCAAGGAATTGAGGTTTTATGAACCTTTCATTAATCTGCTGGTCAATAAAGAAGGACTGGCAAACTGGGATATTGCAGCACCTTCGGAAACAGCTGATGCTCCTGTTGAAGAAACGAGTACTGAGGCTATACAGCTAAATATCAAGCAAATGAGCCTGAAGGACGGAACTTTAAAATATATTGATCAGTCAATGGACTTACTGGCCGAACTTCATGGAATGGAGCTGAGTATGAAAGGTGATCTCTCAACCGATAAATCGAGTTTGGCTACCCGGCTCACCGCAAAATCCTTCGATTTGAGTTTCGAGGGCTTCCCATATTTTAATGGCGTAGCAGTGCGTTTTAATGCCATGTTTCTGATTGATTTGGCCAATAGTATTTACACTTTTAAGGAGAATCAACTTGTACTCAACGATTTGCTGGTCAATTTTGAAGGCTCGGTGGGTATGAATCCGGATAGTTACACCTTGTTATTAAATTTTGATGCACCAAAATCTGAATTCAGGCAGCTGATTTCGCTTATCCCGGCCTTTTATAAAAATGATTTTGATAAGTTTCAGGCGAACGGAAATTTTCAACTGGATGGCTTTGTGAGGGGAACCTATAGCGAGAATCAACTTCCGGCTTACGGCCTTAATCTTAAAGTTGATAATGCATCCTTTGGCTATCCAGAATTACCGGCCAGGGTCGAAACCTTAAATCTGAATGCCTCGGTTACCAATAAAACCGGCGAAACCGATGATGCTGAAATAGAAATTTCCGATTTCAACTGGCAGCTTGCAGTTCAGCCATTTCGGATGAATCTTAGCCTGAAAACTCCGGTATCTGATCCACAATTTAATATTTCCACTTCGGGCGTGCTCGATTTTGGACAGCTGACGGCCTTATTACCCGATGAGCAAAAGCTGGATTTGCAAGGTTTATTGGAAGCCGATTTCAGAATAAAAGGCAAGATGTCTGATATCGAAAACAATCGGTTTGATCAGGTGAATGCTTCCGGAAGTTTGGTTTTGCAGAATTTTGAGTTTGCTGATTCAACCGTATTGAGCTTGCCGGTTAAGATTTCCAATGCGCAGTTGAATTTGTCTCCCAAATTCATTGATTTGCTTAATACCAGCATTAGTATTGGCAGGAGCGACATCAGAGTTGATGGTCGAATAGAAGATTACCTGCCTTATGCACTTGCTGACGGCACTTTAACAGGCCGACTTAATCATAAATCTACGCTGCTGGATGTGGATGAATTGATGACCCTCACTGGTGAGGAGCAACAACCGGAAGGTTCTGCCTCTGACTCGAGCGAATTTGTTTTGGAATTACCGAAAAACCTGATATTTGATTTTGAATCGAATATGCAAAAACTCATTTTTGAGCCGTATGATCTTACCGCAGTAAAAGCGAAGTTGCATTATGAAAATCAAGAAATTAAGTTCGAGGAGTTTGCTGCAGAATTATTGGATGGAAAGATGAATATGAACGGCACTTTTGCTGCCCTGCAAGATATGCCCGCTCAGTTGGAAGTGGATTTCAAACTTACCGATCTGGATATTCCCAAAGCCTGGAAAACCATAGAACTTCTGCAGAAAACAGTGCCAATTGCGCAGCAGGCTAAAGGAACTATGACGGCACAATTTGAGGTTACCACTAAGCTGGATGCTGAATTTAGTCCGGTATATGAAAGTATGCAAGGAGGTGGAATATTAAAAACCAGTCAGTTAAGCATTTCAAACCTGAGTAGCTTACAAAAACTGAATGCGTTACTTGGAACGCAGCAATTCGACCAAATGGTAACAGATGGTCTGAATATTTCGTTCGAGTTTATCAACGGACGGGTTTATCAAAAACCATTTAATGTGAAATTAGGGGGGCAGGAAACGACCATATCGGGTAGCACTGGTTTTGATCAAACCCTTGATTATGATTTGTTTTTCAAAGTGCCTTATGGTAAGCTGGGATCCTCAATTCAAAAGGGTATCACTGACCTGGCAGGTTTGGCTGGAAATACCTTCTCAGTGAATCCGGAGGATGAAATGCAAATCAAGGCAAAAATGACAGGTACAACTTCCGATCCGGTCTTTAGTATTGATTACAAGGATTATGCATCAAACCTAAAGCAACAGATTAAAGATCAGATCAGCCAAAAAATTGATGAGGAAAAAGAGAAACTGCGTGAGCAAAGTCGTGAGGAAGCAGCCAAAATATTGAATCAGGCTCAGGCTAAAGCTGATAAGCTGATTGCTGAAGCCGCATCGGCAGCACAAAAGATAAGAGAAGAAGGTGCTTCGGCAGCCCAAAGAGTTCGTACTGAAGCAGAAGCACAGGCAGCTAATGTTATTGCTGAGGGGAAAAAGAATGGGATATTGGCTGAGGCTGCCGCAAAAGAAGT
>JAQVGO010000040.1 GCA_028696715.1 Bacteroidales bacterium
CCTTTGCATGCACATGCCGTTCGAGTCCACATCGTTGTCATTCGAGTCCACATCGAAGATATTCGAGTCTTCATCTAATGCGTTTGTGGCCTTTCCAGTTCAACACCCCTTCAACCCCAAAAACCATAACAAACCCGACAAATACTACGACATCATCTCCCAACAAATATCCCAAACAGGCATAGCCTTCTTACGAAATAATGTAGTTTTGCATTTCAAAAATTTAAGTTCAGTGAATGATCTATTACAACAGTTGAATGAACCGCAGCGTACGGCTGTACAAACAATTGAAGGGCCTGTTATGGTTATTGCCGGTGCCGGATCAGGCAAAACGAGAGCCTTAACGTTTCGTATTGCCTATATGTTGCAACAGGGGGTTGATGCCTTTCAGATTATGGCACTTACTTTCACAAACAAAGCCGCCCGTGAAATGAAAGACCGGGTTATGCAACTTGTTGGTGATCAGGAAGCAAGAAATGTGTGGATGGGAACTTTCCACTCCATTTTTGCCCGAATCCTGCGTGTGGAAGGACACCATTTAGGCTACCCATCCAACTTTACCATTTACGACACCGACGACACCAAACAGCTGCTTCGTAATATCCTCAAAGATATGAACCTTGACCCCAAGGTGTACAAGCCTTCTTTTGTGTTGCACCGCATTTCAAATGCCAAATCGAACCTGTTTTCTGCCGAAGATTACCTTAATAATCCCGACATCCGAATTGCCGATCAACAAGCCGGAAAACCTTTGATCGGTGAAATCTTTAAAAACTACAATGCCCGGCTCAAGAGAGCCAACGCAATGGATTTTGACGACCTGCTCTTTAATACCAACCTGCTTTTCAGGGATTTCCCGGAAGTATTGTATAAGTATCAGCACCGTTTCAGGTACGTCCTCGTGGATGAATATCAGGACACCAATCACGCCCAATACCTTATCATAAAACGCATCGCAGCCCTCAACGAAAATATCTGTGTGGTTGGCGATGATGCACAAAGTATTTACGCTTTCAGAGGAGCAAACATCCAAAACATCCTCAACTTCAAAAATGATTATCCCGATCATACACTGATCCGGCTGGAACAAAATTACCGCTCCACCAAAACAATTGTTGAAGCGGCCAATCATGTTATCGAGAACAACAAAGACCAGATCAAAAAGACCGTATGGACCGACAAGGAACAAGGTGAGTTGATCAGCTTGCTCAGAGCCACATCCGACAACGAAGAGGGGGTATTGGTAGCCAATTCCATTTTTGGTCATAAAATGTCGAAGCAGCTCAAAAACAAAGATTTTGCAATCCTCTATCGAACCAATGCTCAGTCGCGATCAATCGAAGAGGCACTGCGTAAACAAGGAATCCCCTATCGCATCTATGGTGGCTTGTCCTTTTATGCCCGAAAAGAAGTGAAAGACCTGCTCTCGTATTTCAGATTGGTGATTAACCCACTGGACGAAGAAGCACTGCTCCGCATCATCAATTATCCTGCACGCGGCATCGGCAAGACAACTATTGAAAGACTGATTGTGGCAGCAAACGAACAGCAAATCAGCGTTTGGAATCTGATAAACACGCCCAATCTCATCCCTACCGACATCAACCGTGGTGCCCTGAGCAAGTTGAATGATTTTGCAACCATGATCAAGAGTTTTCAGGCCATGCATGAAACAAAAACCGCCTTCGAACTGGCCAGGCATATCAACAGCAGCGTAGGACTTGTTGCAGCCCTCAAAGATGACGACAGCCCCGAAGGGATCAGCAGAATAGAAAACATTGAAGAGCTGCTGAATGCCATCATGGAGTTTTCTGACAAACAGGTTGACGAAACCACTGGCGAGCAGATGGGTGTGAAACTGTCTGATTTTATGCAGGATATAGCCTTGCTCACCGATGCCGACAGCAAAAACCCTGAGGATGATGACTATGTGAGCATGATGACCATCCACTCAGCCAAAGGTCTTGAGTTTCCTTATGTTTATGTGGTAGGCATCGAAGAAAACCTTTTCCCGTCAATTCAGTCCTTAGGAACCAGAGCCGAGCTGGAAGAAGAACGTCGGTTGTTTTATGTGGCCATCACCAGGGCCGAAACAAAACTCACACTAAGCTACGCAGAAAGCCGCTACCGCTGGGGAAACCTGAGCCTGTGCGAGCCTTCGCGCTTCCTCGAAGAAATTAAGGATAACCTTATTGATAAACCCCGCAAAGCAAGTTTCAGAAGAAAAGCAACCGCTGATGACCTTTCGGCACTGAATGTTCCCTCGCACCTCAAATCGATGCAGCAGGCAAGTCAGTCAACAAATAAACCAAAAACCGATGCTGATTTCGATAGCTTTGAAGCTTCTGAACCAGAAAGTCTGCAAAATGGCATGGAAGTGATCCACCAGAAATTTGGCAAAGGCAAAATTGTCAGTATCGAAGGTGCCGGAGCCAATCGCAAAGCTACCGTGCATTTTGTGGCTTACGGCCAAAAACAATTATTGCTCAAATTTGCACGACTGAAAATTGTGTAAACATACTTTGTTTATATTGTGTAATTTTGCAGCTGATCAAAAAAAATACTTACACCAAATTAAATGGGTGCCAAAACCCAGTAAAGACAATTTTTACAGCATGACAAACGAATCATTGACATACAACACGACAAGAGCCAGGATGGTAATTCCCGAATACGGCCGCAACATTCAAACCATGATCGAACACCTGTTGACCATAGAAGATCGTACCCAGCGCACCGGTGCTGCCCATTTTGTGGTTTCGGTGATGGCTCAGATGAACCCTCAGGTGAAAGAAGCCGATGACTACCTGCATAAGCTTTGGGATCATCTGCACATCATTGCCGATTTCAAACTTGATGTTGACGGCCCCTACGAAATGCCCGCGAATGAAATCCAGAACAAGAAACCAAATCATCCGGGCTATGGCCAGGAAAAACCTAAATTTGGTCATTACGGGCATTACCTGATGAAAATGATCGAATTTGCCAAAAGCCTGGAAGATGGCGACGAAAAAAATGCTATCTCACTTGCCATTGCCAACCAGCTCAAAAAAGACTACCTCAACTGGAACCGCGAAACAGTGAACGACCCAATCATCATCGCCGAGCTCGAAAGGGTATCTGGTGGCGCACTCACACTGCCAGAAAACACTAAATTGGTTTCTCCCACAGAAGTACTTGGCAAAACACCTGCCCATCAGGCTGCCAACAAAAAGAAAAAGCCCAATAAGAAAAAAGACAACTTCAAGGGCAGAGGCAACTCAAACAGACGCTAAAAATCTATTCAATCAATAAAGTATAAGCATCATGGGCTCATTTATTATTTCAGGAGGCAACACCTTAAGTGGAACAATTAAGCCACAAGGAGCAAAAAATGAAGCCCTTCAGATTTTATGTGCATGTCTGCTCACTGAAGAAACAATTCACATTTCTAACCTCCCGGATATTGTTGATGTGAACAACCTCATCGGGTTGCTGGATGGATTAGGAGTTGAAGTAAAGCGGACTTCCAGATCAGAAGTTAGTCTTACAGCCAAAGACATTCAACTGGACTATCTTAAATCAGATGCCTTTATCCGTCGTGCCGCCAGCCTCAGAGGCAGCATAATGATACTGGGGCCTCTGCTGGCCAGATTCCGCAAAGCCTATCTGCCGCACCCCGGTGGAGACAAAATAGGCCGGCGAAGACTCGACACCCATTTTATAGGTCTGCAAAAACTAGGAGCCCGCTTTAACGAAGACAGTCAGAACAAATGCTACGATATTACTGCTCCACACGGACTTGCCGGCACCTATATGCTGCTCGATGAGGCTTCCGTAACGGGTACAGCCAATATCATCATGGCGGCTGTTTTGGCAAGTGGCACAACAACAATTTTTAATGCTGCCTGCGAACCTTATATCGTTCAGCTGTGTCAGATGCTCGAACGAATGGGAGCGCAAATTCAGGGCATCGGATCTAATCTGCTTTCGATCACAGGCGTTGAAAATCTGGGCGGAACCTCGCACCGGCTTTTGTCTGACATGATTGAGGTGGGCAGCTTTATTGGCATGGCTGCCATGACGCGCTCTTCAATCAGGATTGCAGAAGCCGGCATCAATTCGTTGGGTATGATTCCTCAGGTTTTTCAAAAACTGGGAATCAAATTACAATTCGATGGAGACGACATCATCGTTCCACAACAAGACAGTTATCAGGTGGAAACCTTTATGGATGGTGGCATCATGACAATAGCCGATGCTCCCTGGCCCGGATTTACGCCCGACCTGATCAGCATAGTGCTGGTAGTAGCCACCCAGGCAAAAGGCACCGTGCTGATACATCAGAAAATGTTTGAGAGCCGTTTGTTTTTTGTGGACAAATTAATTGATATGGGTGCTCAGATCATCCTTTGCGATCCGCATCGGGCCAATGTGATTGGCTTAAACCATGCCCATACCCTCAAAGGCATCCGGATGAGCTCGCCCGACATCAGGGCAGGTGTGGCTTTGCTGATTGCAGCACTCTCGGCCAAAGGCGAAAGTATTATCGATAATATCGATCAGATTGACAGGGGCTATCAATTCATCGACAAACGTCTGCAATCACTGGGAGCTAAAATAGAACGGATATAGTTGAACAGACTTCAGCTGTCATTTTGACAAAACAACATGCACTGGCAAACTCTTTGTTGAGCCATGCAGAAAAATATTTAGAAAATTTATGGAAGAGAATAAAACTAATAGCAGGGAAATGGAAGGTTTTGAAGATGTTCGTATCGATGAAAACGACAATCAAAAACAGGAAAACAGCCACAAACAGGATGATCAGAACGATCAGACGAAGAAACGCAGCCGCATGAGAAAAGACCGCAAAAAGAAGCAGGAAGATACGGTTACAAAAGCACAGTACGATGAGTTGAACGATAAATTTCTCAGACTGTTTTCGGAGTTCGACAACTACAGAAAGAGAACCCTGAAAGAAAAAATAGAGTTTAGCAAAACGGCATCGGAAGAAGTGATTACCGCCATGCTTCCTGTTGTGGATGATTTTGAACGTGCCATGCAAGCCATGGAATCGCAACAGGCTCCCGAAGCTACTGCCGAAGGCATCAGGCTCATCTACAATAAACTAATCAAAACACTACAGCAAAAAGGCCTGTCAGAAATAGAAGCACTTCACAAAACTTTTGACACTGATTTTCATGAAGCCCTAACTAATATTCCGGCTCCTGAACCATCACTCAAAGGCAAAGTAGTGGATGTTATTCAAAAAGGTTACCTGCTCAACGGCAAAGTGATCCGTTTTGCCCGCGTAGTAGTAGGAAACTAATTCTATACTATTTATTTATGTCGAAAAGAGACTATTACGAGATACTTGAGATAGAACGCAACGCTTCGGAAGCGGAGATAAAAAAAGCCTACCGTAAAATGGCTCTGCGGTATCATCCGGATAAAAATCCGGATGACAAATCTGCCGAAGAAAAATTCAAGGAAGCTGCCGAAGCTTATGAAGTGTTGAGTAATCCTGACAAAAAAGCTAGATACGACCGCTATGGTCATGCAGGTGTTGGAGGTGCCGCCGGAGGTGGTTTCGGAGGAGGTGGCATGAGCATGGATGATATTTTCAGTCAGTTTGGTGATATTTTTGGAGGTGCTTTTGGAGGCTTTGGCGGATCTAGAGGTCAGCGACGCCGCGTGAACAAAGGCTCCAACCTGAGGGTAAAGGTAAAACTCAACCTCAGAGAAATAGCCAACGGGGTTGAAAAAAAGATCAAGGTAAACAAATACGTCTCCTGCAAACATTGCGAAGGCACGGGTGCCGACAACGGAAGCAGCTATGCCACCTGTTCAACCTGTAACGGAAGTGGCCATATCACCCAGGTCACCAATACTTTTCTTGGTCAGATGCAAACGAGCTCTACCTGCCCAAGCTGTGGAGGCGAAGGTCGCATCATCACCAAAAAATGTAACCATTGTCAGGGCAACGGCGTGATAAGAGACGAAGAAATCATCAGCCTGAATATCCCTGCTGGTGTTGCCGAAGGCATGCAACTATCGCTGAGTGGCAAAGGTAACGCCGGTGCCAGAGGTGGCATTCCGGGCGATTTGATCGTATTGGTAGAAGAAGAAAAACATCCCGAGCTGGAACGCGATGGCAACAACCTGATTCACAATCTATTCATCAGCTTCCCGCAAGCCGCGCTGGGTGCTCAGGTGGAAGTGCCAACGATTGATGGCAAGGCCCGCATGAAAATCACCCCCGGCACACAATCCGGAAAAGTGCTCCGCCTCAAAGGTAAGGGGCTGCCCAGTGTGAACAGCTACGGAACAGGTGATTTGCTTGTGAATATCAATGTGTGGACACCAAAAAATCTTTCAAAAGAAGAGACTCAAATACTTGAAAAACTCGAAAATGCTGAGAATTTCCAGCCCAATCCTACGGCAAGCGAAAAAAGTTATTTCGACAAAATGAAAGATTTCTTCAATTAAGCCCTATCCGATTTCATGCAGGCCTATCTAAGCATAAAAGAAGTTACGAAACGCTATGCCAACCACCTGGCACTGGATCGTGTAAGCATCGAAATTCCGCAGAATAAAATTTTTGGCTTACTGGGCCCCAATGGTGCTGGCAAAACTTCGCTCATCCGTATCATCAATCAAATTACGGCCCCAGATAGTGGCGAAATACTGCTTAAAGGACAAACACTTCATGCTGATCATGTTACGAAAATTGGCTACCTGCCCGAAGAGCGCGGCTTGTACAAAAAGATGAAAGTGGGCGAACAAGCCATTTATCTTGCCCGGCTCAAAGGCATGTCCAAATCGGAAGCACAAAAAAAACTGAAAATCTGGTTCGAGAAATTTGACATCCTCAACTGGTGGGATCGCAAAGTTGAAGAGCTTTCGAAGGGTATGCAGCAGAAAATCCAGTTTGTAGTAACCGTATTGCATCAACCCGAATTACTCATTTTCGATGAGCCCTTCAGCGGTTTCGACCCCATCAATGTAAACCTGCTGAAAGCCGAAATACTGAAACTGAGAGATCAGGGGGCTACCATCATTTTTTCGACCCATAATATGGCTTCCGTGGAGGAATTGTGCGATCAGATTGCATTGATCAACCAAGGGGAAAAAGTGCTCGAAGGCGAAGTGAATGCCCTAAAAGAAGCCAATCGAAACTACACTTATTCCTGCGAGTTCTATCATCCTGTTAGCAATTGGCAAACTGAGCTCGAAAAACTTCCGGTTGAGTTGCTTGGATCTGACTTTATATCCAACAAATTAAAGCTCCATCTCAAAACAGATCCCACACTGAACAGCAACGAATTACTCAGGATGATGCTCCCGCTTGGCGAGCTCACTTCTTTTCAGGAGCTATTACCCAGCATGAATGATATTTTTATTCAAAAGGTTGGAAAAACTGCAAAATCTGCCAGCGATGAATAAAATCATATTGATCTTAAAACGTGAATACCTCACACGGGTAAAGAAAAAGAGCTTCATCATCATGACCTTTCTTGGCCCGCTTTTGATGGCTGCCCTGATGATCGTGCCCATTGTGCTGGCTACCATGCAAAATATCGGAGAAAAAAACATCGCCGTGCTTGATGAAACAAATTGGTTTATCGGTAAGTTTGAGCAGGACGATAATATGCAGTTTCATTATGTTTTTGACGCTGTTGACAGCCTGAAAAAACAGGTTTTGCAAGAAAAATACGATTTGTTGGTTTACATTCCCCGTCCTGAGTTAAATATACCTGTGAATGCCGAAATATACAGCGACAGGCAAATTCCGCTCAATGTTTCGTCCTATATCAAAAACACGATGCGCAAAGAGGTTGAAACCAAAAAACTACTTGCCAGCGGCATCGATCCGGATGTGATAAAATCGGCCAAGGCTACCATTAATCTGGTGACAATCAGATTGGATGAAGACGGAGGCGAAACCAAATCCTTCACCGAAATCAATGTTGCGTTGGGGCTTTTTGGTTCAATCCTGATTTACTTTTTCATTTTCATTTTTGGCTCTCAGGTCATGCGGGGTATCATCGAAGAAAAAACCAGCCGCATTGTTGAGGTGATAATAAGCTCTGTGAAGCCTTTTGAGCTGATGATGGGAAAAATTACCGGAATAGCGTTGGTCGGACTCACCCAGTTTTTGCTTTGGGTGGTGCTTACCGGAAGTATTTATGGTGTTTTTATGTTGATATATGGCGTTGCCGAAGCACCACAGGTTTTAACAACCGAAAGTGCAATGACAAGCCCGGCAGAATCCATGCTTCCTGAAATGAATAATGAAGCACTAACTGAAATAATTGAGGTAGTGGATGCAATCAATTTTCCGGTAATCATTGGCAGTTTTATATTCTATTTTCTGGGAGGCTATTTGCTTTATGCGGCTTTGTTTGCTGCCATTGGTTCAGCGGTTGATAATGAAGCCGATACACAACAATTTATGCTGCCAGTCTCTATCCCATTGATTTTGGGTCTTGTTGTAAGCAATTTCATCGTAAATAATCCGGAAGGATCTTTGGCATTTTGGCTTTCTATCATTCCCTTTACCTCACCCGTGGTGATGATGGTGCGCATCCCGTTTGGTGTGGCATATGGCGAACTGGCTTTATCGATGGCTTTGTTGGTATGTGGGTTTTTATTCACCACCTGGATTGCAGCAAAAATTTACCGTACAGGCATTCTGATGTATGGCAAAAAGCCGGGCTACAAAGAATTATGGAAATGGTTGAGGTACTGAGCCGGAGCATTTTCTGCCATATTATATAGCACTAAAGCCTCTGTTACAATAAGTTTTGCCATTTGGATCAGGAGATAAAATCCCTTCATCTTTTATGGGCTGAATTATTGGGAGTTGTCAAATATTATTCTAATTTTGCACCCTCGAAAAAAATTCAGTAGAATATAGAAGTTAATTTAATTCACAATTCAAATGCAGAACAAAGGAGCAATCAAGGTATTTGCCATCGCCTTTGCACTCGTATCGCTTTATCAGCTTTCTTTCACATTTGTTACTCAAAGAATTGAAAGAAATGCCAGGACATACGCCCATAGCGAAGCAGCTGCAAAGCAGGCCGATGCACTTGCGCAGGGAGATGATTTGTTGTACGGTCATTACCTCGATTCGATTACTAAAGCCCGAGAAACCTATTACCTCGATTCGATGGGCAGCCAGGTGGTGTACAATATTTTACTCGACAAATACACCTATCAGGATGTAAAAGAACGCGAAATTAATCTGGGACTCGACCTGAAAGGTGGGATGAACGTAGTGTTGGAAGTTTCTGTTAGTGATATTATTCAGGCACTCTCGGGCAACAGCACCGATGAGGTTTTTGTTCAGGCTATGCAGCTTGCCAGAGAAAAACAAAAAAACAGCCAGGAGGATTTCGTCACGCTTTTCGGACAGTCGTTTCAGGAAGTTGATCCAAACGCCAGCTTGTCTTCCATCTTTCTGTTCGAGTTTAAAGACAAAGGTATTACCGTAAACTCAACGAATGCCGAAGTACTGTCGGTGATCAGAGAAGAAACAGAAGGTGCCATTGATCGCTCCTTCCAAATCCTCAGAACCCGTATCGACCGTTTTGGGGTAACGCAACCCAATATCCAAAAACTGGCCACCTCAGGTCGTATCCTGGTTGAGCTTCCAGGTATCAAAGATCCCAAGCGAGTGCGAAAACTGCTTCAGGGTACTGCACAGCTGGAGTTTTGGGAAACCTATAACTTCTCCGAAGTATATGGCTTTTTCGACGAAGCCAACCAAAGACTTAAAGAACTGGAAGGGGCTACAGCAGCAAAAGAAACTTCTTCAGATGAAGAAACCCTTGCAGAAGAAACTGATACCGAAGCACCAGTTGAAGAAGTTGTTGAAGAAACTTTATCTGATCAGATTGCTGATGCCGATACCAGCTCATTGATGGATCAACTCTCATCAGACACAACAGCTCAGGACGACCTTTCCTTTGAAGAATATGCAGCACAGAACCCGCTTTATGCCTTTCTGATGCCTTCGTATGTACAGGACGAAAGTGGCAGATTCTTCCCGGGAAACACAGCACGCGTTGGTAGTGCCGCCGTTAAAGACACAGCGCGTATCAATAATATGATCAGCAAGGTAAAATCTATTTTCCCGAGAAATATGATCTTTGCCTGGACTGTGAAACCCCGCGCTGCCGGACAGGCCGACCTGCTCGAACTGGTTGCATTAAAATCCTCGCGCGACAACAAAGCTGCCCTGGGTGGTGATGTTATTGTGGATGCCCGTCAGGATTATGACCAAAATGGTCGCGTAGAAGTTACGATCCAAATGAACAGCGAAGGTGCCAAATCATGGAAGCGTCTGACAGGTGAAAATATTGGCAAACAGGTTGCCATCGTACTTGATGGCTATGTTTATTCTTATCCCGTTGTGAATGACGAGATTCCTAATGGCCGTTCTTCTATCTCCGGTGGAGACATGACAGTGACCGAAGCACAAGACCTGGCAAACATACTGAAAGCCGGTAAATTGCCCGCCCCGTCACGTATCATGGAAGAAGCCGTTGTAGGGCCTTCACTGGGTCGCGAAGCCGTTACAGCCGGACTTTGGTCCTTTGTGCTTGCCTTTGGCCTGGTGCTGATTTATATGGCATTCTTCTATAACAAATCTGGTTTGGTTGCCGACCTTGCCTTATTTACTAACATCTTCTTCCTGTTTGGTGTGCTGGCCTCCTTGGGTGCTGTACTTACATTGCCCGGTATTGCAGGTATCGTACTTACGCTGGGTATGGCAGTGGATGCCAACGTAATCATCTACGAACGTATCAAAGAAGAAATTCGCGCCGGAAAAGGTATCCGACTTGCCATTGACGATGGCTATAAAAATGCTTATTCGGCCATTATTGACGGTAACGTAACTACTTTGCTCACTGGTATCGTACTCTATACTTTTGGAACAGGCCCGGTTCAGGGTTTTGCTACCACACTAATCATTGGTTTGCTTACCTCACTCTTCACGGCCATCTTTATCTCAAGAATGATTTTCATCTATCTGCTTGATAAGAACAAGACCATCACTTTTGACACAAAGATTACCCGTAACTTCCTGGCTAATACCAATATCAACTTCCTGAATATGCGCAAAACAGCATACACCATTTCTATTGTTTTGGTGGTGATCAGTTTGGCTTCACTAACATTCAGAGGATTGAACTATGGTGTAGATTTCACAGGGGGTCGTACTTATCTGGTTCGTTTTGATCAGGATGTTACTGTGAATGAAGTTCGCGATGCGCTGGCTATTGAATTTACTGATGCGGTTCCGGAGGTAAAAACGTTCGGGCCAAACCGTCAGGTAAAAATCACAACCAAATACATGATTGAAAACGAAGGCCGTGAAGTGGACAGTCTCATTCAATCAATGTTATTCAGAGGCTTGGAGCAATTTTATCAAACCGACATCAACTATAATGATTTCACATCTGACCAGGAAGCGGAGGATAAGCTGATCGGAATTCTTAGTTCACAAAAAGTGGGACCAACCATTGCAGACGACATCCGAAATAAAGCGGTTACCGCAGTTATTTTGTCACTGTTAATCATTTTCGGATATATCGCCATCCGTTTCCGGAAATGGCAGTATGGTCTGGCAGGTATTATTGCCTTGGCCCATGACACGATAATTGTTCTTGGAGTTTTCTCAATCTTCTATAATATCCTACCCTTTAGCATGGAAGTTGATCAGTCGTTTATTGCGGCTATCCTTACCATCATCGGATACTCTATCAACGACACGGTAATCATCTTCGACCGTATCCGCGAAAACGTTACACTGCATCCTAAAAAACTGTTGCGTATTAACATCAACGATGGATTGAACAGCACTTTGATGCGTACCTTCAACACCTCAGGAACTACGGCTTTGGTACTTATTATCATCGCAATTTTTGGCGGCGAGGTAATCCGTGGCTTCGTCTTTGCTTTGCTGATAGGTATTCTGGTTGGTACTTACTCCTCTGTTTTCAATGCCAGCCCAATGGTATTTGACTTGCTGAAAGGGCCAAAACAAGAAAAAGAAGCAGCTGAAAAAGAAGCTGCCAATCCGAGAAATAAAAAGAAATAAAATCATTTCTAACCCAAAAAAACCGTGTAATATTAATTTATTACACGGTTTTTTTGTTTTCTGCTTTCATTCAAAGCTACTTTTTTCATTATTCTCCGGTATTGTTATATTTTCTATTTTTGTTCACTGAAAAAGCTTGAGATGACATTGTTATTCTTCGATTTCGGGACAGGTGAAATACTGCTTATTATGTTGGTGTTATTTGTTGTGCTTGGGCCCAAAAAACTTCCGGAAGTGGCGCGTGCTGTAGGTAAAACCATCAACGAGATGAAACGTGCATCGGCCGGCTTCAAAAACGAAATAAACAAGGAAATCGAACGTATTGAGCGCGACACAACCATTAAAGATGTAAACCTTGATACAGATCAGTCAGTACAAGCTGATCCGAAAGCCCTTGCACTGGACGATTCCATTGCTCAGGGAAGCATTCCAAAATCCGATAAAACAGAAAATAAAAACCAATCAATAAAACCTACAAATTAGCGTTCTATAGTTCAAATAAGGATAATCAAGCATGAAGATCAGTCTGCAACTTTTCATATTTTTCATTTTAAGTCTGACAGCTTTTCAGGGACTTGCACAACGCAATCCTGCCAAAAGTGCCGATGAAGCTTTCGAAAAAAAACAATACACCATCGCTGCCGAGCGCTACAAAAAAGCCTACAATCGCGTAAAACGCAATCCGGAAGAACGTATGCGGGTAAGCTATCAAATGGCTGAATGCTACAGGCTCACAGGGCTTTTCAAACGTGCCGAAGCCACCTACAAACGTGTCATCCGCTCCGACTTCCCCAAAACAAATCCCGAAGCCTACCTCCATTTTGCAGAGGTATTAAAAATCAACGAGAAGTTTGATGACGCCATTATCAATTACGAATTATATGCCGAGGCCATGCCGGATGATCCGCGCGGAAGGCTGGGTGCCGAAACGGCTGCTCTGGTAAAAGAATGGATGGAAAATCCATCAAAATATGAACTCACCTTCCTGAAAAAAATCAATTCACGCGAATCGGATTTTAATGCCATTTATTCGGCAACAAATTTTAACGAAATCATCTTTACATCCTCACGCGAAAATGCCACCGGTAAAGAAAAAGACGGCTACACCGGACAGGATTTCAGCGATTTATTTACCTCACGCATCGATCGCAAAGAAGAATGGAGTGCTCCCGTCCTTCTCGATGAAAATGATGTTGTGAACACCGAAGCTAACGAAGGAGCTGCCTTTATGAATGCCAGCTTCAACAGCTTGTATTTTACAAGGTGCAAAAACGACCCCAAACAGCAGTCGGGCTGCCAGATTATGGTTAGCAACAGAAGCGGACGCAGCTGGAGCGAACCCGTCCCGGTCGATATCATTGGCGTGGACACCCTCGATATCGTTGGACAACCTACCCTGAGCGAAAACGAACTGATCATGTATTTTGCTGCCGAACGCAGAGGTGGCTTTGGCGGAAAAGACATCTGGGTTTCGTTGCGCGACTCCAAAACCCAGCCTTTTTCACGACCTTTGAATATAGGACCTGTCGTAAACACCAAAGGAGATGAGGTTTTCCCCTTCCTTCGAAATGATACCACACTCTATTTCTCTTCGAACGGGCATGGTGGCATGGGTGGTCTGGATGTGTTTATGACAACAGTTGACACAGCAGGAAACTGGGGAAAACCCGTAAACCTAAAATACCCAATCAATTCTACTGCGGATGACTTTGCCATCACCTTCCATCCCGAAAAGGAAGAAGGCTTTATCTCGAGCAACAGAGACAACATCCGTGGGATTGACAATATTTATCATTTCATCGAACCCCCAATTCTTTTTACGCTTTCAGGCACTGTGAAGGATGTGCAAACCCTCCAGTTTGTCGAAGGAGCAACAGTTCAACTGATCGGCTCTGACGGCATGAGTGTGAGCACCCGTACCAACGACAAAGGATATTTTCTTTTTTCTGACAGCCAGATCGCAAAAAACACTACCTATGAAATCGTAGTGGATAAAGACAATTACTTCACTGCCACAGCGGTAGAAACTACTGTTGGTGTTGAATTTAGTAAGGATTTCACAAAAGATTTTGATCTGGAGCCCATTCCGGAAGAACCTATTGTACTGCCTGATATCCTTTACGATCTGGCACGCTGGGAGCTCAAACCACAATACGAAGATTCGTTGCAGGGTCTGATCGAAACCTTGCAGAAAAACCCGACCATCACAATCGAACTGGCTTCGCACACCGATGCACGCGATACCGATGAAAGAAACGACATCCTTTCGCAACGACGGGCTCAGTCGGTAGTGGATTATCTAATCATCAGAGGTATTGATGGTGCACGGCTGGTGGCCAAAGGATATGGCGAAAGTGCACCCCGAAAACTCACTAAATCAGTAACTGTAAACGGTTTTACATTCGATGAGGGAACCATCCTCACTGAAGAATATATCAACGAACTTGAAAGTAATGAGAAAAAAGAAGCCGCCCATCAGCTCAACAGAAGAACAGAATTCAAAGTGTTGAGCAAGGATTATGTTCCAAAATCAGCCAATCAGGAAGTTACTGAAACGGTTGCAATCAAACTGAATCCAGAGGATAATCAGGTAGGTTTTTTTGAAAATGAAACCGGTTTTTTTGTGGTGAAATTTGTGCTGGATGGCTATAACGAAAGGTTTGTGTACGACCGGAGTTCAGATGTTACTATTTCATTGGAAAAGGCTTTGCAACTTCTCAACGAAGGCCGCATCACCAAAGACAATTTCAAAGGCGATATCGATCGTGTGCTTACAGCTGGTAATATTGCTGATCGGGCTGTGATCGTATTCGATGAAATCAGAATTGCCAACCGTACCCTTCAAAATGTGGAGATGACGGTTTTCCATAACAGTCGATATAGCTTTGTTTTCGGCCAGCAATTATTAAATCAAATGGGTGAATTTGAATTTAATACACAAAAGAAATCCCTGATCTTTAAATAATCATGAGTGATCAGCGCTACCAACAGAGGGGAGTTTCGGCAGGCAAAGAAGATGTGCATCGCGCCATAAAAAATCTGGATAAAGGCCTCTTTCCAAATGCTTTCTGCAAGATCATACCCGATATCCTCGGCAATGATCCGGAATACTGCAACATCATGCATGCCGATGGTGCCGGAACAAAATCGGCACTGGCTTACCTTTACTGGAAAGAAACCGGCGATCTGAGCGTGTGGGAAGGCATTGCGCAGGATGCCATCGTGATGAATACCGACGACTTACTTTGCGTAGGAGCCACCAACGGCATCTTGCTTTCGTCAACCATTGGCCGCAATAAAAATAAAATTCCCGCTGAGGTGATCGCCGCCCTGATCAATGGAACAGAAAAATTTCTTGAAAAGATGCGCAGCTGGGGAATCGGCATTCACCTCACAGGAGGCGAAACAGCTGATGTTGGCGATCTGGTAAGAACCGTTATCGTTGACAGCACCGTTACTGCCCGGATGAAACGCAGTGAAGTGATAGAAAATAATATCCAGGCAGGTGATGTGATTGTTGGTCTGGCTTCTTATGGACAGGCCACTTACGAAGATCGCTACAACGGCGGCATGGGCAGTAATGGACTTACCTCTGCCCGACACGATGTTTTTGAAAAATATCTTGCCACAAAATATCCTGAGAGCTATGATCCCGAAATACCTGGCGAACTGATTTATGCCGGAAAATACAAGCTCACGGATGCAACAAGCGTTAGTGGTGTTGATGCCGGACAAATGGTTCTGGCGCCCACGCGTACCTACGCTCCCGTGATGAAACCCATTATCGAAAAATATCGTCATAGAATCAATGGACTGATCCATTGCAGCGGAGGCGCACAAACCAAAGTGCTTCATTTTGTTGAAAAGCTGCATATTATCAAGGATAATTTATTTGCTACTCCTCCCCTTTTCCGGCTGATACAGGAAAGCTCAGGAACACCCTGGCAGGAAATGTACAAGGTGTTTAATATGGGACATCGCATGGAGATTTATACCAACGAGAAATCCGCCCTGGAAATAATTGAAATTTCAAAACAATTCAAGGTTGATGCACAAATCGTTGGCCATGTGGAGGCTTCTAAAGCAAAAAAACTGACCATCAAAGGCGAGCACGGCAAATTCACTTATCAGTAGTTTGATTTTGTGATACTTTAAGCGCTCGGGATTTTGTATCTTTGCCAACCAAAATTTTAGGCTGTGGAAATCATTGACAAACTGGAAACGATTCAGCGTCGCTGGGAAGAAATGAGTGAGCAACTCAATGATCCTGAGGTGATGTCGGATATGAAACGTTATGTGAAGCTGAACAAGGATTACAAAGATTTGGAACCTGTTGTTCAGACTTTTACGCAATATAAAAATGTAGTCGCAAATATTGACAACGCCCGCGAAATCATCAAAAAAGAAAAGGATGAAGATTTCAGGGAAATGGCGCGTGAGGAACTGGACAGTTTTCTTGAAGAAAAGGAAAAGCTGGAGGAAGAAATTCGTATCATGCTCATTCCCAAAGACCCACAGGATAGCAAAAATGCTGTGGTAGAGATCAGAGCAGGTACAGGAGGCGACGAAGCAAGTATTTTTGCCGGAGACCTCTACCGGATGTACATGAAATACTGCGAAACCAAAGGATGGAGAACTGAAGTGGTTGATATGAACGAAGGCACCGTGGGTGGTTTCAAAGAGGTGGTTTTCAACGTTATCGGCGACAATGCCTATGGAATCATGAAATTTGAATCGGGTGTGCATCGTGTTCAGCGTGTGCCCAAAACAGAAACACAGGGACGCGTACATACTTCTGCCGCTTCTGTTGTAGTACTTCCGGAAGCTGAAGAATTTGACATTGAACTGCACGACAAAGACATCCGTAAAGATACTTATTGTTCGTCTGGCCCTGGTGGTCAGTCTGTTAACACAACTTATTCGGCCATTCGGCTAACCCACATTCCCAGTGGCATTGTAGTGACTTGTCAGGATGAGAAATCGCAAATCAAAAACCTGGCAAAGGCCATGAAAGTATTGCGCACCAGGCTTTTCGAAGTGGAATACAGCAAATACCTCGAAGAGATTTCGTCCAAGCGCAAAACCATGGTTTCAACCGGCGACCGCTCGGCAAAAATTCGCACTTACAACTGGCCACAAGGTCGCGTGACAGATCACCGCATCAACCTGACACTCTATAATTTAAATGCGATTATTGATGGCGATCTCGATGAACTGATTGAGAAATTGCAGATTGCTGAAAATGCTGAACGTTTGAAAACTGAACTCGACAATTAAAGCATGACCAAAACTGATATCATCGCTCAAATCAAACGTAAACGCTCCTTCCTTTGTGTTGGCCTGGATACGGATTTTGAAAAAATTCCGGATCATTTTCAAAAGGAAAAAGATGGTGTTTTTCAGTTCAACAAACAAATCATTGATGCCACAGCGAGATATTGTGTAGCCTACAAACCCAACACTGCATTTTATGAAAGTGAAGGTCTGGAAGGCTGGGAAAATCTGGAAAAGACAATTCATTACATCAAAATAAATTACCCCCAACATTTGGTAATTGCCGATGCCAAAAGAGGTGATATTGGGAACACTTCAAAACGCTATGCCAAAGCCTTTTTCGAAAAACTGAATGCCGATGCCATTACCGTTGCACCTTATATGGGATTTGATTCGGTAGAACCCTTTCTGGGCTTCTACAACAAATGGGTGATACTGCTGGGCCTGACCTCCAATAACGGATCTGAAGATTTTCAGCAACTAAAATTGAATTCTGGACATTCGCTTTTTGAAGCCGTTGTGCAGAAGGCTACTACCTGGGCATCCAGTGATCAGCTGATGTTTGTTACAGGTGCTACCAAACCTGAGATGATTCGTCAAATCAGGGCAATCGCACCGGATTATTTCTTTCTTGTCCCGGGTGTGGGTGCACAGGGTGGCGATCTGGATGCCGTTGCCGAAGCAGGACTCAACAAGGAAATTGGTTTACTTGTCAATGCATCCCGCAGCATCCTTTATGCTTCATCAGGAGAAGATTTTGCCACAGCCGCTGCAGAAGAAGCTTCGCGGTTACAGCAACAAATGGAAAAGCTTTTGGCAAAACAGCAACTCATCTAAAAAACAAACGCCTTACTGAAAAGCAGCAAGGCGTTTGACTTTAAAGTCTTAAACGACTTAAATTCCTTCCAAAACGGTTGTCCAGCCGTGTTTGTCTTCAATCTCACCTTCCTGGATTCCTCTTAGGGTTACGTAAAGTTTTGTTGAATAAGGTCCGGCAATATCACCATAATGATATTCCTTTTTGGTTTCTCTATCCACTATCTTCTTAATTGGTGAAATAATGGCAGCAGTACCACAAGCACCGGTTTCTTCAAAGGTTTCCAGCTCTTCGAGTGGCACAGGCCTGCGTTCAACCTTCAGACCAATATCTTCTGCGATCATTTCGAGGCTCTTGTTTGTGATTGAAGGCAAAATAGTGCAAGATTTTGGCGTGATATACTTACCATCTTTAATCCCAAAAAAGTTGGCAGGACCTGCTTCGTCGATAAACTTCTTTTCACGGGCATCCAGGAACAGCACTGAGCTGTATCCGTCTTTGTGTGCGCGATCAGCAGGACGCAAACTGGCAGCATAATTACCACCCACTTTAATATGTCCTGTTCCCTGAGGGGCTGCACGATCGTAGTCATGCACCAGCTCAACAGCCACCGGATTGAAGCCCTCCTTAAAGTAAGGACCAACAGGTGTTACAAACACTACAAACATATACTCTTTTGCTGGTTTCACTCCAACCTGTGCGCCTGATCCAAACAGCAATGGCCTGATATAGAGCGATGCACCTGTTCCGTAAGGTGGAATAAAACGGGCATTCAGCCGTACTGCTTTGTCGATAGCAGCAAAAAACAACTCTTCTGGCACTTTTTCCATCATAATGCCGGAAGCCGACATCCGCATCCTTTTGGCATTGTCTTCCCAACGAAATAAACGAACTTTACCATCTTTTCCTCGGTAAGCTTTCATCCCTTCAAAGGCTTCCTGCCCATAATGCAAGGCTGTGGCAGCCATATGGATGCTGATGTATTCGGAAGAACTCACTTCAAGCTCGCCCCATTTGCCGTTACGAAAATAACAGCGAACATTGTAATCTGTTGGATAGTAACCAAATGGAAGATTTTTCCAATCAATATTTTCCATAACTCTTAGCGTTGATAAATATTTTTAATGCGACTAAGGTACGAATAATTTTAGTGCTCACTTGTTAAATTGTTAAGGAAAAAACAATGGATAAGCCAGGTGATTCTGTGTCAGAATCTAAGGTTCGCACACAACCCGAAAATCGTTTATTATTTAAAAATCTGACCCGTAAAGGATATCCATATACCTCAGGAAAAGATAATCCGGTACCAATTCAATCTGACTGTTGAAATAAAGGATTACCGTACAGTCCTTTTCGTTACTGTGATACATGGAAGATGTAAATCCCGGCAATCCACCATTGTGACCATAAAAGGACCCCCTTTTCAGCAGACATAAACCATAAGCTGTATTGGGCCTGATCTCATTTACCTCTGATAACCTTTTTTGCTGCATTTCATCCGACAAAAAGCCACCTCCCACAAGGGTTTCTACATAATGCTGCAATTCTCTGGGTGTAGCATATGCCGAACCAGCTGCCCAAGCCCATGATACATCATAATGCTCTGTCATGTCCACATTTTCAACATATTCGCCGTCATAATAGCCTCTGCCATGTGTACCGGGCAAATCCAGACCGGATGTTAAAAAGCCGGTATTATTTAATTGTAATGGGTTGATGATTCTATTTTCAATCTCATACTCCAAAGAATTTCCAGTGAGTTTTTCGATGATCATACCAAGCAAAAAAGTATTGGTATTGGAATAGTGCCAGTCGGTCCCGGGGCTAAAATAATAATCATTCGAAAATCCAATCTCTACCGTTTCTTCCGGCGTCCAGACTTTTGTGGGATTCGTGAATAGCTCCATTGTCCAGGCTTCATCTTCGCTGTAATTGAAAATGCCGCTGGTCATATTACACAGCATATCGATTGTTACGCTATCTGCTTTGGGATATTGGGGAAAATATTCTGACAACTTATCTTCCAGCTCAAGTTTTCCTTCTTCAACAAGCTGTAACAATACAGTTCCTGTCATGGTTTTGGTATTACTGCCAATCCTAAAAGTATAACTGGGATCCATTGGTTTTTTGTTCGGAATATCGCTTAAGCCGGCAGTATATACCCAATCAATTCCAAGCTTGTGATCTACTACAAGTGCCACAACACCAGGAACATGAGTATTCTCAATGATAGAATCCGTTACAGCTTGCATCTGATCAAGTAGTGTTTGTTTCTGATCGGGTGTTGAATCCTTTTTGCAGGAACCAAACACGAGCATCGCAATAACAATAAAATAGCTTAACTTAAAATTTAAGTTTCTCATAATGTGATTTTTATAGGTTGATTTATTAAAACTTTTAACTTGTCATTTTTCAAGCGATCAAAAATAACATTCTTTTTTTTAAATTGATCATTTTTGCGTCATTTGTTAAAATGTTTGATCTGTCAATAAAGCTGATAGCAGGAATGCCGATGTTGATTATTTAGCAAGCAAGATGATAAAGGCCTAAAGAGCCCAACCAAACTCCAAAGCCAGCCAACCAAACAAAGCAGCAAAAGCCAGAGCAGGCAATAGATTCAACATTTTTATCTGTGCTATTTTCAGGATATTCAAACCCAGACCGATCAGCAAAATTCCGCCAACAGCCGAAACTTCAGCAATCAGACTCTCCGGAAAAAAGGTTCCAAACCAAAAAGCCAGCAAAGTAAGCCCAGCCTGGTAAACAAACAGCGGCACTGCCGAAAACATCACCCCGATACCCAAGCCGGAAGCCAGTGCAACAGATGAAATACCGTCCATCACCGATTTAAGGTAATACAAATCTGGCTTGCCTCCCATACCTTCTTCAATGGCTCCCAACACCGTCATCGACCCCATACAATACAGCAAAAAAGCAGTAAGCAAGCCTTCGTTGAATCGTGCACTGCCAATACGCAGCCTTTTAGCCAGCCGGCTTGCCAGTCCGTCAAAAAAGTCTTCCAATTTAAGCAATTCGCCAAAAAGTGCTCCGGCTATCAGACTCAGCACGATAAGCATCCACATCTGTCCGCCCAGAGCCATTTT
>JAQVGO010000041.1:0-18034 GCA_028696715.1 Bacteroidales bacterium
TTTTCTGTGATTCGTCGGAGGCTCGAACTCCGGACCCTCTGCTTAAAAGGCAGATGCTCTACCTGCTGAGCTAACGAATCAGCGTTTTGTTTTGGAGGTGCAAAAGTATAAAAAAAACCTTTAAACCAAAGGATTTCATGATTTTTTTTCGATTTATTGTAACACCCCTTTCCCTTCCCGAATAATAAGTATTTCATTACCAGTACAATCAATTATAGTACTGGGTTGATTTCCACCAAATCCACCATCGATCACTATATCTACCTTATCTTTGAATTTCTCATGAATTATTTCTGGATCAGTCGTATATTCCAGAATCTTATCATCATCTAAAATACTGGTGGTAGCCACAGGATGACCAAGTTCCTCTACAATTGTGGAAATAATGTTTTCATCAGGTATCCGAATACCAATCGTCTTCTTCTTATTCTGAAAAATTCTTGGCACACTGTTGTTGGCATTTAAGATGAAAGTGAAAGGTCCTGGCAAATTCCTTCTCATCAGTTTATAAACCTCATTTTCAATAGGTTTAGTAAACTCTGAGAGCATACTTAGGTTATGAAATATAAAAGAGAAATTGGCTTTTTCCTTCTTTACTCCTTTGAGTTGAGCTACTTTATCAAGGGCTTTGGGTTTATGGATACTACTGCCCAAACCATAAACAGTATCTGTTGGAAAAATTACCAACCCTCCATCATTCAAACATTCGATAACTGTCTTAATATGTCTTGGAGCTGGATTCTCGGGATAAATTTTTAGTAACATAAGCATGAAAGATTAGAACATGCTAAATTAAACTAATTTGGGCAAAGCAATTGAAAGGTTTTCAGAAAAAAGTAATAAAAAATGGGTAAGCTACTTATATCGCACCGCTCAACCATCTACCCTTGCTTCCTTCCGGACCTGGGGGAATTCAACAGGAGCTGGTCGTATAAGACTTACCCGCTGCAAAAGTACAACCTTTTGATAAACCTACAAACCAAGACTAGCTTTTTTACTTGTGATTATTGCATTTTTGGCTAAATTTGTAAGCAATTTGATGGCAGTCAAATTCTTGGATGAGGAAAAATGAAAAAATTAACTGCAAATATTTTACCCGCTTAAAAATCCAAATGCTAGGCTCAGGAAAAACTTGGTGGACAATGCTATTGACTGGTATATTTACCGGTTTGGTACTCTTTACAGTTTATTTTCTACTCTTGCTCTTGAACAGGCAAATTATTTCGTGGATTTTCGTCTTAGTATATCTAATCCCTTCATTAGGAATGATATATGCATCAATTCGTATAAAATATAAATACCTGAATGGTTATATAAATTTTTCTGAAACTTTTCTGGTTTCACTACTAACAGGGTTATTTTCAGCGGGAGTTTATGCAGCTTTACTTTATCTCGTTTTTACGCAACTAAATAGCAGCGAGCTAAAATACAGAGCAATACACCTCGAACAATATCTGCAAGCACAAACCGGCAATGTCTCACTTCACGAAATAAAAGCCATGAGATATAATATTAACCAATTATTATCAGCCTCATCCCTTGCTTTGTTTAATCTCATATTTCACAGTCTGCTGGCAGTGATTTATGCATTTATTATTGCTATTTTTGTCAGGAGAAAAAACCGCTTCATTGAAGCCTGATCATTCACATAAAACACTGAAAGATGATTCCATTTGAAAAACCAATTAAGTATGGCCTGATTACCGGCCTCATCCTTGTGGTAATATCCGTTTTGATATATGCACTGGATCTTTCTGCTTTCAATCCGATGATTGGATTTGCACTTGTGATCGTAAATTTTGGCCTTACCATCTTTATGATGGTCATAGCTGCTAATAAGATGCGCGATGAAGATTTGAACAAAAAAGTATCTTATTTACAAGTGCTGATAGCCGGATTTGTTGTCGTTTTGATTGCAATGTATCTCAACGCCATTTATGCCTATCTGCAAAATGGTGTGATCGATCCGGAATACATGCCCCGAAAAGTAGATGATTTTCTGCTTTCGATGGAAGGCAAGGTGCCTGAAGAAGCAATGGAAAGCATGATAGAGGGTTTTGAGGATTCGATGAATGCTGGTAAAGTACTTGTCAAAAATTTATGGATATCGCCGATCATTGCACTTGTGTTGAGTGCCATTGTGAGCATTTTCATAAAGAAGGATAAAACTATTGAGCAAATCGGGTAGGGGATATGATAGCTGTTTCTGTAGTGGTACCATTGCTAAATGAAGAAGAGTCGTTGCCGGAACTCCATAACTGGATACAGCAAGTGGCCGAAAAAAATCAATTGTCTTACGAATTAATTTTTGTTGATGATGGCTCAACTGATTCCTCATGGGAAGTTATTTGCGACTTAGCCAAAGAGAATAATGCTGTAAAAGCCATCCGGTTCAGAAGAAATTATGGCAAATCTGCCGCTTTAAATGAGGGCTTTAAAATAGCTCAGGGTGAGGTTGTTATCACAATGGATGCAGATCTTCAGGACAGCCCTGATGAAATCCCGGAACTATACAAGATGATTACAAAACAGGGATTTGATTTGGTATCGGGATGGAAGAAAAAACGCCACGATCCAATTACGAAAACAATCCCATCAAAATTCTTTAATGCCACCACAAGGAAAATCTCTGGCATCAAATTGCATGACTTCAATTGTGGATTGAAGGCCTATTCGCACAATCTGATAAAAGATCTGGAAGTACATGGCGAAATGCACCGATACATTCCGTTGATTGCAAAATGGGCAGGATATCATGCTATAGGTGAAAAAATTGTGCAACACCGCGAACGAAAATATGGGCGTACAAAATTTGGCATAAGTCGTTTTATCAAAGGATATCTCGATTTATTATCCATCACCTTTGTTTCCAAATTCGGAAAACGTCCGATGCATCTTTTTGGGGCTTTGGGAAGTTTATTGTTTTTCATAGGCTTTGTTATAGCAGGCTATCTTGCTTATACCAAGATATTTATGGCAGCATACCGCATGACCGAAAGGCCATTGTTTTATTTTGGATTGCTCGCGATGATTTTAGGTACCCAACTGTTCCTAACCGGTTTTTTAGCAGAACTCATCTCGTTGCAAACCCGTGATAAACAATCCTATCATATCAAAGAAACTATCAATTATAAATCAGAAAATATTATCTAATGAGGATTCACTTAGTATCAGGAGCTTGTGGATTTGTTGGTCGCAACATGGTAAAACGTTTATTGAAAACCACCAAGGATCATGTGTTTATGGTGGATGATTTGTCCATTGGACGTCATCCTTCCGAATGGCTCGAAGAATTTATTTCAGAGCCAATAGCAGATGCTGAAGTAATTGGCAACGAAAGAAGATTGATCTTCTGGAAAGGCGACTTTCGTAATCTGCTTTTTTATATGCGTGAAAATCCGCGCTATATTCAGGAAAAGTATAATATTGATTTTGAGCGTTTTGCCGATGTATTCCACTTTGCAGCCATTGTGGGTGGAAGAATGAAAATAGAAGGCGACCCCATGATGGTAGCCCTTGATCTTTCGATTGATGCTGAATTTTTTTACTGGATCACACAACACAAGCCCGCGCGTGTGCTTTATCCCAGCTCAAGTGCAGCTTATCCGGTTAGTTTGCAAACCACCACCGATGCCATTGCACTTTCGGAAGGAGATATTGATTTCAATAAAAACCTTGGAACTCCGGATATGACCTATGGCTGGTCGAAGCTTACCGGAGAATTTCTGGCTCAAATAGCTGCGCGTCACTATGGTGTGCCGGTAGTTTGTATCAGGCCATTCTCTGGCTATGGAGAAGATCAGGAGTTAAGTTATCCAGTTCCGGCAATTGCTGCGCGTGCAGCAAAAAAAGAAGATCCCTTTGAAGTTTGGGGCTCCGGAAAGCAAGGCCGCGATTTTGTGCATATTGATGATGTGCTCGACTTTATCTTTTTACTTCTGGACAATGTAAAAGACGGTTCGGCATACAACATTGGCTCCGGGAGGCTTACATCATTCCTCGAGTTGATCGATCTTTTTGCAGATATAGCTGGTTATCAGCCAAAAGTGAAACCATTACTGGACAAACCCGTGGGTGTTCACTCGCGCTATGCTAATATGAAACTAGTAAATGAACGATTTGGTTGGAAACCCAAAATTTCGCTTAGGGAAGGAATGACAAGGGTTTATGAAAAGCAACTTAATAACCTCAAAAAGAAATAAATACAGGGGAGGACAACCGTCTTCCCTTGTTCATTTTCAGACGAAACAGCATGAAACGAATCATTTGTTTTGGTCCTGGACCAAGATTTAAAGGTGGGATTGCAAATTATAATACATCCTTAGCAAAAGCTTTTGATAAACAAGAAGATACGGATGTACATATCGTTAGCTGGACACAGCAGTATCCGGCCATTATCCCACGAGATTTTATCGATAGGAAAAGCCACAAAGATCAATTGGATGGAACAAACATCAAAGTTCATTACCTGACAAATTATAACAATCCCTTCACCTGGAGAAAAACAGTTAAAGAAATTGCTGCTCTGAAACCTGATCTTGTTGTGTTTCAATGGGCTATTGCTGTGCAAGGCTTGCCTTTGGGGGTTATTGCTTCCAGGTTGGCGCGAAGGAAAATAAAAGTGGTTTTCGACCTGCATTTTGTAATTCAGAAGGAGGGAAGCACGCTGGATAACAGATTCACTGCCTTTGGAATTAAATCAGCTGCTTCCTATGTGGTTCATGCCCGTCAGACAGCCGATCAGCTTCAGCAACTTTTCCCAAAAACGCGATTTGATATCCGGACGCATTTTAAAGAACTTCCTCTTGGTTCAAAACCGGTTCTTCAGCTGTATCATCCTGTTTATGATATGTTTAATCCTGATCCAAGCTTTGATAAAAACAAAGTGAAAATGGAAATGGGATTAAATGATCATGTGTTTCTGTTTTTTGGATTTATCAGAAAATACAAGGGCCTGCATCAGGCTATTGAAGCATTTGCAAGGCTTTCGGAACGAAGAAAGGATGTGAGTTTACTCATTGTAGGAGAATCCTTTTGGCAAACTCTGGATACTAACAAGTGGTCGACAAGAATTAAAAATCAGTTGTTTGGAATAGCAAAATCACTGTTTCTCAGAAAGCAGGATGATGAGCGCAACTATAATCCTCTGGAATTGATTTCAAAATACAAATTAGACGATAAAGTAGTGATTGTTAATGAATTTGTGCCAAATGAGGAAGTGCATAAATACTTTCAGGTCAGCGATAATTTATTGCTATTTTATCTGACTGCAACTCCATCGGGGGTAGAGTCAATTGGATACAACTTTAAAATGCCAATGCTGGCTACCAAAGTCGGTCATTTTGTGGATACAGTAAAAGATGGTTATAATGGTTATCTTGCTGAAAATGAAATAGATTCAATGGCTAATATCATGGATAAAGCGATTAAAAAACCCATTCCTAGAGAGAATATCGCTGAAACAGCGAAGTTGATGAGTTGGTCAAACTATGCAGCCCAAATACGAAAATTGATCTGACAAAAAAACCGGCCAAGCAAATTGTTTAGCCGGTAAATTCTAATTTCGTTCTGGTGCTAGAAATCATCATCAAAATCATCCTCGAAATCATCATCTGCCAGTTCAAAATCTTCCTCCCAGTCGAAGTTATCATCATCTAAATCAACTTCTTCCAATTCTTCAATTTCCTCTTCGTCAAACATTTCATCCTGATCGTCAAAATCATCAAATTCCATTTCATCGGCCTTGAATTTAGCTGACTTCAACTCCTTCATTACTGCCGGAGAAACATAGAACTCATCAATGTTTTCTGAGCAGAAATTCAGATACTTAGGATCTTTAACATAAACTTCTGCCAAGCTTTTACCTTCATATTTTCCGAAAGTAAAAACAGCATCCACATCATAAAATTTCATGGTAAAATTTTCAGTTTGTACTAACATACAGTATTTTAACGCCTTAGTTTTTGGAATAAGAAAGCTTTATTTTTTTGCAAACATATTATTTTTTGAAAACAAAATATACGGCTAGCACAAGAAAAATTAACGCAATGAAATGATTCCATCTCAGTGTTTCATTTTTAAACATGATCAGCGAAAAAAGAACAAAGACAATTAAGGTTATAACTTCTTGTATTACTTTTAATTGCATCAGATTAAACGGCCCGTTGTTGCCTGCATAGCCAATCCTGTTGGCAGGCACCTGAAAAATATACTCAAAAAGTGCCAGCGACCAACTAAACAAAACTACAGCTACTAGCCCGTATTTGGTAAACAAACTCCAGTCTTTAAACCTTAAATGTCCGTACCAGGCCAGCGTCATAAAGATGTTCGACACCAAAAGTAAAAGGATTGTAGCTATGGATTTCATTTCATTAATTACTGATATTCAATTTATTACTATCGTATTTAAGGCTACGATAAATTGGCCGGCAAAGATGCATTTTTTTTCGATTCATAGCTTAAAATAAAACACCTGTTATTCAGGAAAAAATTCTGTTGTTGGTTTAAATTCCGGTTGATCTGCAACCGTTTTCGAAGAAAAATTTGTTTCAAGAACAATGACTTCTCATTTCATTTAAACGGTTTAAAAATCAGCCATTAAAAGTCATATTAAAGCGTAATCTTTCAAAAGTGACTATGACGGCGAATTAAAAGTGTTATTTTTGCTTCAAAATTCCAAAGATGCATATGCAAAATATCATAAAGGCATCCATTGATCTGAAACAACTTATATTCAACGACTTATCACTACAACATCGCCTCGAAGAAGCTATTGGTCTTTGTGTAGCAAGTTTGAAGAATGGTGGAAAAGTACTTTTCTGTGGTAATGGCGGAAGTGCTGCCGATGCACAACACCTGGCTGCCGAACTTTCAGGAAGGTACTATTACGACCGACCGCCTTTGTATGCCGAAGCTTTGCACGTTAACACCAGCTATCTAACGGCTGTTGCCAACGATTACAATTTCGAAACAGTGTATAGCAGAATGGTTGAAGCTGCCGGACGCAAAGAAGATGTATTAATTGCTCTGAGTACTTCAGGAAATTCTGTCAATGTGATTAAGGCCATTGAAAAAGCAAACCAAATTGGCATGAAAACAATCGCTTTCACAGGCGAAAAAGGAGGTAAAATGAGAGAGCTCGTGCACCTTCTGTTAAATGTTCCATCCACTGATACACCACGCATTCAGGAAGGACATATCTTGCTTGGTCACATACTTTGTCAATTCATTGAAGAACAACTATTTCCGAAGACTTAATGCCATTTATGCTGGAACATATCACCCGTGACTGGACGCTTTTCCTCGACAGGGATGGCGTGATCAACGTCCGGCCTCTTCAGGATTATGTTAAAAAACCAGCTGATTTTCAATTTCTTCCGGGAGCAAAAGAAGCCTTAGCAATTTTAAGCAAATATTTTAAATACCTGATTGTTGTCACCAATCAACAAGGCATTGGTAAAAAGCTGATGACTGAATCGGATTTGCAGGCGATTCATGAAAAAATGCAACATGAACTATCCCTTGAAAATACTAGAATAAACGCTATTTATTATTGCACAATGCTTGCAAATGAGGCGAATAATTGCAGAAAGCCTTCTCCTGAGATGGCACATCAAGCCAAAGTGGATTTTCCGGATATTGATTTCGGACATGCGATAATGGCAGGTGATACTTCATCAGATATCTTATTTGGACATCATGTTGGGATGAAAACAATACAGATTGGAAATGAAGAAGTTGATGTGAAACCAGATTTGAATTTTCCGGATTTACTTTCTTTTGCAAAAGCACTCCAACTCAAAAAGCAACACCATGTCGCCTGAATTAGTCCTACTGATTTTTTTGGGATATACCGCTCTGTTGATCGGAGTTTCGGTAATCACTTCACGCAGGGCAAATAACGAAAGCTATTTTGTTGGCAACCGCCAATCGCCTTGGCTGGTAGTAGCCTTTGGAATGATTGGAACCTCCCTTTCAGGGGTCACTTTTATCTCTATCCCGGGTTGGGTGGGGAGCTCTCAGTTTAGTTATATGATGGTGGTTTTTGGCTATGTTGCTGGTTATGCCGTAATTTCACTGATTCTCTTGCCTCTTTATTATCGACTGAAACTCACTTCTATCTATTCCTATCTTGATCAACGGTTTGGTTTTTGGTCATATAAAACCGGTGCTTTTTATTTTTTATTATCCCGACTCATTGGAGCTTCATTTCGTATGTTCTTGGTTGTAAATGTATTGCAACTATTTATTTTTGATCACTACAACATTCCGTTTTGGGTTACAGTTGTAATTTTTATGCTGCTGATAACCATTTATTCATTTAAAGGCGGAATCAAAACGATTGTATGGACCGATATGCTTCAGACTATCTTTATGCTAACAGCTTTGATCGTCACTATCTATATCATTTTAAATAAGTTAGATTTTAGTCTGGGTGAAATGATATCCCGAATTAATGAACAGGGATATTCCAAAATTGTCATCAGTGATTGGCGGCACGATCGTTTTTATCTCAAGCAGTTTTTTAGCGGGATGTTTATCACGATTGTAATGACCGGACTGGATCAGGATATGATGCAGAAAAATCTCAGCTGCAGAAACCTGAAAGATGCACAAAAGAATGTCACGAGTTTGAGTATTTTGTTGATTCCGGCCAATCTAATCTTTCTCTTTCTTGGAGCCAGTTTATATGTTTATGCAAGCATTCATAATATTACAATCCCACAGCTGACTGATAATCTGTTTCCCGAACTTGCCTTTAATCATTTTGGCATTTTTGCCGGAATGGTGTTTTTTATTGGCTTGATTGCAGCAGCTTATTCCAGTGCCGACAGTGCCATCACCGCATTAACCACATCTGTCAGCATCGACTTTTTGGGCTTGGAAAAAGTAAACAATCACAAACGCTATTTTATCCATTTTACCATCACATTAATTATTCTGTCAATCATCATTATCTTCAGGGAGATTAATAATGAAGCTGTTATTGCCCAGCTTTTTACAATTGCTGGTTATACCTACGGACCATTACTCGGACTCTTTGCATTTGGTTTGTTTACCAAACACGCTCTGAAGGACAAATTTGTACCTTTGGTCGCATTTTTAGCTCCGCTTCTTACTTACCTGATCAACATCAACTCAAACTGGTTATTTAACGGCTATCAATTTGGATTTGAATTACTTATATTAAATGGAATTTTAACTTTTACAGGACTTTGGATCATTAAAAAGCAGTCTCTAATCAAAACAACCCCATAAAATGGAAAACTTCAGATTTATTGCGTTATCCGAAACGCTGGATCGGCAGGTAGTGCCGGTAAATTATCCTTCGAATAAGATCTCAGATTATTATGGTTCAATGGTATTCAACCGTACTGTAATGCGTGAGTATCTGACAAAAGAAGCCTTTAGAAGTGTTGAACTTGCCATTGAAAAAGGCTTTAAGATCGACAGAAAAGTAGCCGATCAGGTAGCTTCGGCCATGAAAGCCTGGGCTATGAACATAGGAGCAACACATTACACCCATTGGTTTCATCCGCTCACAGGATCTACAGCCGAAAAACATGACTCATTTGTTAATCCGGCTGAAAATGGTCGGGCTATTGAGGAGTTTCAGGGAAACGAGTTAATTCAGCAGGAACCTGATGCCTCATCTTTCCCGAGCGGTGGTATTCGCAACACCTTCGAGGCCAGAGGATACACAGCCTGGGATCCTAGCTCACCAGCTTTTATCATGGAAAATACCCTTTGTATTCCAACAATTTTTGTTTCTTACACAGGGGAATCCCTCGACTACAAAACACCTCTGTTACGTTCGATGGAAGCCATTGATAAGGCAAGTACCAGGCTGTGCCAATTATTCGATAAAAATATCACAAAGGTTTACCCCACTTTAGGATGGGAACAGGAATATTTTTTAGTGGATAGTGCACTCTTCGCTGCCCGCCCCGATCTTGTCCTGGCCGGAAAAACAGTGTTTGGCCATGCCTCAGCCAAAGATCAGCAATTGAGCGATCATTATTTTGGCACCATTCATAGCCGGGCACGTGCATTTATGCGCGACCTGGAAATAGAAGCACATAAACTTGGAATTCCACTTAAAACTCGTCATAACGAGGTGGCTCCCAGTCAGTTTGAATGCGCTCCGGTATATGAAGAAGCCAATGTGGCAGTTGACCATAACCAGCTTTTGATGCATCTGCTCGATATGGTTTCGCGCAAACATCACTTCAAGGTGTTGTTGCACGAAAAGCCATATGCCGTTGTTAACGGAAGTGGCAAACACAACAATTGGTCCTTGGCCACCAATACAGGTGTAAACCTGCTGACGCCAGGTAAGACGGCAATGGATAACCTGCGATTTATTACTGTGTTAGTGAATATTCTAAAAGCTGTTCATACACATGAAGCACTCGTAAGAGCAAGCGTGGCTTCTGCAGGAAACGACTTACGTCTGGGGGCTAATGAAGCACCTCCGGCAATTATCTCAGCCTTTATCGGAGAACAGCTTACCCGCACACTCGACGAAATTGAGCAATTGCCCTCACACGAGGGCATCACAAATGGCATGAACAAAGGTGCTCTCAACAACATACCAAAAATTCCGGAAATTCTGCTGGATAATACCGACAGAAACCGTACCAGCCCATTTGCCTTTACAGGTAATAAATTTGAATTCAGAGCCGTTGGTTCTCATGCCAATACGGCAAAACCCATGTTTGTCCTCAACACCATCATTGCTGATCAATTAGATCAGTTTTATGATGAAGTGAAAAATCTCACCGATCAAAACTGGAAAAAGGAAGACGCAATTTTTGAGGTAGTAAAACGCTATATCAAAGATTCAAAACCTATTCGTTTTGAAGGCAACAGTTATAGCGATGAATGGAAAGAAGAAGCCGCAAAAAGAGGACTTTCAAACACTCCCAACACACCTGATGCTATCAAAGCATTTATTACTAAGGAGGTAATAGAACTCTTTGAGCGCAACGAAGTTCTCAGTCATAGAGAGTTGTTGGCACGCTACGAGATAAAGCTTGACAAATACATCCGTAAAATTCAAATCGAATCGCGCCTAATCAGCGATTTATCTATAAACCACATCATCCCGACTGCCATAAAATATCAAAACACACTCATTGAAAATGCACGCGGATTAAAAGATGTCCTTGATTCGAAAACCTATGTTAAGTTAAGTCGCAATCAGGTTCAGAATATCAAAGAAATTTCTGATCATATTGCTACCATAAGGCAATATGTTGAAGAAATGACGAGCGAGCGTAAAGTAGCTAACCATCTGCATGAAGCAGAGCAAATTGCGCATCATTATTGTTATCAGGTGAAGCCTTATTTTGAGAAAATCAGGTATCATGTGGATAAACTCGAAATGCTGATTGACGATGGCTTATGGCCGTTGCCAAAATACCGGGAGCTTTTATTTATCAAATAATCATAAAATAAGGAGGCAGGCAGCTGTCTCCTTTTTTGTTTGCAAAAATTTGAAAGCGAAAAAATCGGAAATGATAAAAAACACTTAAATTTGGAGAATTATGGCAATCGTCTCCCAAAAGCTTAATTTATGAATGCATTCAGCCAAAAAAATAATTTGTTATCAATATTGACAGCAATTTTGCTCTTAATTGCTTCGAAAGGATACGCACAATTCACTGTTACCAGCGCAAAGAATGGATTACCCGGCCAAACTGAAGGAATTTTTTATGCGCTTCCACGAACGACCTTAAAGTTCGATTTTATTCTTGAGAAAACTGTTTCAGTCAAAGGACCTTACAGCCAGTTTGCTGAAAGGATGCTTGGTGTTCAGGATTTTGTAACCGAAAACTCAAGCTCGTACCGTATTTTGGATCTGATCGTAACACCAATAACTGAGCCCGATCCGGAGGCAGTTTTCTATGTACGGTTTGATGAACGGACTTCGAAGGATGATCAAAAAATTCCATTCACTTTACAGTCAGATGGTATTTTATTAGGTGTTGGCTCTGAAACAATTTCACAAAATGCCGAAACACTTTCCGTTGAAAAAACCCTGGTGAATTCTCCGGAGGAAAAACGATTTAATTACTATGCAGAAAGTAATCTTTTCAAGCGAATTGATACGATCGTCAGAAAAATTACTATTGACACCACTGTGATCAAATTGCCAGTGTTGCATTCAATCTGGCAAGATCGCAACCCCGAACAAAAAGCCAGAGCAGCCGCAGATTATATCCAATCAATTCGCGAAGCAAGGTATTTGCTGTTAAGTGGTTACCAGGAGATAAATTATGGTAATAGCCTGATTTACATGGATAAACAACTTAGACAATTGGAAGAAGCCTACCTAAGTTTGTTCCTTGGAATCAAAGAACGAAAAATTGAAGAACATCCTGTTTATTATACACCAGTGCAAAATTCAGAAGGATTGGTAGCTCTTGCCAGGTTAAATGACGATTCCGGAATCGTGAAAGCCTCCGCCAAAGGCGAAACGATACAGTTAGCGATCGAACCTATTGGAATAGCACAAAAAATTCCCGGGATAGGGAAGGAGACACTTGAATCAGTATCAGTGATTAACAGCTTGCTTTACAGAAATCCTGAAATTGCTCAAATTGAGGTTTCATTTAAGGGGAAAACACTTCTAACTGATCGTTTACCAATACCACAATTAGGCACAGTAAGCGTTGTTCCGCTTAATAGAAACAAACTTAATTTTGATGCTAAAACCGGACAAATAATCAAAATGATACGAGAATAATCAATTAAATAAGCGCTTCCCGAATTTTTACCAGCTGTTCTATCAAAGGCTCAAGCCTGTCGAGCTGAAGCATATTGGCACCGTCTGATTTTGCTTTCGCCGGCTCCGGATGCGTTTCGATAAATAAACCATCAGCTCCCACAGCAATCGCTGCACGGGCAATCAATCCAATTAATTCAGGTTTGCCACCCGTAATCCCTGAAGCTTGATTCGGCTGCTGCAACGAATGGGTAATATCCATAATTACAGGCACTTGCAATTGTTGCATCGTTTGAATATTCCTAAAATCCACAACCAAATCCTGATAGCCATACATATTACCTCTCTCGGTAAGCAACACCTGCTCGTTTCCTGACTGTTTCACTTTATCAACGGCAAAACGCATGGCCTCACCTGATAAAAATTGACCTTTCTTGATGTTGATGATTCTACCGGTTTTGGCAGCTGCCACCAATAAATCAGTTTGCCTGCATAAAAAAGCTGGTATTTGTAAAACATCAACAAATTCAGCTGCCATTTCCGCTTCGTCTGCTGCATGAATATCAGTAACAACCGGAATATCAAAAGTTTCCCTCACATGCTTTAAAACATTTAAAGCTTTTAAATCACCAATTCCGGTAAAGGAATCCAATCGGGAACGGTTTGCCTTGCGGTAAGATCCTTTGAAAATATAAGGAATTTGGTAAGCATTACATATTTTACTCACTTTTTCTGCAATCAAATATGGGGTTTCTTCATTCTCAATTGCACAGGGTCCGGCCATCAAAATGAATTGATTAGCCACATTACTTGCATTTAGCTGATCTAAATTGAAAGGGAATTTCATGCTATAATTTCTTTGTATGATACTGATTTTGTGTAATATGGACTTTATCCACCGTTTTACCTGACTTACTGATAACAAAATACACTCCTGCAAAAATAACCATAGCAGCAAGAACCTCCTGAAAAGTTAACTGATCTTTTTGATAATAAATTGCAATCATGCTGGCAAAAACCGGTTGCAGATATATCATCACACTATTGGTGGCCGGATTGATATGCCGTAGTGAATAATTGTTTAATAAGTAAGCCAGAAAAGTAGTAAAAACTACAACGTAAGATATTGACAACCAAATATTAACAGGAATTACATTCCAATTTTCGGCCAGGGCAGGAGGGAGGGTGACCGGAATTACATAGAGAGCACCGAAAAGAAAAACCCACCTCATCACAGTAAATGCTTGATAATAACGCATTACCGGCTTTATCAACACTAAAAACAAGGCATAGGAGGTGGCGTTAGCCATAACAAGCAAGTTACCTAAAAAATTTCCAGGTTCAAGACTTATTGTACCAGAAGTGAGAATCAGAAAAGTTGCTCCAACAGAACCAAGAATAATTCCCAATAATTTACGCTTTGTAATATCTTCTTTTATAAGTAGTTGCGAAAATATTAAAACAGCAATAGGCACACCTACCATGATGATACTTGCATTGATTGGCGTGGTAAGATTCAATCCTTCAAAAAATAATATCTGATTGGCAGCCACACCAAAAAATGCTGCAAAAGCAATACGTAGTAAGTGTTTTTTTTGGATTTTTTCGGCTTTGGTAAAAGGCTTTAAAATCCAGAAAAGCAGGGCAGCAACAATCACTCTGACCAAAATAATGGATCGCGGTTGTAAATAATCAGGCATTATCCCTTTGGCTATCACATAGTTAATCCCATAAATGAGATTTGCAGTAAAAGCCGCTGCCAAAGCCAGATACCTGGTTTTCAAAACAAAGAATGCTTAGAATGGCAGATCACCTTCTTCGCTATCCATGCCAGGATCAACGTTATAATCACCGGCAGGAGGAAGGGGATCGGATGGAATATTTGAACCGCCTAAACGATCGAATTTCCAGGGTTTGATGTCGGTGTACCAGCGGCCATTGTATTCGCGAGATTCAATATTAATACTGGCTTTGATCTGTTCGCCAGGTTTAAAGGTAGTGGCTTCCTCAGCTTTATCTCCCCAACAACTCAAACATACTTTTTTCGGAAATTGATCCTCTGTTTCTATGATCAGATCCTGTCTTACCCAGGTTCCGTTTTTTCCTTGTCCGGTTTGGCGTTGCCCTATTTGAACAACTTTTCCAGTGATCTCTAAACTCATGATATAGTGGGTTTTAAATTTCGAATTTTGTATTTTTCGAACCAGTCCGAAAAGTGGCAAAGATAATCAAAAATTAAGCAAAGCAGTTTCAAATTTTGCCTATCAGAACAAAGTGGATATTAAACTGTTTAAGCATCATATCCTATACGAATGAAAAGATTACTCATACTGCTTGTAATATTATTCACCCAAATTTATTCAATTCAAACTTATGCCATGAATAGTTCTGAAAAAATGGATACAATTACACTTGGAGCCGGTTGTTTTTGGTGTACGGAAGCTGTTTTTCAGCAAATAAAAGGAGTTGTTTCAGTTACTTCCGGTTATAGCGGAGGTAAAATTTCGAATCCAACTTACAGAGAAGTAAGTTCAGGTTTAACAGGCCATGCCGAAGTGATTCAGCTTGTTTATGATAAATCTGTGATTAGTCTCGAGGATATCCTGAAAATATTCTTTAGAACACACAATCCCACAACGCTTAATCGCCAGGGTGCTGATGTGGGAACGCAATACCGTTCAGCAATTTTCTATCATACCGATGCCCAACGCAAAATTGCAGAAAAAGTTAAACAGAACCTGAACGAAGCAGCTATTTGGGAGGATTCAATTGTTACTGAAATAACTCCATTTAAAGCTTTTTACAAAGCTGAAGAATATCATCAAAACTACTACAACAATAATCCCAATCAAGGGTATTGCCAGTTTGTGATTGTTCCGAAGCTTGAAAAATTCAATCAGCTTTTTGAAGAGCTGAAGAAAGATAATTAAACAACAAAATTTATTGTTTCTTTAAACATCTGTAATAGTGTTGATTACTAAAATATTTTGCATTTTACAAATGTTCTATAATTTATATTATGTAAACTTACAATTTCAAAATAAGAGGGCATAAATAATTTTCTTATGCCCTGCTTATTTGTTATTTCAGAATTAGTTATCCAGTCCTTCCAATTTATCAGCCATATTAAAACGGGTGTAAATTGATTTCAACACTGCACGGGTCTCTTCGTTTTCGGGCTGCAACTCATTTGCCTTTTCAAGATGTGGCAAAGCCTTTTTGATAATTGCGTTTGCTTCTTCTGTCAGCTTGTCATATTCTTCAGTTGCATCCAAAGGCAAATCGTTGGCTTTAACCTGAAGTTGATTACTCTGGTTGATATATAATGCACCCAGGTTGTAAATGGCATCATAATATTCAGGATTAATCTCGATTGCCTTTTCATAATACAGCTCGGCAGAATCCATATCGAACATGGCTTCATTGCTTTCATCGCCATAAATAGTTCCCAGAACGAAGAAAATCGAATAATTTTGAGGATCCTTCTCCACAAGCAGTTTCAAATCGTCAACTACTTTAGCCCCCTCACCGATAGCCAGATAAGCATTTATCTCTTCCAACATTAAACCGGCATCATCAGGATATTTTTCGCGGCCGGTTTTCAGGATAGCAAACATTGCATCTGTGTTCCCCAGACTTCTATATGCTGAAGCCATGTTTTTATAAACATCTGCTTCCTCAAATCCGAGATCTAGCAGTTCCTGGTATAAACTGATCGACTGCTCAAACTTCTCTCCTCTTACTGAGGAAAGAGCTGCATTTAGAAGTGCCAGGGTATCAACTTTATTTACGTATTTACCAACCTCGTACGACTTTTTAAACTTTTCGGAAGCCATTACAAAATCCCCTTTATTAAATTCATCTACACCATAGGCAAAGTATTGTTGTCCAATAGCTTCGATGCGCGGATCTATGTCATCAGCTCTTTTTAATTTATCCTCAGGGTCTAATTCAAGAGCTTTCAGAAATGACTCAAAACTCTTTTCCAAAGCATTATCATCCAAGGATTTAAACTCATCAGAAAAAACGAGATTCAAATAAATAATTCCTCTGTACATCCAGGTCTTTGAATCTTCACTTGTTTTAGGATGATTTACAGCTTTGTCAATAGATTCCTTTGCTTTATCGTACTGCGCATTTTTATTGTACATAAAAGCATTCGTTCTTTCTGATTTTTGGGCAAAAACTGAAGAAGCTATGATCAGCATTGCTACTAATACAATTAATTTTTTCATTTGTGTCAGTTTTAATAGGTTATCATTTAGCATTCTGTATTTGAATTTATTAAAAAGCCAACATCATGCCAAAATTTGCCATTCAATTAATTTTATGTTAATCCTCAAAGTTTTCTTCTGTATTATCTTCCTGAATTTCAGTAATTTCATCTTCCAATTCTTCTACTTGCTCTACTGAAACTTTGGCAACAGCAGCAATTTCATCCTGATCACGTAAATTAATCAGCCTAACGCCTTGTGTTGCTCTACCCATGATGCGTAAGCTTTCGACGGCAATGCGAATGATAATCCCCGATCTATTGATAATCATTAAATCATCATTGTCAATAACGTCTTTTATTGCAATAAGATTACCTGTTTTTTCAGTAACATTAAGGGTCTTTACTCCTTTTCCGCCTCTATTGGTAACCCGATAATCATCCAGTTTCGAACGCTTTCCGTATCCCTTTTCAGAAACAACCAGAATGGACGAATCTACATCTTTAATACATATCATTCCTACTACTTCATCAGTTAACGATCCTAAAGTTATGCCTCTAACTCCTGAAGCATTTCTCCCCATCGGACGAACCGTAGATTCGTTAAAACGAATAGCTCTTCCTGATTTCAAAGCCATGATTACCTCGCTTGTGCCATTTGTAAGTCGTGCTTCCAACAACTCATCTCCTTCGCGAATGGTTATGGCATTGATACCATTTTGTCGTGGACGTGAATAGGCCTCAAGGCTGGTCTTTTTGATCACACCCTTTTTAGTTCCTAAAATGATGAAGTTATTCTCAATATACTCTTGATCCTTCAGATTTTGAATATTCATGAAGGTTTTTACTTTATCATTCGGATCAATATTGATCATATTTTGGATTGCCCTGCCTTTGCTTTGACGAGTTCCTTCGGGTATTTCAAATACTCTGAGCCAGAAACACTTACCATTCTCTGTGAAGAACAGCATATAATTATGATTCGTAGCAATAAACAGATGTTCAATGAAATCTTCGTCTCTGGCATCAGAGCCTTTCGAACCACGGCCTCCCCTGCCCTGACGACGGTATTCGCTTAAGGCAGTACGTTT
>JAQVGO010000041.1:18134-21123 GCA_028696715.1 Bacteroidales bacterium
CGCATCCCGTTTCTATCCGATTCATCGCGAATATCAGAGATACCCTCAATTTTTTTATCATTCACCAGATCGGCTGTTTTTTTGATCATTTCAGCCTTATTGACCTGATACGGAATGGAAGTAGCAATTATCCATTCTCTCCCGCCGTGTTCTTCGATAACGGTTTCACCTCGCATCACAACGCGTCCTCTGCCGGTTTCAAATGCCTCTTTCACACCTTCATAACCATAAATGATACCCCCAGTCGGAAAATCAGGTGCTTTGATGTACTGCATCAGCTCAGAAATTGTAATTTCGCGGTTATCAATGTATGCGATAGTACCATCAATCACCTCCGATAAATTGTGAGGAGGCATATTGGTAGCCATACCTACTGCAATACCACTTGCACCATTAACCAGCAGATTAGGAATAGCAGATGGCAAAACGGTTGGTTCGGTAAGTGAATCATCAAAGTTTAGTTGAAAATCAACCGTATCTTTGTCTATATCGCTTAGCATTTCTTCCGCAATCTTGCGCAATCGTGCTTCGGTATAACGCATTGCCGCCGGGCTGTCGCCATCAATTGATCCAAAGTTACCCTGACCATCAACCAGCGGATACCTTAACGACCATTCCTGGGCCATACGCACCATGGCATCATAAACAGAGGAATCGCCATGTGGATGGTATTTTCCGAGCACCTCCCCTACTATTCTGGCAGATTTTTTATAACTTCTGTTTGAAAGCACACCCAGGTCGAGCATACCATATAATACACGCCTGTGAACAGGCTTTAAACCATCGCGCACATCAGGTAAAGCGCGTGAAACGATCACCGACATTGAATAATCAATGTAGGCTGATTTCATCTGGTTTTCAATATTGACTTTTACAATTTTTTCTCCTTCAAAAACCTCTTCCATTCAAGTAAAATCTTAATTAGCCTTTTCCTATTTAATAAGTATGCAAAAGTACAAAAAATTAGTAGGCCAAGCTCCTTCAAGTAAAATCAAATTAAGGAATGTTTGAACAATCGACTGTTAATATTTTTGTCAGCCGAACAATGTTGGACTGATTTTTGTTCCTACTTTTGAATCTTAATGCTAAAACAAATACAAAAAGTAACTTTTTTAGCGTTATTGAACTACTGAAAGGAAAGCTATAACACACATAATATGGATGCAAAATTTTCTCCCCGCGTGCGCGATATACTGACTTATAGTCATGAAGAGGCACTGCGTCTTGGAAACAATTACATAGGTCTGGAACATTTGTTTTTAGGCATGGTGCGCGATGGCGAGGGCAAAGCATTACAAATCTTGAAATATTTTGGGATTGATTTGGATATCTTCCGTCGTCGGATTGAGGAAGCTATAAAATCACCCGAAACATCACACAAAGAAATCACCAATATTCCCCTTATCAAACAAACAGAGCGTGCACTGAAATTCACCTACATCATTGCCAAAGAGTTTAAAAGTGACTTGATCAAGACAGAACATCTTTTATTGGCTATCTTGAGAGATAAAAACAATCTCATCACGCAAAACCTTGAGAGAGAAGGCGTTGATTTTGTTACTTATAAAAATGAGTTGACATTTATGTACACCGGAGAAGAAAGAGACCGCATGAAGGAGACTCCCAGAGCAGATTTTCCAGGCGAAGCTGCTGACGAAGATGAAATCAAGCCTGGCAGTGCAGGAAGCAAAAAAATGGCCGAAGCCAAGAGTAAAACCCCGGTGCTGGACAATTTTGGCCGCGATCTTACAAGGGCAGCTGAGGAAAATAGATTAGACCCCATTGTTGGTCGCGAAAAAGAGCTTGAACGTGTAGCGCAGGTTTTGAGTCGTCGCAAAAAGAACAATCCGATTCTGATTGGTGAGCCAGGCGTAGGTAAATCTGCCATTGCCGAAGGATTAGCCCTTCGTATTGTACAACGAAAGGTGTCGCGGGCTTTGTTCAACAAACGATTGATTATGCTCGATCTGGCTTCACTTGTTGCCGGCACAAAATACCGCGGACAGTTTGAGGAAAGGATGAAAGCTGTACTGAATGAGCTTGAAAAAAACCCTGACATCATCCTGTTCATTGACGAAATACACACCATTGTAGGAGCCGGAAATGCAAGTGGTTCACTGGATGCAAGTAATATGTTCAAACCGGCATTGGCCAGAGGAGAATTACAGTGTATTGGTGCAACTACCCTTGACGAATACCGGCAATACATTGAAAAAGACGGTGCCCTGGAAAGGCGTTTTCAGAAAATCCTGGTTGATCCGACCACCCCCGAAGAAACCGTTGAAATACTCAACAACATAAAGGAACGTTACGAAGATCACCATTTGGTAAAATACGATCAGGAAGCCATCGATGCTTGTGTTAAGCTCACAAACCGCTATATGTCTGATCGTTACCTGCCAGACAAAGCCATTGATGCGCTTGATGAAGCCGGCGCAAGAGTTCATATTAACAACATTCATGTTCCGGTCGAAATTATTGAGTTGGAAAGCCAGATTGAAGAAACCCGAGCCCGAAAAAATCAGGCCATCCAAATACAAAAATTTGAAGAAGCGGCTATGTTTCGCGATAGTGAGCGAAAACTAATAGACACTCTCGAACAGGCCAAAAAGCGCTGGGAAGAAGAATCAAAAATTCATCGCGAACTGGTGGGCGAACAGCAAGTGGCCGAAGTAGTTGCCATGATGACAGGTGTTCCGGTTCAGCGCATCGCTCAAAACGAAAGCGATCGGCTTATTCACATGGAGGAAGAGCTGGAAGATGCCGTGATTGGCCAGAATGAAGCTATAAAAAAGGTAGTGAAAGCGATTCGCCGTAATCGTGCCGGATTGAAAGATCCAAACAAACCGATTGGAAGTTTCATCTTTTTGGGTCCCACCGGCGTTGGCAAGACCTATTTGGCAAAAGTTTTGGCAAAATACCTTTTCGATTCCGAAGATGCACTCGTTCGTATTGATATGAGTGAGTATATGGAAAAATTCGCCGTTTC
>JAQVGO010000140.1 GCA_028696715.1 Bacteroidales bacterium
ACGACAAAGGCTACCATACCGGAAGCGAGTTTGAGGCAGCATCAAAGCTTGGGATTGAAGTGCTGGTAGCCGTTCCGGCTGTGGCAGCTAATGCCCCCGATGAAGCCTACAATGTGGAGCATTTTCGCTATGAGGTAGCAGGAGATTATTATGTTTGTCCGCAAGGCTCGGAGTTATACACCAATGGTACCTGGTATCAAAGCAAAGCAGCACCTTTTAGACAATACAAAACACCTGACTGTAAAACATGCCCAGTGAGGGAGTTATGCACTACTTCGGTCAAGAACGGAAAGATCGTTCAGCGCAACAAATATGTTGACTATATTGAAGCCAACAAAAAACGCATCGCACAAAACCAGAATTACTACCGCCGACGACAAGCCATTGTGGAACACCCCTATGGCACAATTAAGCGACAGTGGGGATTCAACTACATCATGACAAAGAAAACCATCCAACGAGCTTCGGCCGATGTAGGATTGGTATTCACGGCCTACAATTTGCGCAGAATTTTGAATATCATTGGAAAAGAAGGGATTAGGCGGTTTATTGTTTCCATTTTTGCGTTTTTGGCATCCATTCGGGCTTCATTGGAGCTGTTTTGGCGCATGCAAAAAACCACTCCCAAATTCAGCTTGAATATTTGCCTTTATTACAACGGAAGTATTTATTAATTTAGCGGGGAAAAAAATTGAGGGAAATGGAAATTGAAAGAGGTTTTTAGACTGACTGCCGTTATGGCTAATTATGAATTGGTTTGAATCTCATCTGAATAAACCTGGCAGCTCTATTTATTGTTGAGTTATGTGTAATTTATTTAGTTGGGCTTTAGGGAGGAAAATCTTACGATGCCTGGGTTAAATACGCTTTTACCTTTGGCATTCTCCCAAGTGTTTTGAATAAATCGATAATCTGAACCTATGAGACGTTCACAACCGATAATTCACGCTCATGTACTTTGTCTTTCTTAATTGATAAAATCACCTTTCCTTTGTTTCATCAATGCGAAAATTAAAAAACATAGCGAACCACAAGATCATTTCCCTGTACTGGAAATGCCAGCTCTTAGGTTGGGGAACAGTTTCCATTTACTGGGCCTATACCGTATATACCCGGGACAATTACGGAGTGTTCTTCACAATCATCAATTATGTACTTGATATTTCCATTGGCGTTTCACTCACTCACCTCTACAGATATTTTGCTAAAAAATATAATTGGAGTGCGCTTGGTCTTGGCAATTTAGCCGCATGGGTAATCCCTTCGATAATTCTATTGTCGGTTGCTTACATGGAGCTTGTAGATCTCAAATGGCACTTATACTGGGTTTTTGTAGAAAACAAGGATTACAGTCTGTGGTATTCTTTAAGTTATTGGGATCCCGTTTTTATTACGGGTTTGCGTTTGATGGCCATTTGGGTTTTGGCGTATCATATCTATCACTACCATCAAAATAAACTGGAAACGGCGAATCAAAATGCAGAGCTTTTAGTAATCGCGAAACAGGCACAACTCGACAACCTGGCAACACAACTCAATCCTCATTTCTTATTTAATTCTCTCAACTCGATAAAATCGTTGATCGTTGAGAATCCTAAAATTGCCAGAAGAGCAGTGGATTTACTGTCCGATATTTTGCGCACCTCTCTTTATGAAAAAGACGCTCCTTTTATTACGATTAAAGAAGAACTCGAATTAGTAAAAGATTTTGTAGACCTTGAAAAGATAAGGTTCGAAGAGCGTTTAATTGTAGCGATAGAAATGGACAGTGGACTGGAAAACTACCTTATTCTTCCATTAAGTATCCAGCTTTTAGTTGAGAATGGTATAAAGCATGGCATTGATAAACGAATTAACGGAGGTGAGATCAAGCTAACTATAAAGAAAACAACAGACACCATTGAAATCATCGTCGAGAATCCCGGCCAAATTGCGGGGAACCATGCTGAAACAGGTATTGGCATTCAGAATTTAACAAAACGACTACAACTGCATTACGATGGGGAAGCAAGTTTTGAATTGAAAAATACAGATAATGACCTGGTGAGGGCTACTTTAATCATACCAATCCGAAAAAAATGAACACTTATAAAACAATCATAATAGATGATGAACGACTGGCAAGGGAAGAAGTAAAAAGAGCCCTGTCGAATTACCCTGAATACATGGTCGTTGGGGAAGCTTCAAATGCTTATGATGCAGCCAGTCTGATAGAAAGGGAACATCCGGATCTGCTGTTTCTTGACATTCACATGCCCGAAAAATCAGGGTTCGATTTGCTGGAAGAGCTCGCGGTGGTGCCAAAAGTAGTATTCACAACGGCATACGATCAATACGCGGTAAAGGCTTTTGAAGTAAATGCGTTGGATTATTTGGTGAAGCCATTAAGAGAAGAGCGATTTGCCGTAACGATTGAAAAAATTAAAGCAGAGTTCTCAAAAATAGAAGCAAGAAAAAATCCTTTACCGATGCACTACAAGATATTTATAAAGGATGGTGAGCAGTGCTACTTCGTTCCATTAAGAGATATTCGACTTATCCAGTCGATGGATAATTATGCGCGCTTCTTTTTTGGGAATAATAAAGCCATGATAAAAAGATCGCTCAATCTGATTGAGGAAAAGCTGGACCCGAATGTATTCTTCAGGATTAACCGCAGCCAGATTGTGAATACGGAATACATCGCAAGAATAACTCCCAGCTTCAAGCAGAAATTGAATATTGAATTGACTACCGGAGAAACGCTTGAGGTTTCCAGTCGTCAGTCTGCCCGATTCAAAAACTGGAATAGTTTATAAGAGATGAAAAATTTACTGATCCTATTGATTTTAATAGTCGTTAGCACAACGCTAAAAAGCCAGTCGATAAAATTTGAAAAGGCAGCATTATCTGACACTGTATCTTTGGCAATGGATATGCAAAATCTGGCAAAAGCTTATTTGCGTCAAAGCCAAATCAAAAGCCAGACCATCGATCCAAACGACTTTTACTTGATAGAAATTCTGGCGGGTAAGTATGCGCGCGCAATCAAAACCATTCAAGCTAGCAGAGAAGCTGTTTCTGTTCAAAATGGTCACCCTGACAAGCTTCCTTATGAGCTGTTTGCTAAGGCAAAAAAAGAGCAGTCAGAGAAGCAATCTAGTTTCGAAACCGCCTACCGAAAGGTATTGTCAGATTATTTGCAAAACTGTAGTGATCAGCAGCTGGCTTCGGTCAATATCGTATTGACCACTTATGATCAGGTTGCTCAATTTACAAACCAGTTTAAGGAGAACTACGAAAAAGCTCCAGAGCCAAAGATTACTCAGGAGGAAGCTATAACGCTGTTACAGTCCTATTTCCTTTACCAGGTGTTTCATCTTACGGAGCCAATTGTATTCATGGAAGTAAGCAGCGAACAAAACAGAAGATATCATATCGAACAAAAGTTGATCGTTTCTCCCATCGATAACGCTGAGATTGACGTTACTGTTGTTCGCAAAAGAGAAACTGGCCCTCTTCCTGCCATCCTGACTTTTACCATTTATGCGGATTCATCAAATATTAATCAAGCCATATTACCGGCATCGAAAGGATATGTCGGGGTTTTGGCTTATTCCAGAGGTAAGGGCTTGAGTAATGACGCTATTGAGCCTTACAAGCATGAACACAATGATGTTTACGCCGTGATTGACTGGATTAGTAAGCAGCCCTGGAACAATGGTAAAGTGGGAATGTTCGGAGGTAGTTACAATGGTTTTGCACAGTGGGCATCGATGAAAGACAGTGTACATCCGGCCTTAAAAACAATTGTGCCTTGTGTTTCGGCTGCTCCGGGAATTGACGTACCTATGGAGAATAATATCTTCTACAACTTTTCCTATAAGTGGATTTCCTATGTTACTGAAAACAAGTATTTGTACAACACCGATTATCAAAGGTGGAATAACCTGCAAAACACGTGGTTTAAATCTGGTACACCTTATAATAAAATGGATTCCATTGATGGAACACCCAATCAATTATTTCACGAGTGGATCAGCCACCCCAGCTATGATAGTTACTGGCAAAGTATGATTCCCTATAAAGATGAATTTGCGCATATTGATATTCCAATACTTAGTATCACAGGTTATTATGATGACGGTCAACGGGGTGCAATGTATTATTATAATCAGCATTTAAAATACAACCCGGATGCAGCGCACTATTTATTAATAGGCCCCTGGGATCATTGGGGCGCACAATCAACTCCCGGAGCCAATCTGCGAGGTTATCAGCTAGATGAAGTAGCACAAATAGATATTCAGAATCAACTGATCTTCGATTGGTTCGATTACATCCTCAAAGGAAAGGAAAAGCCTGAAATCCTGAAAGACAAAGTAAACTTTCAGGTTATGGGTACAAATCAATGGATGCATAAGCCCTCAGTTTCAGCTATGAGTAATAAATCGGATACTTTTTATCTGGGTAGACATAAATCAAACGGACATTATTCCCTGATTAGCGAAAAACCAAAAAAAGAAACAATAAAATTGGAGGTTGATTTGGCTAACAGAACAACAATAAATAACGCGGACTATTATCCCTGGCCGATTATAAAGGATAGTATCAATTTAGACGAAGGTCTTGTTTTTATCAGTGACCCGTTCCAAAAAGGAAAAATTATCAACGGATCTTTTTCGTGTAAATGGCTAAATTCTAAATATCACAGCATTTATTTGTAGCTTTGCAGCATGGAACAGATAAATGAAATCAAAGAAAAGTTCAAGCAGCTTCCTGCTTCAGAGCAGTACAAGCTTCTTGATGAGCTCCTGC
>JAQVGO010000042.1 GCA_028696715.1 Bacteroidales bacterium
GGATAAACCATATATTTTTCATCCCACCAGGGTGTTTTCCTGTAAAACCAGTTGAGCTGTGCCCATGAATTACGGGCAAATTCTGGGTCGGCCAGCTTTTTGGCTTCGTAGGTTTCGCGCAAACCCGGAATACTATCGAGCATGCGTCGCGCCAATGGCTCCATCACATAAGTTTCGGCATATTCTTTTTGCTCAAAAATCGGATCAAAAAAACCCCATTCAAGCAGCGATCCGTCTCCTTCGGGTTCGAGCATATGTGCAATCAAACGAATAAGTGGCTGATTTGTTGGCACCTTCACGCTTCCGGCCGGATAAGTTTGTTTTTGTATTCGTTGCTCCATGCTGAAATTACGCACCCGATGTCTTCCTTCGTAAGGTCGTTGTTGCCAGCTGATATCAGTAAACACATATTGTTCCACCTCAAATTCAGTGCTTTGTTTCAACACCTCAAAATGAACGCCATGCCATTTCAAGCGGTCAATCACTTCCGTCCATTCCACCGGTATAAGATAGGCTTCAGGAAGTTTGACCACCTTATCCGGCACAAAAGTCTGAAAAAGAGGCAAAAGAAACGTATCCGGACGGCTGGCATCATATACAAACAAATCACCACCCGTGAGTTCGCTGATGCGCTTTTCGTACTGCACCCCTGCAAAAGGCACCATGATGCTGTCTGTTTGATCCAATTTGTATTGCAGCGCAAAGTCCTTAGCTCTGAAATCAGCAGAAGCAGCATACTCATCAGCTTTCTGGTTCAGTTGCTGCAATTGTTTTCCGTGCAGAGAAAGTATCTCCATGCTATGCAAGATCGCCGCCAGCGTAGCATCCACCCGTTGGCTGTAAGGCTTCAACATATGAGTTTCCAACAACAAACCTGCACGGTTACGATGTGCTGTATAGGACTGTGAAAGCATTGGCCCCGACATCCAGCTAACCAGGCCACTGCGCGGGTCGTGCCAGCTGCGAAAGCTCACATAAGGGAATACCGGAAAGCCATCCTCATGCATGGCATTGTCCCAGAATGGCAAAAAAACATCCTTTTGCCAGGCCGTGAGCCCGGCATCGATATTGTCTCCGAGCTCAAGCCCATAAGTCATTACATACTGATAATCGGCTCCATCGGTGGTATGGGTATCAATAAAAAAATCAGGATCAAATTGATCGAAAAGCTTCAACCAGGCTTGCATCTCAGGGGCATCAGCCTTTAGGTAATCGCGATTCAGGTTGTAGTTTTGAGCCGTAACGCGCCAACCCATTTCTACAGGACCATTTTGGTTGATGCGGCCATATGGACTGAATCGCTCGTGCCCATCCACATTAAACACCGGAATAAACAACAGGCTCACCTGCTCAAACAAGGCTTTATACTTTTGCTTTTTCACCTGATCCCTTAGCAAAAGCAACATGGCGTCCTTTCCCTCAGATTCGCCCGGATGTATGCCGGCCTGTACCATCAACAACACCCTTCCGGAAGCTTTTATGTCATCAGGATTTTTTAATCCTTCACGATCGTAAATCACATATTTCAATGGACGCTGCTGAGGACTTTGACCAAAATCAGTCATGTATATCGCTTCGGAATGAGCATCAAGTTTTTCAAGAAAAGCAAGTGTTTCGGCATATCTTGGCGTGGCAGTCTTCCCCGATTTTTCATAATAGGTTTCCCAGTCATCTTGCTGGGCTTGTAAAAAAATGGATAAGCCTGATAACAAAAATAATAAGTAAAAGTGCTTCATAAAATATAAATCTGATAGATAAAACTTGACTGTTAGTTCTTTGTAATTAATCTTTCAAAGCAAAGGCCACGACAAAACAAAAAATATCAACGCAACAGGTGTAAGCCAACGTTTGTCGAGGCGGGTAAAAAGACCTCGGTCTTCCGAACGGAAAAGCCCCATCACCTTAAATTCGCCCAACGCCCTGACGAAAAGCATACCCGAAACAGCCCAGATCAACTGCTCGATCACATTATCTGTATGCCCCTCGAGCAATTGATCCATGCGCAACCATACAATAAAACATGCCACAAATAGCACGACAGATTGTAACAAAAACCAAGACTTGCCTTTTTCAGGATCGTCATCTGTGTGGTGTGGCATGATGTACCAGGTTTTGAATTTTTTGCGCAGCAAGATAACCCACGAGACAAAAGCTGCCAACAAAAGGCCTGTTATCAATATAATTCCACTGATCTGGATTAAGAAATTTGGCATATAAAATATTAATGGCTTAGAACAATACAATCATTTCCCATACAAATATCCAGCGATCTGGCTTTTTTAATCAGCGAGTGATTCTGAGGCACCAGACGTGTTTTGCCTGCCACTTCGGTCAGCGAAATGCTTCCGGTTTCACCATTTCTGTTCACTACCATTTTGCCATAGTCTTCATTGGCAATCAAAGCAGCTGCATGAGAACCAAAGCGTGTTGCCAGAATACGGTCGTTAGCCGAAGGGCTTCCACCCCGTTGGATATAACCCAATACAGTTTTGCGGGTTTCCATGTGTGTTCCTTTTTCTATTATCCGGGCTACATAATCCGATGCCGATTCACCATCAGGAGTTGCCATTCCTTCTGCTACCACAACAATAGAATAAGGTTTCATTTTGTAGGCCCTGTCGAGCAAGTAACGGTTCACTGCTTTGGGATTGTACTCCAACTCAGGAATCAGGATCACATCGCCTCCTCCGGCCATCCCTGCATACAGGGTAAGCCATCCGGCATGATGTCCCATCACTTCGATTACCATGATGCGTTTGTGTGAGTTAGCCGTGGTATGCAACCGGTCAATCGCCTCGGTAGCAATGGCCAAAGCCGAATCGAAACCAAATGAAAAATCTGTCCCGAACACATCATTGTCAATGGTCTTTGGAATGCCAATCACATTCAAGCCTTCTTCGCTGAGCTGCCAGGCAGTTTTTTGAGTCCCGTTGCCTCCAATACAAACAATACAGTCCAGTTTAAGGTCTTTGTAGTTTTTCTTGATGAGTTTGGGTTTATCAATGCTGCCGGAGCCTTTTTTCTTGAAAGGCTTTTCGCGTGAGGTTCCCAAAATAGTTCCCCCTAACGTAAGGATTCCTGAGAGATCAGCTTCCGATAGTGGCATTACCTCTTTGTGTATCAGGCCTGCAAAACCACTAGAAATGCCAATTACTTCCATGCCATGTTCAACGATGGCCGTTTTGCCAACACCGCGGATGGCGGCATTAATGCCCGGACAATCGCCTCCGGCAGTTAGTATTCCAATGCGTTTTGGTTTTCCCATATTGTATAATTTGTGCTGCAAAGTAAGAATTTTTCCGTTGTTGAATCTTCCTAAAAAATAACAACAAGACCAAAAATCTTTACTTTTACCTTTTAATTTTTTCTCTGAATCAGAAACCACTGGCGAATTTAAAGCTTATGATTAAAACCAAAGTTCCTCTTCACTGGCTAATTCTTTTTGGTATGGGTGCCGGAGTTGTCTTCGGTCTGGTGGCTGTGTTGGCAGGCTGGCACGCTTTTACGATCGACTGGATCAAACCCTGGGGAACAATCTTTATTCGCTTGCTCAAACTGATCGCCGTTCCGCTTATTATAGTTTCACTGATCAACGGCATTTCGAATCTGAATGATGTTTCGAAGCTCTCGCGCATCGGCTTAAAAACAATTAGTTTATACCTTGTTACAACGGTTATCGCCATCACCATTGGTTTGCTTGTTGTAAACCTAACCAGGCCCGGAAAAGTGCTCCCGGCCGAAAAAGCACTGGAATTTCAACAACGCTATGCTGCCAATGTGCAAAACACTCCTGATACCAGTGCAGAGGAAGGTCCCTTGCAATTTATCATCGATGTGGTGCCTGACAATGTCTTTAGGGCGATGACAGAAAACACCGCTATGTTGCAAGTGATCTTTTTCTCGGTCCTGTTTGGAATTGCGATGATACTGATTCCGCAGGAAAAGACCAGACCAGTAAAACTATTTATCGAGTCGCTTAACGAGATTGTGTTGCAGATGATCCATCTGATCATGAAAATAGCTCCTTATGGTGTTTTCGCATTAATTGCAGCCATCACGGTTGAAGTAGCCGGTGATCAGATTGCTGATACGGCCGCACTTTTTGGATCCCTGGGCCTTTATGCCCTGACGGTGATTATTGGATTGCTGCTGATGGTGTTTGTCATCTATCCTTTAATTATAAGCTCATTTACTGTTATCGGATTCAAGCAATTTATCAAGGGACTTGCTCCTGCTCAGTTACTGGCCTTTTCGACTAGTTCGAGTGCTGCCACCCTACCTGTTACCATGGAGTGTTGCGAAGAAAATCTGGGCGTAAAAAAAGAAGTAAGCAGCTTTGTATTGCCTTTGGGAGCAACCATTAATATGGATGGCACCAGCTTGTATCAGGCTGTGGCTGCTGTTTTTCTGGCACAAATCTATGGCATGGATCTTTCGCTTGGACAACAACTTACCATCATCCTTACTGCCACACTTGCTTCCATAGGCTCGGCGGCAGTGCCGGGTGCCGGCATGATCATGCTGGTTATCGTTTTGGGCTCTGTGGGCATTCCAACCGAAGGCATTGCGCTGATCTTTGCTGTTGACCGACCACTCGATATGCTCCGTACCGTTGTGAATATTACCGGCGACTCCAGTATTGCCTGTGCTGTTGCACATACTGAAAACAAACTGGATGAAGCCCTGATTATTGAAAACAAAGAAAATCTGTACCCATGAATCTGACAAAAGCATTACTGTTCTCATTACTGGCAATGCCTGCCTTGCTGCAAGCTCAATATCAAAACATTAAAATTGGCAATTACACCGATGCCAACGAACCCAGCATTTTTATCAATCCAAAAAATCCGTTGGAGATCATGGCAGGCTCCAACCTGAACTACTGGTATTATTCCGAAGATGGCGGCTACACCTGGCAGGCTTCCGAACTGGTTTCGCCATCCTATGGCGTTTGGGGCGATCCGGTGATCATAGCCGATACTTCCGGCGAGTTTTATTATTTTCACCTCTCAAATCCGGCTGTTGGCAATTGGATCGATCGTATCGTTTGCCAGAAATACGACAAAACGACAGGGCAATGGAACAATGGCACTTATATGGGCTTAAGCGGCACCAAGGCACAAGATAAACATTGGGCTGTGGTTGACCCGCAAACCAATACGATTTATGTCACCTGGACCCAATTTGACGATTATGGTTCATCCGATCCTGGCTGCCAAAGCAACATCCGTTTTAGCAAATCAACAGATGCTGGCCAGAGTTGGTCAGAAGCTGTTATCATTAATCAGGTATCCGGCAATTGTATCGACAGTGATGAGACTACCGAAGGTGCTGTGCCTGCTGTTGGCCCCAATGGCGAAGTGTATGTTTCCTGGTCGGGGCCCGAAGGGATTGTTTTTGATCGCTCACTGGATGGCGGGCAAACCTGGCTTGATGAAGACATCCCCGTTGATCCGCACATTGGTGGCTGGGACATTAATATTCCGGGAATTATGCGCTCAAACGGAATGCCTGTCACCGTTTGCGACCTGAGTCCTTCGCCCCACAATGGAACCATCTACATCAACTTTGCCGACCAGCGCAACGGAAGTGACGACACAGATATCTGGCTCACCAAATCAACAGATCAGGGAAATAGCTGGTCAGAGCCTGTACGCGTGAATGATGACCCGCCCGGAAAACATCAGTTCTTCACCTGGATGACCATTGACCAGACTAACGGATATTTGTATTTTGTGTTTTACGATCGCAGAGCCTATAGCGACAACCAGACGGATGTATATCTGGCCTGGTCGGGTGATGGAGGCGAAACTTTTACCAATGTAAAAATCAGCGAAAGTCCGTTTGTGCCAACCCAAAACATTTTCTTTGGTGACTATAACAATATCTCGGCACATAACAATATGGTGCGTCCTATCTGGACCAGAATGGATGATGGTGTTCGGAGTATTTACACAGCAATTGTTGATATGACTGTTGGTATGGAGCAACAAGCCTCCATACCTTTTAGCATCACCCAAAATTATCCTAATCCATTTAATTCCAGCACAATTATAAGCTACAAAATACAAGAAGCCGGACAGGTTAGCCTGATCGTTTATGATCAAATGGGCAGAATGGTTGCACAATTATTCAACCAAAAATGGCACGACAGGGGGAAATATGAATTTGTTTTTCAAAATGAATTGTACAAGTTAAAAGCTGGGGTTTATGCTTTCGAACTTCAAGCCGGAAGTTATAGCTCACATCGCAAAATGCTTATCGCAAACGATTGAAATAAAGAATATTAGAATTTTAGATGCTTCTATCAATTTTTTTCTACCTTTGATGCCGAATTTTTTTGCGGATCGCACTCAGATAATATTATGATTCAGGACGAGTTAAAACCCATATTGGAAACCATCAGGCGCAAGGCACTCGAAGTGGGCGTTCGAAACTTATCTGTTGATAAGCTTGAGCCAATGATTGGTACAGATTATTCCATCCTGAAGAAATATGTGCGATCCAACGAAGACCTGGTGGCCAAAACACTAGAGCTGGAAAGAGAAAAGTTTGCAGAAATATTTCTCGAATACGATTTTGAAGGCATGAATGCCATTGACATTTTACTGATCGTTTCGCGTGAGCTGGCACAGAAATTTTACGATGTTTCTCCTTCCATCACACATGAGCTCAAAGGAATGTTTCCTGAGATTTATCAGCATCATTTTGAAGAAAGAATTCGCTTTATCTCTGATAAAATCAGGATCAACCTCACCAAAGGTATCAGCCAGGGGATGTATCGTAATGATTTGAGTATTGAGTTGATTGCCAGACTCTACATCAGCAGATTGATTGACATCCACAACCCTGACTTTTTTCCACCGGAGGCTTTCTCATTTAAAACCCTCTTCGATCAGATGTTCGAAAGCCTGGTGAGAAGTGTGGCAACAACTCAAGGCCTGGCTTACTTCGAACAACAAAAAAATTCAGCAGGTTTTTGATTGATACCTAAGAATAGTATTGATTTAGACCCTAAACAACCAAACACATAATTTCAGTCTCTCGCAGATTGACCGAAACTATCTTGTTTTCAACCGAAGCAAACTTATTGTAGTATTAATTTTTTGTAAACTGCGGAAACTTTTTAAACGATTATAGTTTCCTCTAGTAGTTAATTTGTAGTTTTGCAAACTTTTAAACCGCTTACTAAAAATGTACTTAACAAATATGATACGAAAAACAGGAATACTTTTATTGACTTTAGCCCTTGGCCTGCAAACACTTCAGGCTCAGAAGGCTGAAGCAGTTCAACTTAACTTACAGGAAGCCAGGCAGTTTGCGCTGGAACACAATCACCAAATACGATCTTCATCGCTGGATGTTGACAAAGCCAGGTATCAGGTAAAAGAATCGGTGTCGATCGGCCTGCCACAGGTGGATGTATCAGTAGCGTATAATGATAATATCGCATTACCAGTCCAGCTTGTTCCGGGTGATTTTTTTGGCGAAGAAGGCAAAGAAATTGAAGTTAGTTTTGGCACAAAATACAATGCTGCCCTCAGCGGAACGATCAATCAACTGATCTTTAGTGGTAGTTATATTGTTGGTTTGCAAGCTGCTAAAACTTATCTCCAACAAAGCCAGAAACAATACAACAAAAGTAAGATCAATGTGATTAAATCTGTTTCTGAAGCCTACTTTTTAGTTTTAGCCACCGAAGAAGGCATCATGGTAATTGATTCGACACTGCAAATCACCCGAAAGCTTGCCGACGAAACAAGATTAATCTTTCAGAATGGTTTTGCTGAAGAAACCGATATCGACCAACTCGACTTGCTCATTGCTGAGTTGGAGGTGAGCAAAAGAGATGCCGAAACACAACTGGAAATAGCCAAAGCATATCTGAAGTTTCACCTCGGATTGCAAAGTGAAGATGAAGTTGCGCCGAAGGAACAACTTACTGAACTGGTGGAAGATGCTGCCGTGAAAGCCTTGCTCTCCAGCGATTTCATCGTAAATAACAACATTGACTTTCAAATACTAAAAAATCAGCAGGAACTGGCCTTGCTACAACTTAAGCTGGAAAAAAGCAGCTATCTGCCCGAGCTTTCGGCTTTTCTCAACTACCAAACTCAGGCGCAGCGACAGCAATGGGATTTCTTCAATCAAAGTGGTAAATGGTTTGGGAGTGCCATTTTTGGTGTTAATATGAACATCCCTATTTTCAGTAGCGGGCAACGCTCTTCTAAAGTGAAGCAGGCTCAATTTGATTATCAAAAAACCAAAGTTACCGAAGAAGAGCTTAAAACAAGCCTCTCAATACAATATGAAACCACGCTGAACGACCTCAGAAATGCACTTGAAAACTTCGAAAATACACGCAAAAACAAGGCTATTGCCGAGAAAATATTCCGCCGTACCGGAATCAAATATCGCGAAGGCATGGCTACCAGCCTCGATTTGCTCAACACACACAATCAGTATCTGAGCTCACAATCACAGTTTATAAATGCTTCACTACAAGTACTTAATATGAGTGTTTCGCTCGAAAGTCTTTTAACCAGTGAATTTGATAACTAAATTAACAATGGATCAAAAAGAAAAGGAAATCATTGAGCAGGTTGTCCAACTTTTCACACGATTTGGCATAAAAAGTATTACGATGGATGAGATTTCGAGGCAAACTGCTATGTCGAAAAAAACGCTCTACCAATACTTTAGCGACAAAAACGAGCTTGTAGAAAAAGCCGTCTGCTCGCTGATTGCTCAAAATTCATGCATCATAAAAGCCATTGAAGATAAGCAGTTAAATGCCATTGAAGAGCTTTTCGAAGTCTATCACTTTGTGAATAACATGGTAAAGGCATACAATCCCGTGCTCGAATTTGATTTGCAACGCTACTTCCCTGCAATCTTCAAAAAGGTGCGTGAAAGGCACAGAACTGACACCTGCAATCTGATGCTTTCAAATCTGAAAAAAGGAAAAGCAGAAGGTCTATACAGAAAAGAAATGGACGAAGAAATCATCGCCAAGCTCAACCTGATGCGCATCGAATATATGATGCAAAGCGATCTGATAACTCAGGCCGATGTCCACTCCAGCTCTTTTACGCTCGAAATTTTCAAATACCATATTTATGGTATTATTTCAAAAGCCGGCTGGAATTACCTCAAAGAAAACTATCCCGAATTTGTTAATAATTAAAAGCTAAAATAACCCTATGAAAACATTTAAAATCATCGCTACCATATTTGTTTTCAGCATATTAAGTGCGTGTAGCACCGAAGAAACAGCTGAAACAATTAGCAAACAACTCGAATCGCTTCGTAAAGAACAAAGAGAACTTGCTCAAAAAATTACCGACACTGAGCAAAAACTGAAAGCTCTCTCTAAAAACGAAGACACACGCCAAAAGGAAGCTGTTGTACTTCAACAAATTACTCCACGAACTTTCAACCATTTCTTCGAAACAAGTGGGAGTGTCGAAGCCGTTGAAGAAGCCTTTATCAGTCCCGAAGTTAACGGACAAATCAAAAAAATCCTGGTGGTTGAAGGCGATCGTGTAAAAAAAGGACAGCTGCTGGCAGAGCTCAACACCGACATCATCGAACGGAATATTGCAGAAATAGAAACAGCTTTGGTGCTGGCTAAAGATGTGTATGAACGTCAAAAACGTTTGTGGGAGCAAAAAATCGGTTCAGAAGTACAGTTCCTGGAAGCCCGCAACAACAAAGAAAATCTCGAAAATAAATTGCAAACGCTACAGGCCCAGCTCGATCTGGCATCAATAACTGCTCCGATTGATGGCATTGTTGAAAAGGTGTATCAAAAAAACGGAGAACTCGCCGTTCCGGGCGTACAACTCATTCATCTTGTAAACCTGAACGAGCTGAAGGTAAGAGCTGATGTTTCAGAAGCTTACCTCCCTGTTATCCACAGCAACGACTCTGTAAACCTGACTTTTCCGTCCTTTCCTGACTACAAGAAATCATTAACGATTTCGAGGGTGGGCAATGTGGTAAACAAAAACAACCGCACCTTTGAAATTGAAGTGAGGGTGAAAAACGAAAATGAAATCCTGAAACCCAATATGATAGCCGTGATCACCATCAACGATTACACGGCGAAGAACAGCATGATCGTGCCTTCCAAGGTGATCAGGGAAGATTTGAACGGACGCTACCTCTACGTGGCTGAATGGCAGGGCGACGACTTAGTTAGCCGAAAACGCTACATCAGTATCGGACGCACCTATGGCAACGAAACCCGTGTTCTGGACGGACTTAAAATGGGCGATAAGGTGATCACCGAAGGTTTTAACCGCATCACCGATGGCAGTCTGCTGCGCGAGTAATAAACAAATCATAATTTAAACTGCTCAAGCCTAACATTTTAACTAATTAGCTTATGAAAGAATTACAAGAAGATCATAGCACAATAAGGGAATTTAAGCTGACAAGCTGGGCACTAAAAAACCGAAATACCATCTTTTTGCTCACTTTGATATTGATTGGTTTTGGTTTTTATTCCTATCGTTCGCTGCCCAAAGAATTGTTTCCCGACATTGTGATTCCAACGATAATGGTGCAAACGCTTTATCCCGGAAACCCTCCGCTCGATATCGAAAACCTGATCACGCGCGAGTTGGAAAAAGAGATAGAATCTGTTGATGGCATCAAAAAAATGACCTCCCTCTCGAGCCAGGATGTTTCCAATATCTTCGTTGAATTTAATACCGACGTAAATATCAAGGATGCATTACAGGAAGTGAAAGATGCGGTGGACAAAGCCAAGAAAGAGCTTCCTGACAACCTGCTCGAAGACCCGATGGTGATGGATATTGACTTTTCGGAATTTCCGATTCTCAACATCAACCTTTCGGGCGATTACAGTGTGAACGAACTCAAGAATTACGCAGAATACCTGGAGGAAGAAATAGAAGCTTTTACAGAAATTTCGAAGATAGTAATTACCGGCATCACCGAACGTGAGATTAAAATCCATGTAGATCAGCATAAGTTGGATGCTTTCGAGCTGAGTTTTGGGGATATTGAATCGGCAGTGAAAAACGAAAATGTATCCATGTCGGGTGGCGAACTCAAAACCGGAAAAACAACCCGTTCGGTGCGTATCGAAGGCGAGTTTACCAATACCGATCAAATCAAAAACATCATTGTGAAGCACGAAGACAACAATATTGTTTACCTCCGTGATGTGGCCGATGTAAACTACAGCTTCGAAGATCCGACTAGCTTTGCAAGGCTAAATCACCAGCCGGTTGTTTCGATTCAGGTAATCAAAAAAGGTGGCGAAAACCTGTTGGATGCCACAGATAAAATTTTTAAACTCATCGATGATTCGCGAGCCAATAAATCCTTGCCCGAAGATCTGAAGATCACACTTACCAACGACCAGTCAGAACAGATCAAATTACAACTCAACAACCTCGAGAACAGCATGATCATGGGTGTAATTCTGGTGGTGTTGGTGTTGTATTTCTTCCTTGGAACACGCAATGCCTTGTTTGTTGGCACTTCCATCCCACTCTCCATGTTCGTATCTTTCATGATCATGGGATTGATGGGATACAAAATCAATATGATAGTGCTGTTTGCACTCATACTGGCACTGGGTATGCTGGTGGACAATGCCATTGTTGTGGTTGAAAATATTTATCGGTTCATCGACAAAGGCTACAGCGTGAAAAAAGCAGCCAAAGAGGCCGTAAGCGAAATAGCCATGCCTATTATTTCATCAACAGCTACAACACTGGCTGCATTCTTTCCGCTGCTTTTTTGGGATTCCATCATGGGTGAATTCATGAAGTATCTCCCCATGACACTGATTATAGTGCTGACCAGTTCGTTGTTTTCGGCACTGGTGATTATTCCGGTTATCGCAGCACATTTTTTTAAGAAAGAAGACCCCAACGAGCGGCCAAGCTTCCGAAAACGACTGATCACAGTAGGAATAATGACAGGACTTGCAATAGTCTTTTACCTCACAGGAGTGATTGCCCTGGCAAATATGCTCGTTGTTTTTGCTCTGATTGGCCTGGCACATGTTGCTATTTTCGATCGCTTTGCACGCTGGTTTCAAACAGTTTTATTGGTTTGGATCGAGAATATTTACCTTAAAACACTCACTTTCGTAATGAAAGGCAAGATTGCCCTGTGGTTTGTTGTGGGTACTTTTTTGTTGATGTTTATTACGATGGGCTTTTATTTTGGAAGCAATCCAAAGGTGGAATTTTTCCCGTCAGGCGATCCCAAATACATCAACATCAGTGCAGAAATGCCCTTAGGGACAGAGATCAATGCCACCGATTCGATAGTAAGTATTGTCGAAGCAGATGTTTATCAAATTCTGGAACCCAACAAGCATATCGTAAAATCTGTCCTCACCAATATTGGTGACGGAGCCGTTGGCGAAAATGACGGTTTTTCGGGTCGTGGTGGCGGTCCAAACAAAGGCCTGATCACTGTTACCTTCCTCGACTTTCAGGATCGCGAAGGCATTAATACCGAAAAAATCCTGAAGCAACTATCAGATGAATTGCTGGGCAGATATCCGGGCGTGCTGGTTTCTGTTGAAAAACAAAACGAAGGTCCGCCTGTTGGAAAACCTGTCAACCTGGAAATAAGCGGAAAAGAGTTTGAAACCTTGCTCAGCCTAAGTGATAGCATCATCAATACCATCAACAAACAACAAATTGCTGGTATCGAAGGATTGCAAATCGACCTTGATGTGGGTAAGCCCGAACTTAAGGTAACTATCGATCGCGACAAAGCCAGGCGTTTTGGCCTATCAACAGCACAAATTGCTAATACCATTCGTACTGCACTTTTTGGTGCCGAAATATCAAATTACAAGCTCGGCGAGGATGAGTATCCCATTCAACTGCGAATGAAAGACCACTATCGCTACGATCTGAGTGCATTACTTAATCAGCGCATCACTTTCAGGGATCAGGCCAGCGGAAAGATACAGCAGGTGCCTATTTCGGCTGTGGCAGAAATCACGCTTAGCTCAACCTATGGTGCGGTTACGCGCAAAGACCGAAACCGCATGATCACCATTTGGTCTAATGTGATTTCGGGCTACAATGCCAACGAAATTAACGAACAGCTCAAACTCATTATGGCCAATTATGACCTGCCCGAAGGCTATCGCTACGAGTTTACAGGCGAACAGGAAGAACAGGCAGAAAGTATGGCATTTTTAATGCGGGCCATGTTGATTGCCGTCTCTATCATATTGCTAATCCTCGTAGGCCAGTTCAATTCAGTAGTGAAACCGGTCATTATTCTTGCAAGTGTTTTGTTTAGCACGATTGGCGTTTTTGGCGGATTGGGCACATTCAGTATGGACTTTGTTGTGATAATGACAGGTGTGGGAATTGTTTCGCTGGCCGGAGTGGTTGTTAACAATGCCATTGTGCTGATCGACTATATCACTATTCTCAAACGCAACCGTAAGCTGGAGATGGGCCTCACCCCTGAGGATGATCTGCCAGGGAAAGAATCCATCGAATGCCTGATCGAAGCCGGGAAAACAAGGCTTCGTCCGGTATTGCTTACAGCCATCACCACAATTTTGGGATTGATACCGCTCGCTGTTGGATTAAATATCGATTTCATCGGACTTTTCCAGCGGTTTGATCCTGATATCTATTTTGGAGGCGACAATGCCATGTTTTGGGGGCCGCTTTCGTGGACGATCATCTTCGGCCTCACCTTTGCAACCTTCCTTACACTGGTGATTGTGCCGGCCATGTATCATGTGCTTTACACGGCCAAACTGAAATTCTGGCCATCCAAGATCCAAAATTAAAAGCCTGAAAAACTCAAAAGGCCTTTTCAAAATAGTTTTTGAAAAGGCTTTTTTGCTTTTTATACAATCGAAAATGCCTTACTTTTGATTGTTAAACCTGTTGATACATTGAGCAAAATAGTAAGGCATCATTTTATCCTGCGCAATATGCTGTGCGATTGCTGCCTGAAAGTGATCGGACTGCTGGCCGAAAAACATGGCTTCACCCTGGTGAAATCACGTTTGGGTGATGTTACTGTTGAATATGATACAGAACACCTTACACTGCAAGATATTACTGCTATTTTTAAGGCGAATGGTTTTGAGATCATTGAAGATAAGGAAACCCATCTGATTGAAGACATCAAACGTGTGGTGATCGAGTTGGTGCATCATTCCACTTACAATGCTATGGTAAGAAATTCCGATTTTATTGTAGGTAAATTCAATATGAGTTACCCGCATTTATCCACGGTTTTTTCGCATCACGAAGGCATCACCCTCGAAAAATACATCATCATGCAACGCATCGAAAAGGTAAAAGAACTCATTCAGCTGGATGAGCTTTCGTTGAGCGAGATAGCTTATGCGATGGGCTATAGCAGTGTGCAGTATTTATCCACCCAGTTTAAAAAAATTACAGGATACTCCGTTTCAGAATACAAAGCCCTGCCTGAGAAAGAACGAAAAGGAGCAGGCCTTACAACTTAAAATTTTATACAACAAAAGTAAAATTACATAAGTGCTATCGTACAAGGATGGCTTAGGTTTGCAAAATAAACAGTGCATAAACATAAAAAGTATTGCCATGAAGATTAAGAATAATATTGCTGTGAGCGACAACGGATTCGTTTTTAATCCTGCTTCGGGCGAGTCGTTTACCGTAAATCAGGTTGGACTCGACATCTTGAATATGCTTCGCAAAGGCGAGAAACAGGAAACTATCGTGCAACAGCTTTCAGAAAAATATCAAGCTGATACGGCTGTGATCGAACGCGATTTTAGTGATTTTCAGGCTATGGTCAAACAATATCACCTCCATCAAAATGAAGAATAAGAAAAAGCTTACGATAGCTGTAACAGGCCTTAATGCCATCGACAGTCCGGGGCCGGGTGTGGCAGTGATCAGAGGCTTGCTCGAAGCCAGCGACTTTGATTGCAGGATTATTGGTTTGGCTTACGAATCGCTGGAACCGGGCATTTATATGCACGATTTGATCGATAAAACCTATCACATCCCTTACCCCTCAGCTGGCACTGAAGTATTGTACAACCGCCTGATGTACATCCACGAAAAAGAAAAACTGGATGTTGTGATTCCAAATTTCGATGCCGAGCTTTATTCTTTTATCAAACTGGCAGATAAACTCAAACAGGCAGGCATTCACAGCTTTTTGCCTACCATGGATCAGTTCGAATCCCGTCAAAAAGTAAACCTGCCTGATTTTGGCAAGAAATACAACATCCATGTTCCTCGCAGCAAAGCCATCTATACGGTCAACGAAATTCACAGCCTCGAACAGGAATATGGTTCGCCCCTGGTGATCAAAGGTAAATACTACGATGCCAGTTTGGCTTATAACAGCGATCAGGCAAAAACCGCCTTCAATAAAATAAGTGCCAAGTGGGGTTTGCCTATCATTGTGCAGGAATTTGTTCATGGCACCGAATACAATGTAACAGGCCTGGGCGACGGCCTGGGCAATACCATTGCAGCAGTGCCCATGCGCAAGCAATACATTACTGATAAAGGAAAAGCCTGGGGTGGCATTACCATCACCGATCAAAAAGCCCTTGATCTTACGGCACATTTTCTGAAATCGACCAAATGGCGTGGTGCCTTCGAGCTTGAGCTGATGAAAAACAAAGCCGGAGAATACTACCTGCTCGAAATAAATCCCCGCATCCCGGCTTGGATCTATCTGGCCGTTGGTGTGGGACAAAATATTCCGGAAGCACTCACAAAACTGGCCCTCGACTGGCCGATAGAAGCATTTACAACTTACGAAGCAGGCAAAATGTTTATCCGATACGCCTGGGATATGATTGTAGATTTGAAAGAATTTCAACAAATTTCAACACACGGAGAATTATAAAAACCAAATACTATGACAGCAAAAGCAAGATATGAAAGGCCTTTAATTAAAAAACTGGAAAGTAATATGCCCAATAAATTTGGGATGCGTACGGAGTTCGAACCCGTTACACACATTGATGGTGTTTCGGTAGCATCGCTGATTGCGGATTATGGGTCACCCGTTTTTGTTCTGTCCGAACAAAAAATCAGACAAAGATTCAAGGCTGCCCGACAGGCTTTCGAAACACGTTATCCCAGGGTTCAGTTTGCCTGGTCATACAAAACAAATTATCTGTCAGCCGTTTGCAATGTGTTTCATCAGGAAGGATCCTGGGCTGAGGTAGTCTCTGGTTTTGAATACGATAAGGCTATCCGGCATGGCGTTGATGGCAGCAATATCATCTTCAATGGTCCCGACAAAACCGAAGAAGACCTGCGCAAAGCCATCACCAATAATTCACTGATTCATATTGATCACCTCGATGAATTGTATATGATTCAGGAAATTGCACGCGAAACAAAGCAGAAACCCAAAGTGGCTATCCGGGTCAATATGGATACCGGCATTTATCCCATGTGGGATCGTTTTGGCTTTAACTACGAAAACGGCCAGGCCTGGGATGCGCTAAATAAAATTATGTTTTCGGGTTTGCTCGATCTGGTTGGTTTGCATACGCACATCGGCACCTTTATGCTTTCGCCCAATGCCTATGCCATCGCAGCTTCCAAACTGGCTAATCTGGCCCAACGTGTCCAACAAAAATATGGTCACGAAATTAAATACATCGACATGGGTGGCGGATTTTCCTCACGCAACACCCTCAAAGGAGCTTATCTGCCTGGCATAGATACCAATCCGTCAATCGACGATTTTGCCGAAGCCATCACCTCTGCGCTGATGAATAGCGATTACAGGCCTAAAACCCCTCCATTGCTGATTCTTGAAACAGGTCGTGCTCTGATAGATGAAGCCGGTTATTTGCTTGGCTCTGTGATTGCCAATAAAAGATTATCCGATGGAAGAAGGGCAACCATACTTGATGTGGGAGTTAACCTGCTCTTTACCTCTTTTTGGTACGACCATAAAATCACTCCGGCTCAGGAATTTACATCCTACACCGAAGACACAGTACTTTACGGACCACTTTGCATGAATATAGATGTGGTGCGCGAAAATATCAGTCTGCCCTTGCTCAACAAAGGCGATAAGGTAGTGATTCATCATGTTGGAGCTTACAATATGACACAATGGATGCAGTTTATTACCTTGCGACCCAATGTGGTGATGATTGATATGGATGGCAAGCCTCATTTGATTCGCAAAAATGAGTCTATCGATTCCATCGAAAATCTGGAAGAAATTCCTCCACATCTGAGTCATTTTGAGCTATGATTTCGGATAAAAATCATGTGATGTTTCCGCAATTTGGTCAGGGAATTCTCAACAGCTATACGCAGATTTTCTTTGCCAAAAACAAATGGATGGCCTTGCTGCTTCTGGCAGTTAGTTTTGTTGACCTGAATGCCGGATTGAGTGGTTTGATGGCAGTGCTAATTGCCAACACTACTGCTTATCTGATCGGGCTGAACCGCGAACACATTATCAATGGTTTTTATGGATTCAATCCGCTCCTGGTTGGGCTTGGTTATGGCATCAGCTTTCAACCAGGAGTAAGTTTTTTTATTATCCTGATCTTTATCACTTTACTTACTCTTTTTTCCAGTATTTTGCTGGCAGGTTTACTCAGCAAATATGGATTGCCCTATCTCAGCTTACCTTTTCTGATTGGTTTTTGGATCATCATGCTGAGCAGCAGAAGTATCAATCAGTTAGAGCTAAGCGAAGGGGGCATTTATTTTTTGAATGAACTGTATCAATTGGGAGGTTTCACATTGCTGGACATTCACGACTGGTTTGAACAACTGCCTTGGCCTGAGGTTTTTAAACTGTATTTTAGGTCATTAGGAGCTATTTTCTTTCAACCTCATTTATTTATCGGTATAGTTATTTCCCTCAGCCTGTTGATCTGGTCGCGACTGGCATTTGTACTTTCTTTTTTGGGATTTGCCTGTGCATATTTGTTTTATATGGTCGTTGGAGCAAGTTTAAACGATCTCACTTACAGTTATATAGGATTTAATTTTATCCTTACATCGATTGCTATTGGTGGCTTTTTTGTGATACCGTCAGTTTATTCTTTTTTGTGGGTAATCATTTCTATTCCATTGCTCGCATTCCTGCAGATAACAGCCAGTAGTTTGCTAACACCGCTCCAGCTAGGCGTTTTGTCGCTGCCTTTCAATTTTGTGGTAATCAGCTTTTTATTTGTTTTCCGCCTTCGCGAAAGGTATTTTGACAAACCGGCTCTGGTTTATTTTCAACAATTTCAGCCCGAGAAAAACCTTTACAGCTCATTGATCAACAGCCAACGTTTGGCGCATCTGGAGCGCATCCCGATGAAACTTCCATTTTGGGGGTTTTGGAAAGTAACACAAGCCTTTGATGGCGAACATACGCACAAAGATGCCTGGCGTTATGCCTGGGATTTTGAATTTATGGATGCAAGTGGAAAAACATACAAGAATGAAGGATTGCTGCCAACCGATTACTTTTGCTTTGGCAAACCTGTGCTTGCACCGGCCAGTGGATATGTGATGGAAATCATTGGCGAAGTGGATGATAACGCCATTGGCGATATGAATCTGCGCCAAAACTGGGGCAACAGCATCGTTATCAGCCATGGTGAAGGACTTTTTTCGCAAGTAAGCCATTTGCAAAAAGGCAGCATTCTGGTTCATAAGGGTCAATATGTTGAACAAGGAACACAACTGGCCAATTGCGGTAATTCGGGCCGTTCGCCCTATCCGCATCTGCATTTTCAATTTCAAACTTCAAGTGAAATTGGTGCACATACCCTAAGCTATCCTTTTGCTGCCTACCTCAGCAAAAATGATGAGCTGCAGTTTCATAGCTCCGATCAGCCAAAGCTTAACGATTTGGTGTGCAATCAATTGGTTGATGACACGCTCAACAGAGCCTTGCATTTTATTCCGGGGCAGACTTTAAAATTTGAAACCTCAGCTAAAGAACTTATCAGCTGGGAAGTGAAAACAGACATTTTCAACCAGTCTTATCTTGCATGTGATCAAACTAAATCGAAAGCCTGGTTTGGGCGAAAAGATGATCTATTCTACTTCACTCGTTTCGAAGGCAACAAAAAAAGCCTGTTGTACGATTTTTATCTGGGTGCTTACCAATTAGTTACCGGAAACAATCCAGACCTGACAATCCAGGAAAAGCTTAGTTTACATGAATTTCCTTCGGCCGAATTACGTTTTTTGCAAGACTTTGTTTCTCCTTTCTACCGTTTTCTGGCTATTCGTTTTGAAGCTACCCAGCTTAAAGCAAAACAAAGCATTGGCGACACACCCATCATCTTTAACACACAGCTTGATTTTAGTGTCTTCAGCAAAACCTTATCAAACAGAAGCTATCAAATTTCTTTTGAAGCCGGTGAATTGAGCCGTTTTGAAATAAAAAAAGTAAGCCAACACTTGATTTTGTATCGTGTATAAACTAATCGTCATATTGTCCATCAGCTTGCTTTTTGCAGGTAAACCAGTCATTTCACAAACAAACGATTTTGCGAAACAAGATAGTTTGCTATACACCGGTTTTTTACAAAACAATTGGCAACAAGTGTTAGCGCAAGGCAATCAAATGATTAATCAGGGTTTTGATTACTATTACTTGCATATTCGCATGGGCATAGCGGCCTACAACACAGCTCGTTATTTGTTGGCACGAAAACACCTGCAAAAAGCTCTGAAATTTTATGCAGACGATCCGGTTGCAAATAGTTATCTCTACGGAACCTATCTCATGCTCAATCAAATTAATGAAGCCGGAGCACTTAGTCAGGTATTGGCTGAAAGTGATAAGTTGTATTGGGAAATACCCAATCGCTTCAAATTAGAGCGCATACATATGGATTTTGGCATTCAGGATTTTAAGCACCAGCATCGGCTTGATTTTGCAACCATAAGCGGTAATGGGAATTATTATGGTCAAAGCCGCGAATACGATGAGCAGACTTTTTGGGATGCGGGCCTTAATTTTAGGATAAGTCCGACGATCAGCGGTTATGTTGGCATGCAGCAAATCCACATCAAAGCAGATGATGTTTTTGCCTACCATCAATACGAATTAGTAAATGATTTAACAGCTTATGCTGACTGGGGTGTTTCTTATTGGTACAAAATTGATAGCAGTCAGCATTTGCAGCGTTTTGCCCATCAAATCAAACAACAATCCTTTTATGGAAATATTAATTTTGGAATCACCCCAAATTTCAGTTTAACAACAGCAATTCATTTTGTCAGATGGGATCAAACCAAAACACAAGCAACTGTAGAACAGGGATTTGCATCCGATACTGCTTATTATTTTTACGATGGCTCCGAAACGGTTTTCTTCGAAACTCCTATGAGCAGCATTGTTTTCGAAAATATCCGGATTAAAAGCAATGAATGGGTTTTCTATCTGGG
>JAQVGO010000043.1 GCA_028696715.1 Bacteroidales bacterium
AGTTTGATTAGTAGTGGTTTTAGATTGGGCGGGTGGTCATTTTTTTCATTTTTTTGCCCCCAACCCCCAATTCTTGGGGGCTCCAACCCGGAGAGGTTTTTTGTGAGGGTTTTGATTTTGGGAAACAAATAACCTTAATCGTTCGGTTAAGCAGGTTCTTAAAGCCCCCATTTTTTGGGGTTTGGGGACTATAAGGTGATGCTGAACGAGAAACTAATGGTTGTAGTTTGAAGTTTGATTAGTAGTGGTTTTAGATTGGGCGGGTGGTCATTTTTTTCATTTTTTTGCCCCCAACCCCTACCTGGCTGGTAGGCAAGCCCAATTCTTGGGAGCTCCAGCCCGGTAGGGGTTGGGGGCAAAAAAGCAAAGCAAAGCGTGATATGATCGATTATCATTTCTCTATGCATAGTTTAACTATTGTGTAGTGGAAACGAAGAACTGTTCATGGGTCATCAAATAATTTTTTATCTGGCCAATCAAAAAAACTTTTAAAAAAATTAATCAGGCACTTGTCAGATAAAAAAAACTTTTTACCTTTGCAGCCCCAAAACGTTGGGAAGTTAAAAGTAACTGGAAACGATATAGTTAAAGGAACCTGATAAGCTAAAACGTAATAGGTTTCTTCATGTGTAAAGCCGGAAATATCCGAAAATAGTGCTTCACATGTGTTTTGAGAGCCTTCACCAAAAGGTTTATCCCTCCTTCAACTACATCCCATATTGTGTTAAGAAATTAATTTAGAGCAAAGTATTGTTTGTTGACAAATTTGTGATACTTTTGCGCTCCCAAAAATGGGTTAAATTATCAATAAATTAAAGAGTTTACAATGCCGACTATTCAACAATTAGTGCGAAAAGGACGCCAAAAACTGGTTGATAAAAGCAAGTCTCCTGCACTGGATTCATGCCCACAGCGCCGTGGAGTTTGCGTGAGGGTTTATACCACTACACCTAAAAAACCTAATTCGGCCATGCGCAAGGTGGCCAGGGTTCGTTTAACAAACGGAAAAGAGGTGAATGCGTATATTCCTGGTGAAGGACATAACCTGCAGGAACACTCCATCGTGATGATTCGTGGTGGTCGTGTGAAAGATTTACCAGGCGTTCGTTATCATATCATCCGCGGAGCACTTGATACTTCAGGAGTGGAAGGTCGCTCGCAGCGTCGTTCAAAATATGGCACCAAGCGTCCAAAGAAAAAGTAAGACAGTCATAAAAGAATGTTTTTCAGACTAAGATTTTAATCAATGAGAAAAGCTAAACCAAAGAAAAGAATCATTTTGCCCGACCCAAAATTTGGGGATGTCATGGTAACAAAGTTTGTGAACAACATCATGCTCAAAGGCAAGAAAAATATTGCTTATCAGGTTTTTTATGAAGCGATGGAAATCGTTGGACAAAAAACCGGCGAAGATGCTGTTGAAGTATGGAAAAAGGCTTTGGCAAATGTAACACCTGCAGTTGAGGTAAGAAGTCGTCGTATTGGCGGAGCTACATTCCAGATTCCTTCTGAAATCCGTCCCGGACGTAAGCAATCAATCGGCATGAAAAACCTTATCGGATATGCCCGTAAGCGTCACGAAAAATCGATGGGACAAAAACTTGCAGGCGAGATAATGGCAGCCTACAAAGAAGAAGGTGCTGCATTTAAGAAGAAAGAAGATACTCATAGAATGGCAGAAGCCAATAAGGCTTTCTCTCATTTCAGATTTTAATAGTAAAGGTTAATACGCTACAATACAAAAATGGCAGAGGCAAAGACCATACAGAACTTGAAACATACCCGTAATATTGGCATTATGGCTCATATCGACGCGGGTAAAACTACCACTACTGAGCGTATCCTTTATTATACCGGACGCAGCCATAAGCTGGGTGAAACGCACGAAGGTTCTGCTACCATGGACTGGATGGTTCAGGAGCAGGAGCGCGGCATCACCATTACTTCAGCTGCTACGACTGTTTTCTGGGATTTTGATCAGGAAAAATACAAGATAAATATCATTGATACCCCCGGCCACGTTGACTTCACCGTAGAGGTGGAACGTTCGTTGCGTGTGCTGGATGGTGCTGTTGCACTGTTTTGTGCTGTTGGTGGCGTTGAGCCTCAATCCGAAACAGTATGGCGGCAAGCTGATAAATATAAGGTGCCCCGGCTTTGTTTTGTGAATAAAATGGACCGTTCAGGTGCTGATTTCTATAGTGTACTCGATCAGATTAAGGAAAGACTGGGCGCCAATCCTATTCCATTGCAAATACCTATTGGCGAAGAAGAATCATTCAAAGGTATTGTGGATTTAATTCGCAACAAGGCTTTTGTTTGGGACGATAGTTCTAAAGGCGTTGTTGTGGTTGAAGTACCTATTCCGGATGATCTTATCGAAACAGCTGAGAAGTATCGCCTTAAACTGATAGAGGGTGTTGCTGAGGATAGTGATGAGTTGTTGGAAAAATTCATGGATGATCCGGATAGCATCACCGAAGACGAGATCATTGCACAGATCCGTAAAGCTACTGTCGAGATGCGTATCTCACCGGTAATGTGCGGTTCTGCTTTCAAAAACAAAGGTGTACAGATGTTGCTGAATGGCATCGTTCAGTTTTTGCCAAGCCCACTCGAAGTGGATGCGGTAAAAGGGATTAACCCCCGCACCGAGAAGGAAGAGCTTAGAAAAGTAAGTGTTGATGAGCCTTTCAGTGCGCTGGCATTTAAAATTGCTACCGATCCTTTTGTTGGACGCATCGCATTTTTCCGCGTTTATTCAGGTGTGCTCGAAGCGGGATCGTATGTTTATAATGCCTCTACCGGCAAAAAAGAACGTATCTCACGCATCATGCAGATGCACGCAAACAAACAAAATCCCCTGGATCGTATAGAAGCCGGAGATATCGGAGCAGCTGTTGGTTTTAAAACAATTCGCACCGGCGATACGCTTTGTGTTGAGAATAAACCGATTTTGCTCGAATCAATGTCATTTCCAGCGCCTGTTATTGCCGTGGCCATTGAGCCTAAAACTCAGGCTGATATGGATAAAATGTCGGTTGCCCTGGCAAAACTGGCCGAAGAAGATCCTACGTTCCATGTAAAAACGGACGAGAATTCAGGACAAACGATTATTTCCGGAATGGGTGAGTTACACCTGGAAATTCTGGTTGACCGTTTGAAGCGTGAATTTAAAGTAGAAGCTAATCAGGGACGACCCCAGGTTGCTTATAAAGAAGCCATCACAGCAACTGCAAACCACCGCGAGGTTTACAAAAAACAAACAGGTGGTAAAGGTAAGTTTGCTGATATCATCTTTGAGATTGGACCCGCTGACGAAGGTGTGGTTGGATTGCAGTTCGTCGATGAGGTAAAGGGTGGAAATATCCCACGCGAGTTTATCCCCGCCATACAAAAAGGATTCAGAGAATCGCTTTCGAATGGTGTGTTGGCTGGTTATCCGGTTGACAGCATCAAGGTAAGGCTTATCGATGGCTCTTTCCATGCGGTGGATAGCGATGCATTATCGTTTGAAATGGCTGCCCGGCTTGGGTATAAAGAAGCTTGTCGCAAAGCCAAATCAATCTTGCTTGAACCGATTATGAAGATAGAAGTACTCACTCCGGATGAATTTCTGGGAGAAGTTACAGGCGATCTTAATAAAAGACGTGCAATTCTACGTGAGGTGACAGCAAAAGTTAGCGGACAGGTGATTAAAGCAGATGTGCCTTTATCCGAGATGTTTGGATACGTCACCTCGCTGAGGAGTTTAACTTCGGGCAGGGCCACTTCAAGTATGGAGTTTAGTCATTATTCAGCTGCACCCGATAATATTGCCGAAGAAGTAGTGAATAAAGCAAAAGGAATCATCAAATAATTGTAAACAATAATAATTCTTCAACGTGAGCCAAAGGATTAGAATAAAATTAAAGTCATACGATCATAACCTGGTTGATAAATCAGCTGAGAAGATCGTGAAGACCATTAAAACCACAGGAGCTGTGGTAAACGGTCCAATTCCGTTGCCAACAGACAAAAAGATTTACACTGTGTTGCGTTCGACATTCGTGCACAAAAAGTCAAGAGAACAATTTGAGCTCTCGTCCTACAAACGTCTGCTCGATATTTACAGCTCGACTTCACAAACGATCGACGCATTGATGAAGCTTGAGCTTCCAAGTGGTGTAGAAGTAGAAATTAAAGTTTGACCTGTTGCATTAGCAGCAAGAAATACAAAAGTATAGTATCATGTCAGGAATACTTGGAAAAAAGGTTGGAATGACCAGCATTTATGACGAAAGCGGGAAGAATCTTCCTGTTACTGTTATCGAAGCCGGTCCGTGTATTGTGTCACAAATCAGAACCAAAGAAATAGATGGTTATGATGCAGTGCAGCTTGCTTTTGGCGAGAAAAAGGAAAAGCATACCACAAGTGCTATGAAGGGTCATTTTAGTAAGGCTGGAACTGGTCCTAAGGCCATGGTTTCAGAGTTTACCCGTTTCGAAAAGAAAAAGTCGTTGGGTGAAACTGTTACCGTTGAAGTGTTTATGGAAGGCGAATTTGTTGACGTTGTGGGTATTAGCAAAGGAAAAGGTTTTCAGGGTGTTGTAAAACGTCATGGATTTGGCGGCGTTGGTCAGGCTACTCATGGTCAGCACAACAGGCTCAGGGCTCCTGGTTCAATTGGTGCATCTTCATATCCTTCACGCGTTTTTAAAGGAATGCGTATGGCAGGCAGAATGGGTGGCGACCGGGTGAAGTTGATAAACCTCCAGATAGTGAAAATCATACCCGAGAAAAATTTGATTTTAGTAAAAGGTGCTGTTCCAGGACCTAAGAACGGATTTTTAAAAATTGAAAGATGGAATTAGTAGTACATAAATTCAGCGGCGAAGCAACAGATCGTAAAGTTACGTTGCACGACGATGTTTTCGGCATCGAGCCCAACGACCATGCGATTTACCTGGATACTAAACAGTATTTGGCTAATCAGCGTCAGGGCACACACAAGTCGAAAGAGAGAAATGAAGTGGCCGGAAGTACTCGTAAAATCAAAAAACAAAAGGGGACTGGTACCGCACGTGCCGGAAGCATTAAATCACCTCTCTTTGTTGGTGGAGGTCGTATTTTCGGACCCAAACCACGCGATTACAGTTTTAAACTCAACAAAAAAGTAAAACGTCTGGCTCGTAAATCTGCCTTGACTTACAAAGCAAAGGATCAACAAATTATTGTTTTGGAAGATTTCAGTTTTGAAGCACCGAAAACAAAGAATTTTGCTCAGATTCTTAACAGCTTTAAAATAGAAGGTGCTAAGAGTTTGTTTGTGATGCCCAAGGCAGATCAGAATATTGTGCTCTCCTCAAGAAACCTGCAACGCACGAAAGTGGTAACAGCAAACAGCTTGAATACCTATGATATTCTCAATGCAAATAAGTTGTTTGTGCTGGAGAGCTCGTTGAAAACTATTGAAGAGATTCTGGCTTAATTTAGGAATATAAAAAGGAAAATAGCAATGGAAATCATTCAAAAGCCGGTAATTACAGAGAAGATGACCGCACTGGGCGAAAAGCTCAACCGCTACGGCTTCATCGTGGACAAACGCGCCAACAAGCTGCAGATCAAACAGGCTATCAAAGAGCTTTATGATGTGGAAGTGGTAGCGGTGAACACAATGAATTATGATGGAAAGCGAAAGTCGCGCTACACAAAAACCGGTATTATTGCCGGTAAAACCAATGCTTTTAAAAAAGCTGTGGTGACTTTGGCTGAAGGTGAAAATATTGATTTTTTTAGCAACATTTAGATAAATGGCTTTAAAGAAGTACAAACCCACAACTCCTGGGCAGCGTTTTAAACTGATAAGCGCTTTTGACGACATCACTACCGATAAACCGGAAAAGAGCCTGTTGGCTCCCGGGAAAAGTACTGGTGGCAGAAATAAAGAAGGTAAAATGACTATTCGCAATGTTGGTGGTGGTCACAAACAGAAATACCGTATTATCGACTTCAAACGCGATAAAGATGGTGTTCCTGGTGTGGTAAAAACCATTGAGTACGATCCAAATCGTACTGCACGTATTGCATTGGTTTTTTATAAAGACGGTGAAAAACGTTACATCATTGCGCCTCAGGGATTACAAGTAGGACAGGAAATTGTATCCGGACAGGGTGCTGCTCCAAATGTAGGAAATACCTTATTATTAAGTGAGGTTCCTTTTGGGACGGTAGTGCACAATATTGAGCTGCGTCCCGGACAGGGTGGCAAAATGGCCAGAAGTGCCGGATCGTATGCACAGTTGATGTCGCGCGATGGTAAGTTTGCTGTTTTAAAGATGCCTTCCGGCGAAACCCGCATGATTTTGCAGTCGTGCAAAGCCACCGTAGGCATGGTATCCAATGCTGATCATAGTCTCGAAGTTTCTGGTAAAGCCGGACGTCGCAGATGGTTAGGTCGCAGGCCACGCGTAAGGGGTGTTGTTATGAACCCCGTTGATCACCCCATGGGTGGTGGCGAAGGTCGTGCTTCGGGTGGTCACCCAAGAAGCCGCAAAGGTTTGCCGGCCAAAGGTTATAAGACGCGTTCCAAAAAGAATGCTTCTGATAAGTATATCATCGAAAGAAGGAAGAAATAATTGTTTAATCAGGAAGAAACCCTTATACAATGAGTCGTTCGCTTAAAAAAGGTCCATATATCCATTACAAACTTGAAAAGAAAGTGATGGCTAATGTTGAATCCGGAAAGAAGACTGTGATCAAAACCTGGTCGAGAGCTTCAATGATTGCTCCTGAATTTGTTGGCCAGACGATTGCAGTGCACAACGGAAATAAGTTTATCCCTGTGTATGTAACAGAAAATATGGTTGGACATAAACTTGGAGAATTTGCCCCCACACGTATTTTTAGGGGTCATGCTGGAAAAAAAGATAAAGGTAAAAAATAAAGAACTGCGATAAAATGGGAGCTAGAAAACATAATAAAGCAGAAGAAATCAAAACTGCGAAGAAAACAACATCATTCGCCAGGCTGCGCAATGTGCCTACCTCACCACGAAAAATGCGCCTTGTGGCGGATATGGTGAGAGGAATGGATGTTGAAATGGCATTGCATGTACTTCAATATTCTTCCAAAGAAGCCTCCAACCGCGTATATAAATTGTTGCGGTCGGCCATTGCTAACTGGGAAGCAAAAAACGAAGGAAAACGTATTGAGGACAGTAACCTTTTTGTGAAAGAGATTTATGTCGATTCAGGCAGGATGCTCAAAAGGATTCAGCCTGCACCTCAGGGTCGGGCTCATCGTATCAGAAAGCGTTCGAATCATGTTACCCTTGTTGTTGACAGCAGAATAAAAGAATAATCAGATAGAATCAATCCGATAAGTTTTAAATGAATGGGACAGAAAACGAATCCAATAGGTCTTAGGTTAGGAATCATCAAAGGTTGGGACTCTAACTGGTATGGTGGAAAAGATTTTTCTTCCAAATTGGTTGAAGATGACAAAATCAGAAAATACCTCAACGCACGTTTGGGAAAAGCTGGAATATCACGTATTTCGATCGAGCGTACATTGAAACTGGTTACAGTTACCATTTCAACAGCCAGGCCGGGTATGATCATCGGTAAAGCAGGTCAGGAAGTTGACAAGCTTAAAGAAGAGTTAAAAAAACTCACTGGCAAGGAAGTGCAGATCAATATCAGCGAGATCAAACGCCCCGAAATGGATGCATATATCGTGGCTGCCACGATTGCCAAACAAATTGAAGGACGGATTTCATTCCGCCGGGCAATAAAAACTGCCATCAGCTCCAGTATGCGTATTGGTGCCGAAGGAATCAAAGTAATGATTTCGGGTCGTGTGGGAGGTGCTGAGATGGCACGCCAGGAGACCTATAAAGAAGGTCGTATTCCATTGCATACTTTGCGTGCTGATATCGACTATGCACTGGTTGAAGCACATACTACCTACGGACGTATCGGAATTAAAGTATGGATTTGCAAAGGCGAAATCTATGGTAAGCCAGAGCTTGTTCCTACTACCGTTGGCGGACAGTCGAAAAAGCCGGGTGGCTCGCCAAAACCTGGTGGAGGTCCACGCCAAAGAGGAAGACGTAAATAAGTTAATTATAGAATTTTAATACATCAGTAACAATGTTACAACCGAAGAAGACAAAATTCAGAAGGCACCAAAAAGGAAAGATGAAAGGCCTGTCGCAACGTGGGCACCAGCTTGCTTTTGGTACTTTTGGAATAAAAGCCCTGGAAGAAGCATGGCTTACCGGTCGTCAGATTGAAGCAGCACGTCAGGCGGTAACCCGCTATATGAAACGTGAAGGACAAATTTGGATCAGGGTGTTCCCCGATAAACCTATCACCAAAAAACCTGCAGAGGTTCGTATGGGTAAAGGTAAAGGTGCTCCTGAGTATTTCGTAGCTCCGGTTTCTCCCGGCAGAATTATTTTTGAAGCCGAAGGTGTTCCCTTGGCAATAGCGAAAGAAGCTTTGCGTCTTGCTGCTCAAAAACTGCCGATTACCACCAAATTTGTTGTGAGAAGAGATTACGTTGAAAATAACTAGGCAAAGACTATGAAACAGGAAGTAATCAAAGAGTTAAGCACAGCTGACTTGATCGAGCGCCTCGAAGAAGAACGCAAACAATTGGTTCGTTTAAAACTGAATCATGCCGTTTCGCCTCTCGAGAACCCAAATAAAATCAAAGCGTATCGCAAAACAATTGCACGCTTGATGACAGAAGTAAAAAAACGTCAGTTGACAGAAACTAATCAATAATAAGGACGAGTAGACAGATGGAAACCAGGAAACTCAGAAAAGAAAGAATCGGCGTGGTAGTCAGTAATAAGATGGACAAGTCTATTACTGTGCAGATCGTTCGTCGTGTAAAACACCCTATGTATGGGAAATTCGTTAAACGAACCAGCACTTTTATGGCTCATGACGAATCCAACGATTGCAATATCGGCGATACCGTTCGCATCATGGAGACCCGTCCGTTGAGTAAAAATAAATGTTGGAGATTAGCTGAAATAATCGAAAGGGCGAAGTAATATGATACAGCAAGAATCAAGGCTTTCAGTAGCAGATAACAGCGGTGCAAAAGAAGTGTTGTGCATCCGTGTGCTTGGTGGAACGGGAAAAAGATATGCCCGCATAGGTGATCAGATTGTGGCAACGGTGAAACATGCCTTACCAAGCGGTAACGTTAAGAAAGGTGCCGTGGTAAAAGCTGTTGTTGTGCGCACTAAAAAAGAAACCAGACGTAACGACGGATCCTATATCCGCTTCGAAGACAATGCGGTGGTGCTGCTTAACAATACCGGCGAAATGATTGGTACGCGTATCTTCGGACCTGTGGCACGCGAGCTCAGAGAGAAACAGTTTATGAAAATCGTATCACTCGCTCCGGAAGTACTCTAATCTCAAAAAGCAGAAGCAGTATGACAAAGTTACACATAAAAAAAGGCGATAATGTAATCGTTATTGCCGGCGACCATAAGGGCGAACAAGGCAAAGTGTTGATGGTGGATGTAGAGAAACAGCGTGCACTCGTTGAAAGTGTAAATCTGGTTTCAAAACACACCAAACCTAATGCCGAAAACCCAAAGGGTGGAATCCTGAAACAGGAAGCTCCTGTACACGTCTCGAACCTGAAGATAGTGGATAAATCAGGAAAACCTTCACGTATTGGTCGCAAACAAGATGAAAAGACAGGTAAATCAGTACGTTATTCAAAAAAGACAGGGGAGGTAATTAAGTAATGAGCTATCAGCCCAGATTAAGAGAGCAGTATAAGAGTGAAATCGTGCCTGCGTTGATGAAAGAGTTTAGCTACTCCAGTGTGATGCAGGTTCCGCGGCTTGTTAAAATTTCACTCAATCAGGGTATCGGCGCAGCTTTGACCGATAAGAAACTGATCGACTATGGTATAGAGGAAATGACCTCTATCACCGGACAAAAAGCCGTGCCAACCATCTCCAAAAGGGATGTTTCTAACTTTAAGTTGCGTCGTGGCAACCCAATTGGGGTACGTGTTACCCTGCGCGGCGAAAAGATGTACGAGTTTCTCGAACGTCTTGTTGCTGTAGCTTTGCCGCGTGTTCGCGACTTCAGAGGTATCAGCGATAAAGGTTTTGATGGCCGTGGCAACTATAGCTTTGGTATCACCGAGCAGATCATTTTCCCTGAAATCGATATTGATAAGGTGAACAGGATCAATGGCATGGATATCACTTTTGTTACTACTGCCAATACAGATAAAGAAGCCCTTGCTCTTTTAAAAGGATTTGGACTTCCGTTTAAAAATCAAAAAAAATCATAAAGCATGGCAAAAGAGTCAATGAAAGCGCGTGAGCGTAAAAGACAAAGATTGGTTGAGAAATATGCCGCCAAACGTGCCGAACTTAAAGCAGCCGGCGACTATGAGGCACTGCAGAAGCTTCCTAAGAATGCTTCACCGGTGCGCTTGCACAACCGTTGTCAGCTCACTGGCAGACCCAAAGGCTATATGAGGCAGTTTGGTATTTCTCGTATCAACTTCAGGGAAATGGCCCTGAAAGGTTTGATCCCGGGAGTGAAAAAGGCAAGTTGGTAGATTATTAATTTTTTGAAGAAGTTTACAATGAATACTGACCCGATAGCAGATTATTTGACACGCATCCGTAACGGTGTCATGGCCAAACACAGAGTAGTAGAAATTCCTGCTTCCAATGTGAAAAAAGCCATAACAAAAATCCTTTTCGAAAAAGGATATATTTTGAACTATAAATTTGAAGAGGATGACAAACAAGGCCTCATTAAAGTAGCCCTGAAATATCATCCTACAACAAAAATGTCGGCACTTACAACACTTGAACGCGTTTCGCGTCCGGGCCTGCGTAAATACGTACATGCCGAAAAATTGCCACGCGTGATGAATGGCCTGGGAATCGCCATTATTTCTACATCACAAGGCATTATGAGTGATAAAGAAGCACGCAAGCTGCATATAGGTGGCGAAGTGTTGTGTTACATTAGTTAATAACAAGGAGAACAGATCAATGTCAAGAATAGGTAAATTACCCATAGATATTCCTGCTGGTGTTGAGATCAAAATTGATGATCAGTTAGTTACCGTTAAAGGAAAACTGGGTGAATTGAAGCAACAGCTCGATGAAGCTGTCAACGTGAAGGTAGAAGCAAATCAGGTTATTCTCGAACGTCAGTCTGATGCCATCGACCACCGTGCAAAACACGGACTCTACAGAGCGTTGATCCAAAACATGGTCAAAGGTGTCTCAGAAGGTTTTGAAGTTGTACAAGAGTTTGTTGGTGTAGGTTACAAAGCCGAAGCCAAAGGTCAGTTGCTGGAAATGGCATTGGGCTACTCTCATAACATTGTCTTTGAAATTCCTGCTGAAGTAAAAATTGAGACCATTACCGAAAGGGGTAAAAATCCCATACTGAAAATGCGTTCGCATGATAAACAGTTGCTCGGTCAGGTTGCTGCTAAGATTCGCTCATTACGCAAACCCGAGCCGTATAAAGGTAAAGGTATTCGCTTCCAGGGTGAAGTGCTCAGGAGAAAAGCTGGTAAAGCAGCTGGTAAATAGCAGGTAATAGTGAGAGTATAACGCATTAATATCCAGTTGAAATGGCAATAAAAAATAAGAAATTACAAAGACGAAACAGCATTCGCAAGAGGATTCGCAAGATTGTGAAAGGAACAGCCGAGCGTCCCAGAATGTCAGTATATAGAAGTAATAAACAGATCTATGTTCAGCTGATTGACGACCTCGAAGGAAAAACACTGGTGATGGCCAGTTCGCGAGAAGCAGGTATTGTTGAGAAAGAGGGATCCAAAATCGAACAGGCACAAATGGTTGGTACGCTGATAGCCGAAAAAGCCAAAGCTGCCGGTATTGAACAGGTTGTTTTTGATCGTGGTGGATATCTGTACCACGGAAGAGTGAAATCGTTGGCAGAAGCTGCCCGTAATGGAGGATTAAAATTCTAAAAAACTATGTCAGACGTTAACGTAAAAAGAGTAAAATCCAGCGAAATCGAATTTAAAGATCGGTTGGTCAGCATCCAGCGCGTCACTAAAGTAACAAAAGGGGGTCGCACCTTTAGCTTTTCAGCTATTGTGGTTGTTGGGAATGAAAATGGTGTTGTGGGTTATGGCCTTGGAAAAGCAAAAGAGGTAACGGCTGCTATCCAGAAAGGTATTGACGATGCAAAGAAGAATCTGGTGAAAGTGCCCGTGCTGAAAGGTACTGTTCCTCACGATCAATATGGTAAATACAGTGGAGCCCTTGTTTATATCAAACCTGCAACGCCTGGTACTGGTGTAATTGCTGGTGGTGCTATGCGTGCTGTACTCGAAAGTGTTGGAATTACTGATGTATTAGCAAAATCTAAAGGATCATCCAACCCCCACTCTGTGGTAAAAGCTACTTTTGATGCCCTCACTCGTTTGCGTGATGCTTATACTGTAGCGCAACTGCGTGGTGTTGATTTGGATACAGTGTTTAACGGTTAAACGATCAAAAGATGAAAAAGGTAAAAGTAACACAGATTAAAAGCGGCATCGGTCGTACCCGTAAACAGAAGGATACACTCATTGCACTTGGTTTCAAGCGCATGAATCAAACCCTTGAAATTGAGCTTTCACCTGCTGTTGCCGGTATGGTTGATAAAGTGAAACACCTGCTTAAGGTGGAAGAAATTTAATTGTTGATAACAGGAAATTACACGATACAATGGATTTAAGTAATCTAAAACCAGCAAAAGGTTCGGTAAAGAACCGCAAAAGAATCGGACGCGGACAAGGTTCAGGCTTTGGTGGCACCTCTACACGTGGCCACAAAGGTGCTGGCCAGCGTTCAGGAACTTCTAAGAAATTAGGTTTTGAAGGTGGCCAGATGCCACTTGCCCGCCGTTTGCCTAAGTTTGGGTTTAACAATATTAATCGCAAGGAATACAGTGCTATTAATTTGGAAACCTTACAGAATCTTGCCGACAAGTTTAAGCTTGCTGCAATTGATTTTCAGGCTTTAGTAGATCATGGCCTTGTCGGGAAAAATGACAAGGTAAAGATCCTGGCTAAAGGCGAACTCAAAGCAAAATTGGAAGTTAAAGCTCATGCATTCTCTGCCGCGGCTATTGCTGCTATCGAAGCTGCCGGTGGTTCTGCTGAAAAATATTAAACTGAATGAAAAGGTTAATCGAAACACTCAGAAATATTAATAAAATAGACGAGCTAAGGAAACGTATTCTCTATACCTTGGGAATCATCCTTATTTATCGTCTTGGATCATATGTGGTTATACCAGGAGTTGACCCTTCCATGCTGGCTAATTTACAAAATCAGGCCAGCGGCGGATTACTCGGTTTGCTGAATATGTTTTCGGGTGGTGCGTTCTCCAATGCCTCCATTTTTGCATTGGGAATCATGCCCTATATCTCAGCATCTATCGTGATTCAGCTGCTCGGGATGGCAATTCCGTATTTCCAAAGACTACAACGCGAAGGCGAAAGTGGAAGACGTAAAATTAATCAGATTACACGGTATCTTACTGTGGCAATCGTGGCGTTGCAGGCTCCTGGCTATATCGCCAATATGATCTCGCAGTTACCTCCGGAAGCGATCACACCTTTTGACCCTAATGTCACTAACCCCTCACTGTTTTTTTGGGTTTCTTCAACAGTTATCCTGATTGCAGGTACCCTCTTTGTGATGTGGCTTGGCGAAAAGATTACGGATAAAGGTATTGGAAATGGTATTTCACTGATCATCATGATTGGTATTATTGCCAATCTTCCTTTTGCTTTGTTTGGCGAGCTTGTTGCCCGACTTGAGCAGGTAGGAGGTGGTTTGGTGTATTTCCTGGTGGAGATAGCAGTTTTGGTTTTTGTAATATTGTTGACTATACTGCTGGTTCAAGGTACACGAAAAGTTCCGGTACAGTATGCCAAACGTATTGTTGGAAACCGTCAATACGGTGGAGTTCGTCAGTATATTCCGCTTAAAGTAAATGCTGCCGGTGTAATGCCGATCATTTTTGCGCAGGCGATTATGTTCCTGCCTATTACCCTGGTTGGTTTTACATCTTCCGAAAGTTTATCCGGAATGGCTGCCGCCTTTACGAATATCAACGGTTTGTGGTACAACCTCACCTTCTTCATTTTGATTATCCTATTCACTTATTTCTATACAGCCGTAACGATTAACCCAAATCAGATGGCTGAAGATATGAAGAAAAATGGTGGTTTTATTCCTGGTGTAAAGCCTGGCAAGAAAACTGCCGAGTATCTGGATAATGTGATGTCGAGAATAACACTCCCCGGATCAATTTTTCTGGGTTTTGTAGCCATTATGCCGGCTTTGGTGTCCCAGGTCGGTGTTAGCACTGCATTTGCTCAGTTCTATGGTGGCACTTCACTGTTGATCCTCGTTGGAGTTGTACTGGATACCTTACAACAAATTGAAAGTTATTTGCTGATGCGTCATTATGATGGTCTTACAAAATCAGGCCGGATTAAAGGAAGAGCATCTGCAATGAATATGGGTTAAAACGTTCCAAATCAGAATGATTGTAATAAAAACTGAAGCGGAAATAGAGATACAAAGAGAAAGTTCTTTGCTTGTTGGGAAAACACTGGCCGAAGTTGCAAAACATATTGCACCGGGAGTGAAGACGATATTTTTGGACAAGATTGCCGAGACCTTTATCAGAGATCATAAGGCCGAGCCCGGTTTTAAAGGCTATGGCGGTTTTCCGGGTACCCTCTGCATTTCTGTGAATGATCAGGTGGTGCATGGAATACCCGGACAACAGGAACTCAAAGAAGGGGATATTGTATCCGTTGATTGTGGGGTGCTTAAAAATGGTTTTTATGGCGATTCAGCCTACACCTTTGCCGTAGGAGAAGTTAGTGAAGAACTGAAACTCCTGATGCAAAGAACCAAAGAAGCACTCTATCTGGGCATCGAACAGGCAGTCGTGGGTAATCGAACCGGAGATATTGGATATGCCGTGCAACAACATGCCGAGAAATTTGGTTATGGTGTAGTTCGCGAATTGGTGGGGCATGGCGTTGGAAGACAACTTCACGAAAAACCCGAAGTGCCAAACTACGGGCGACGCGGATCCGGTGTTAAATTGAAAGAGAATATGGTTTTAGCAATCGAGCCCATGATTAACCTGGGTGTTAGAAATGTGAGACAGGAAGCTGATGGATGGACGATACGCACACTCGATCGCAAGCCTTCGGCACATTTCGAACACGATGTGGCCATTAAAAATGGTAAACCGGATATTCTCTCAACTTTCTCATACATCGAAGAAGTATTAGATAAAAAATAGGAAATAGTCTATGGCAAAACAAATGTCGATTGAACAAGACGGAACAGTAGTTGAATCATTGGGTAATGCCATGTTTCGCGTTGAACTGGAAAATGGGCACGTAATCACAGCTCATATCTCTGGTAAGATGCGGATGCATTACATCAAAATTCTGCCTGGCGACAGGGTGAAGCTGGAGATGTCGCCCTATGATCTGACAAAAGGCCGTATCACTTTCCGTTACAAGTAAAAGATTATAAACTAGAATTAAGTTGGATTTACCATAAACTGAAAAAGCACAAAAATGAAAGTAAGAGCTTCCGTTAAAAAGAGATCTGCAGAGTGCAAGATTGTACGTCGTAAAGGCAGGCTTTATGTGATAAACAAAAAGAACCCCAAGTTCAAACAACGTCAGGGTTAAACATAAGTTGAATTATTAATTAAACAGATATGGCTAGAATTGCTGGTGTTGATATCCCGAATAACAAACGTGGTGAAATTGCGTTGACCTACATTTATGGTATCGGAAGGAGTCTTTCGCAAAAGATCTTAACCGAAGCGGGTGTCGATTTTGATAAAAAAGTACAGGATTGGACTGATGACGAGCAGAATAATGTTCGTACGGTGATTGGCGACAATTTCAAAGTGGAAGGTGAACTCCGCAGCGAAGTCCAGATCAATATCAAACGTTTGATGGATATTGGATGTTATCGCGGTATTCGTCATCGTTTAGGACTTCCACTTCGTGGACAAAGTACCAAAAACAATGCCCGTACACGTAAAGGACGCAAGAAAACTGTTGCAAATAAAAAGAAGGCTACTAAATAAACGAAGTAGTCGGATCATATCAAATATTATTGAATACATTATCCAATGGCAAAAAGCACGAAATCAACAAAGAAACGTGTTGTTAAGATTGAAGCTACCGGTAAAGCCTTTATCAAAGCTTCTTTTAATAACATCATCATTTCTTTGACAAACAACGAAGGACAAGTCATTTCCTGGGCATCAGCCGGAAAAATGGGTTTCAGAGGTTCAAAGAAAAACACGCCTTATGCTGCACAAATGGCAGCAGAAGACTGTTCGAAAACCGCCTATGACTTGGGATTGAGAAAAGTAAAAGTTTATGTGAAAGGACCTGGCGCAGGACGCGAATCTGCAATCCGTTCAATTCATTCCTCCGGAATTGAAGTGACTGAAATAGTTGATGTTACTCCATTGCCACACAATGGCTGTCGTCCGCCAAAACGCAGAAGAGTTTAATCAATTGTTGAAAAAATTAAAAAGTAAAATCAATGGCAAGGTATATAGGTCCTAAATCGAAGATCGCACGCAAATTTGGAGAACCCATTTTTGGTGCCGACAAAGCATTTGAAAAAAAGAATTATCCTCCCGGACAGCATGGCAGCTCCAAGCGTAGGAAGAAGCAGTCAGAATACGGTATCCAGCTTCAGGAGAAACAGAAAGCGAAATATACTTATGGTATCCTGGAAAAACAATTCAGAAATCTGTTTGAAAAAGCCAGCAACAAGAGTGGTGTAACCGGCGAAATTTTGCTACAGCTGATCGAATCGCGACTGGATAACACCGTCTATCGTCTGGGCATTGCCCCAACGCGCAGTGCGGCACGTCAGTTGGTCGGACATCGTCATATTACCGTTAACGGACAAGTGGTTAATATTCCTTCTATGTTGCTCAAAGAAGGCGATATTATTGCCGTACGCGAAAAATCAAAAAGCCTCGAAACTATCACTTATTCACTCGAAGGCCGCGTAAACCGTTATCCCTGGCTCGAATGGGATGCTGAGAAAATGGCAGGTAAGTTTATGAGCTATCCTTCAAGGGAAGATATTCCGGAAACAATCAAAGAACAGCTGATTGTTGAGTTGTACTCAAAGTAAGCATAAATTAATAACCTGGTAGCATATTCTATCAAACACTAAACCTTTATTATGGCAATTTTAGCGTTTCAAAAACCCGAAAAGGTGATCATGGTCGAATCGAACGATCACAAAGGTACGTTCGAATTTCGCCCCCTCGAACCAGGTTTCGGTATCACAATAGGCAACTCCCTCAGAAGAATTTTATTATCTTCTCTGGAAGGTTTCGCCATCACTTCAATCAGGATTGAGGGTGTTTTACACGAATTCTCCTCTATCGAAGGTGTGGTGGAAGACGTTGCTGATATCGTGCTTAACCTGAAAAAAGTTAGATTCAAACAGCAAATCTCTTCCGAAATCTCCGAAAAAGTAAATATCGTGATCGGAGATCAGGAACAGTTTAAAGCAGGTGACATCAATAAATTCCTCTCAGTTTTTCAGGTGCTTAACCCGGAATTGGTGATCTGCAATATGGATGCTGGCGTAAAACTTAGCATGGAAATAACAATCAACAAAGGCAGAGGCTATGTTCCCTCAGATGAAAACAAAGTAGCTAATGCACCTGTTGATACCATTGCAATCGACTCCATTCATACCCCTATCAGAAATGTGAAATTTCACATCGATAACTTCCGTGTCGAACAAAAAACCGACTACGAAAAGCTATTGATTGAGGTTGAAACCGATGGGTCAATTCATCCTAAAGATGCCCTCAAAGAAGCAGCAAAAATTCTCATACACCACTTTATGCTGTTCTCTGATGAGAAGATTTCTGTTGATACAGAGGAGAAGTCTGTGAGTGAAGAATTTGATGAAAGCTCATTGCATATCCGTCAATTATTGAAAACCAAATTGGTTGATCTTGACCTCTCAGTGCGGGCACTTAACTGCCTCAAAGCTGCTGATGTAGAATCACTTGGCGAACTGGTGGCTTTCAATAAAAACGACTTACTGAAATTCCGTAATTTTGGTAAGAAATCGCTTACCGAGCTTGAAGAGCTGGTTAAAAGTAAGGGGCTTGAGTTTGGAATGAATATCAGCAAATACAAATTAGATAAGGAATAAGAGAGATGAGACACAATAAAAAATTCAATCATTTAAGCAGAACCAGTTCACATCGAAAAGCGATGTTGTCGAATATGGCAGCCTCACTTATCCTGCACAAACGCATCACAACAACTGTGGCCAAGGCCAAAGCACTGCGCGTTTATGTTGAGCCGATGATCACACGTTCAAAAACTGATTCTACACACTCCAGAAGAATGGTTTTCAGGCAATTGCAAAACAAATTTGCAGTAACTGAGCTATTCCGTGAAGTAGCTGTTAAAGTGGCTGATCGCCCGGGTGGTTATACCAGAATCATTAAATTGGGAAATCGTTTGGGTGATAACGCAGAGATGTGTATGATTGAGCTGGTTGATTACAATGAAAACCTCTTGGGTGCCAAAACACCTAAAAAGGCTAAGACAACACGCCGCAGAGGTTCGTCAAAGAAAACAACTGAAGCTGCCGCTACTACGCCTGTTGAAAAAACAACAGAAAGTAAACCGGTTGAAGCAGTAACCGAAAAAGCTGCTGAAGATAAGGTTGATGCACCTGAGGCCAAAACATCCGAAAGTGCTGCGACTGATACAACTGCTGAAACAAAGGACAAAAAAGAAGATTCTGAAGATAAAGCCTAAACGATTCAAACGTTTGCATAAGAATTAGGATAAAGTTAACCGGCTTTATCCTTTTTTTATGTCTTTATTCGGTATTTTTGCAATTAAATAAAATAAAAAGAAATGAGTCATATCGTAAACATTCATGCGCGTCAAATTTTGGATTCTCGCGGAAATCCTACTATCGAAGTTGATGTATTAACTGAAAGTGGCATTATTGGCCGCGCAGCGGTTCCTTCAGGAGCCTCCACTGGTGTGCATGAAGCTGTAGAATTAAGAGATGGAGACGAATCAGTGTTTCTGGGTAAAGGTGTTCTTCATGCGGTGCAAAATGTAAATACCATCATCGCTGATGAGCTTCATGGGTATTATATCACAGATCAAAATGAAATTGATCAGAGAATGATCGAGCTTGATGGAACCCCAAATAAAGCAAAACTTGGTGCGAATGCTATTCTTGGCGTTTCGATGGCAGTCGCAAATGCAGCAGCTCAGGAAACCAATCAGTCCCTGTTTCGCTATATCGGAGGCACCAATGCCAACACACTGCCTATTCCAATGATGAATATCCTGAATGGAGGCTCACATGCCGATAACAGCATCGATTTTCAGGAATTCATGATCATGCCTGTTGGTGCTCAGAATTTTTCGCAAGCCATCCAAATGGGTGCAGAGGTATTCCACAACTTGAAATCTGTGCTCAAAAAGCAGGGATATTCCACTAATGTTGGCGATGAAGGTGGTTTTGCGCCTAACTTAAAATCTAATGAAGAGGCGATCACAGTTATTCTTCAGGCCATCGAAAAGGCCGGTTACAAACCTGGTGAGGATATTTTCCTCGCACTTGATCCCGCTTCATCAGAGTATTTCCTGACAGATGAAAATGTATATCACCTGCATAAATCAACCGGAGATAAACTTACCCCCGCTCAAATGGTTGATTATTGGAATGAGTGGGTAAATAAATACCCCATTATTTCTATCGAAGATGGAATGGCCGAAGATGATTGGGATGGTTGGAAATTGATGACGGATAAAATGGGACAGAAGGTTCAACTGGTTGGTGATGATTTGTTTGTGACCAACGTAAACCGACTAAAAATGGGCATTGATAAAGGGGTTGCTAACTCGATTCTGGTGAAAGTAAATCAGATTGGAACACTCACCGAAACAATTAATGCGGTGAATATGGCCTATCGACATGCCTATACAGCTGTCATTAGCCATCGTTCAGGCGAAACTGAGGATACTGCCATTGCTGATTTGGCTGTTGCTTTAAATACCGGCCTGATTAAAACAGGTTCTGCTTCCAGAACTGACCGGGTTGCCAAATACAATCAACTTCTCCGAATCGAGGAAATGCTTGGTTCTACTGCCAGATACCTTGGAAAAGACTTCAAATATATCAGATAAACACCCTGAAATAGTACCTCTG